>JAUUYH010000149.1 GCA_030590505.1 Kiritimatiellota bacterium
GGGAATTTACCGTTAAAGATATTTGCATACATATCAAGAGCAACACTTATCTGTTTTAAGTTATTCATGCAGGCTTCTCGATATTTTTGCTGTTTTTCCGATATCAAGACAGATTTATTCTCATGATCAAGTGCTGACGGTGCCGGTGGTAGCGGCGGCGGTCCAGTAACTGGTGAATCAGCAGTTGTATTTTTTTGTTGTGACGTCACTGGGCTATCATCCTTAATTTTCTTCACAATAAGAATAACGACAGCTGCGACAACTAGGATTAGTCCTATTGCCAGTGGTAGAAGTTTTCTATTTTGGGCGCGCGGTTGTGATTTGGGTGAATATTTGAAATTCATCGTTTGGGTTTTTTCTATCAGGGTCTCTGGTTTTGTTTTAGGTGTTGCTTTAGGGGCCTGATCAGGTAAGGACATATCCACCGCTTGCATTTTGTAATGTGCAGATGCTAATGTTTGAGGAGTTGATTGCCCAACTTTAGATTTTTTGTTATTAAGGATAGCATCAAGATCAGTAATAATGTCAGACCATGATTGATATCGCTCTTTAGCCTCTTTTTCCAGCATTTTATCCAGAACAGTAGCACATCTATCAGAAACATCGCTATTTTTTGATTGAATTGGTGCATGTTTCTCAGAAACCTGGGCTTTTAGAATCTGCATGTTTGATTTATCACTGAAAAGAGGAGCTCCAGAGAGGAGTTGATAAAAAACCAATCCTAGGCAGTAGATGTCAGAGTGAAAATCCACCTCTTCGCCTTTTGCTTGCTCTGGGCTCATATACAGAGGATCGCCGATTGCGAGTCCCTGGATAGTTAAGTTTGAGTTTGAAGTCAAGGATTTTGCAAGATCAAAATCTGTAAGCATGGGGATGTTTCCCTTAGCTACTAGTATTGTGTCGGGTGATATATTTCGATGAATAATTTTTTGCTCTTTCCAGGCATATTCAAGAGCTTCACCAAGTGCTTTGATTAGGCGTATCGCCTCTTTTTCATCTAATTTTCCTCGATGATCCAAATACTCATTAAGAAAGAATCCTTTTTCAAAATTTGTTATCAAATATTGAATATTCTTCTCTTCGCCAGCATCAATAACCCCTAAAATATTGGGATGTTTTAATTTCTTCGCAAGATCCACTCCACGCATAAACCGCGAGACCATCTCTTCATCAGAAAGCAAATCTGAGGTTAAAATTCTTATTAAAATATCACAACTTTGTTTGTTGTCATATCCAAGATAGATCGCTGTGCCAAGGGCACCACTACCATGTTTGGCAACTATCTCGTATCTTCCGTTAATTACATAACCTTTCTGTAAATCCTGCATGTTCCCGCTCCCCAAAAAACCTAAGTCATAATTAATTCTATTTGGGCAAGAAGTGCCCTCTATATTAAAATATGGACTATAATAGAAAAAAAACAAGTGATTAACTCTCTTATTTATGAATATCAATTGCAATGCCGCCGCATAAGGATATATTATTCATTGATTTTATTATAATTGAAGGAGAGAAAAATATTATGCTTAAATTATCAACAAAAATGTTTATTACAATCGCATTGTTGTTTATATTGTTTTCGGTGCCAGCACCTGAAGCAAAAGCGATGGAACCTATATCATTAGCCATGATGGCAGCACCGATTGTCATGCCTCTCGTTGAGGCAATGATCCCATATTTTGTTAAAGGTTCAGTTAATTTTGTCGGGGCGATGGCGGATGTATTTGTAGATTTGGCAGGCTTTATGTTGTTGCCGTTAGGGATGTTTGAAGCTACCCTAGGAGCCCCGTTTGGATTATTTTCATACGGTTTGAGGCACATGGGGAGTGGGGCGATGGCACCATTTCGAATGATGTGGTCTATGTGTCGTGTCCCAATTCGAATATTTACGGGGTGACGCCAAGAGGCAAGCACCCCGGATAGAGATAATTATGGCAGACTACTTTCTTCCTTTAAAACGAACTCGAAAAAAACGTGATTCTGATCTTTTGCATGGAATCCTTTCGGATTGGCATGGGAGAAATAGTGCAAATAATGAGATAATTTCGAGATTACCACCATCCGAGCATATCAGTATTGGAATTGAAGAGGCATTAAAGCAACTTCTTCCTGCAAGCTTAGCAGTATTGCAGAAGATTCAGAGTAAGTGGGAGGGGATTGCAGGGAAACAACTTGCTCGATATATGAAACCCGCAACAATGAGTGCTACCACACTTTTTATTGAAGTATTGCATCCCGCTTGGTTGATGGAGTTCAGAGAGAAAGAGCAACAGGTGCTTCTGCATAAGATTCAGGAGTGTGTTGGTAGGAATAAATGTAAAAAAATAGTATTAACTCCAAGTGGTAGGAATAAAAAGTATGTGCGAAGAAAAAATTGAAATATCAAAGATTGCGGGGCTGACATGGACTCCTGTACGAACAAAGCCTAGGCAGGAGAAAAAACTTGCCACATATTGCGAATTCCATGACACACACTTTTACCTACCTCTAAAAAAAAGAGTTAGCCGCCACCAACGTCGCACGGTAGAATCAGTGGTACCAATGTTTCCAGGCTATATCTTCTGTGCTTTAAATGAGGAATTATACAGAACTCTTTTGATATCTGGAACTATTGTTTATCGAATTGCGATGGATGATATATCGGAAAAAGGCTTAATAAGTGATTTGAATGCACTGCAGGAGTTCGAGTTAATTGCACGGCAAAAAGCTGTAATAATCAGGCCTGAAATTGTAGAGGGTGTAGTCGTCCATGTGAAAAGTGGAGCATTAGCTGGAGTAACAGGGATTGTTATGAAAAGGAGAAAAACAACATTTATTACTGTGAATGTTGATATTTTGGGACAAGCTGTCTCTTCTGTTATTGATATTGAAGATGTTGAGATTGAAGATTAAAAACAAGGAACGAAAATGAAAAAAATATTGCGAAATTGTCTTTTGTTGTGTGTCATTGTGCTTGCATCTACGTTCTCGTTACGAGGTGAGGCGGAGAAGAAAAGTGCAGTCAAATTAAAAATAGGTCATGTTGGGCATGATCATCATCTTGCACTTTTTATTGCACTTGATATGGCAAATGAATACTCAAAAAGTAGCGGAGGCCTTACTTTGCAGACAGTGAAGGATAAAAGATTCTACACACTTTTAAAAAATGGAAGAAAACTCGCAGATCTTGAAATCATTAAAGTTGGCGGCGGCAGTAAAATGCCTACAGCCATTGCACAAAATATTATTGATATGGGATGCGGAGGGATTGCTCCCGTTCTTGCTATGATTGATAAAGCAGCACCCCTAAAGCTTATATCCCCGCTTCACTCAAAAGGTGATATGTTTGTTGTTTCAAAAAACTCTCCTATCAATACCTGGAGTGATTTTACAAAATTTGCGAAAATCGCAAAAAAACCAATTCGTATCGGGTATAAAAATCCGACTTCAGTTGCAAAAATCATTTTTGAGGATGCACTAAAGCATGAAGGCATAACTTTTTCCAGCAATCTTTCAGATCGCAATGTACAGGTACATCTGATTAATGTTAAAGGTGGTGGTAAGTTGAATATATCTCTTGCAAACGAGCTAATTGATGGCTACACAGGCAATAATCCATTTCCAGCCATTGGCGAAGCGAAGGGATTATTAAAAATCATCAGTGACCTTGAGGATCTTCCTCCAGGCAATTTTAAAAACCATCCATGTTGTGGTGTTGCCGCCTCAAATGAAGCACTTAAATCAAAAAAAGAGGCACTGCAAGCAATACTTACTCTAATGCGTAATGCAACAGCAACAATAAAGAATGATCCTACAACAGCGGCAAAAATTGCAGCACGTTGGATTGGAACAAGTGAAGATGTTGAAAAAAAGAGTATTGCAACAAGCGGATATTCAATGACCCCTTCGGCTGAGTGGCATAAAACAATGGTCGTATGGTGCAAAGCAATGAATAATCTCGGTATCTTTACTAACAAACTTAAGGGCTTAGAAGAAGATAAATTAGGAAAAAGTGCTTATGATTTCTCCCTGCTGTCAGACTCACCCGAGCAGAAATAAAAAGAGAGTAATTTCTGTAGCAAAGAGCGGAACATTCTTTATCGTTCCAGGAGTCGTTGTAATTATATGGCAGATTACTGCGGTGATATTTAATCAACCGTGGATTTTTCCGACACCGTTAAGTGTATTAACCGTCCTAATGCATCCACTTCAGGATATTCTTGCATCTGGATCACTTATATCCAATACTTTGGCAAGTCTGCTTCGTGTTGTGATAGGCTTTTCCGTTGCAGCAGTCACTGGTGTGTTTTTTGGACTCCTGGTAGGCTCTACTGCTTGGTTAAGGGCACTCTTCGGACCAATGATAGAAATCCTGCGCCCATTATGCCCGATTGCATGGATGCCATTTGCCATCGCCGTATTTAAAATGCGTACCCTGCCACAGATTTTTGGAGTGGACTATTCTGGGACAATCCTTGATGAAGTACAAATTGGTATGGTCTTTGTACTGTTCTGGGGTGCTTTTTTTCCTATTTTCACAAACACATGTGATGGTATTATGGGGGTGAGGAAAAATTATATTACACTTGCCGAGACGCTTGGTGCAGATAAGAAAACTGTTGTATTCAGGGTTTTTCTACCAGCGGCACTGCCTATGATACTGACAGGTCTGCGATTAGGACTCAGTCTCTCCTGGTTTGTTCTTATTGCGGCAGAAATGCTTCCAGGCACAACTAGCGGATTGGGCTATCTACTCTTTTATGCTTCAGGATTAGCTGAGATGAACGTGGTTATTGCCTGTATGGTAATTATTAGTGTGGTCGGAGCATCATTAAATGGTTTAACCCTTCTGCTATTGAAAAAAATGGTTTCATGGCACGGGAAGGAGGTATAAAAATGAATAATCAAAACATTATTGAGTTAAAGAATATCTCTGCCGGGTTTGACAATGGTAAACAGTATCTGCAAGTATTTGATGATTTTTCGCTGACATTAGGCAAGGGGGATTTGAACATTATTCTAGGCCCAACTGGATGCGGTAAAAGTACACTGCTGAATATAATCGCAGGCATAGTCCCACTTCAGGGAGGAATTCTTGAATTTAAAGAACCTAATCTTCAGAATAATTCACGATTGGTATTCCAGCATTATACTCTATTTCCATGGTTGAACATAATTAAAAATGTTGAGTTCGGTCTTAAAATTAGAAAAATAGAAAAAATTAGACGCCGTGAGATGGCTGAAGAAATGCTAAACTCAGTTGGATTAGCATCGTTTGAAAAACACTTTCCGCATGAACTTTCAGGAGGGATGCGGCAGAGAGCATCTATTGCACAAGCACTGGTTACAGAGCCAGGTCTACTTCTTATGGATGAACCGTTTGGAGCTCTTGACGATTTTACCAGAATGGAACTGCAGGATCTACTACAGAAAATTCACAGCAAAAACAATATAACAACAATTTTTATAACTCATAGTATAGATGAAGCTATAAAGTTGGGAGATAGAATAATTCTTCTTTCAAAACAGCCAGCAAAAATACTTGAAGATATTCGCCCCACAGAGCAACAAACAGCAAATGAGAAAGAAGCACTATATTCTAAGTTGCGTCAGCAGCTGCATCAGCAATTTCTCATACACAAGTAATATGAACGACCTCAAAGCAGAGCACGCAATAATCGTCTATTCTCCCAATCCGATTTATAAAAAGATCAATTGTCGTCTTGAATTTTACTACTTTAAAGTGTATAATTAATGCTTGGTTGATAATCGGATTATCCCCCAGTTTTTTCCTGGTTTTTTTAATCTACATAAGAACAGAGAGGTTTCGAGTAATGAAAACTGAAGAGATTAAGATTCAAATTTGTATGGGGAGTTCTTGCTTCTCAAAAGGCAGCAATAAAATAGTTATTGCTTTAGAGCAGTTTATAGAACAAAGCGCATCTGAAAATGTTGCAATTAGTTTAATCGGTTGCCTTTGTCTTAATAAATGTACTAAAGGGCCAATGGTAATCATTAATGAAAAAGAGTATGCCAGTGTTACAGATAGCTCCATATTAAACATTTTATCTAACGATTTTAACCTTAAAGACAGGATGTCATAAATTTATGAGTGGGATAATTTATACAAAAATAAATGACTGTCAAGACTGCTATAAGTGCGTTAGGCATTGCCCGGTTAAGGCTATTTCTATGGTTGATAATCATGCATCTATTGATCTTGAACGCTGTATTTACTGTGGAGATTGTATTGCCATTTGCCCTGTTGGAGCTCAAAGATATCGCAATGATGAAGATAGAGTAAAAGATCTCATTGCTAGTAATAAAAAAGTTATCCTTGCAGTTGCACCAGCTTTTATTGGTGAATATAATATTAACCCATTATCGTTGATAGCCGCTGCAGAAGAGTTGGGTTTTTATGGTGTATCAGAAACAGCAC
>JAUUYH010000086.1 GCA_030590505.1 Kiritimatiellota bacterium
CACAAATACCAAAACATAGATCCTGCAGATCGGAAAAATTCTTAGGGGCTGGTTTGGTGGTAAATAGATAATTTAACGTTGATTCAGGTGTAGCCTTTACTTTTACGGCACTCTTCTTTGGCTGTGAATTTTTGGCTGTTGCGGTCCACCCTACAGCTACCGAAAAAAACAGAGTAATCGCGAACGTTCTTATTATACCCATTAGATCGCCTTTTTTTTATTTTTTATTATCCAGGCTTCTGATTACTCTGTTGAAGGGCAATCAAAAGTTCTGAAAAACTTGTGTGAAAAGATGTTGTTTATCAATCTAAATATAAAATAGGCTATTAATGGAGATGTGCCTCAGATTGTTAAACCTCAATTGTTTTATTCTCCCCCCGCTTTATTTTCTATGTAGATTGTTTTATTTTCATCGCTTGGAAGATAGTAGAATGAGGCATTTCTTGCAAGTATATCTAGCGTTTTTTTAAACAAATGCTGTTTCAGTATCTCTGGGTTTTTGTTATATATATCGCTTAATTTTTCAAATTGTTTTGCTTTCCCTTTCATTCTTTCCAGTGTTTTACTTTTATATGCAATTGCTTTATTGAGAAGTTCAGATACTTCTCCACCAGATTCAGAAGAACTGAGGATATTTGATATCTCTTTTTCCTGAATAAGTCTCTCGTTTTTTGTTATTTTTTTTGTGTTTTTATCATATGTGTTGATAGCATCAATCACCCTTTGAGCATTATAACCTATAGTTTGATTGAGGATTTTCTCGCGGAATCGTTTTGCCCTCTCTATCTGTGAGGCTTTATCACTTTGTGCAAGATTGACAGCTTGAAAATCACCCGTAAGGACTTTGGGTACGGCATAGATTGTCGGGGCTACTTGATTAATGACAATGCCTGTATTGAGGGATTTGAGGGTTCTCATAACATTTTCTTTAATTTTATTATTGTCAATATCACCTCTTACAAAATCATCAACCGAGAGTTCTGCAACGGTGGCTATAATTGCTCGTTTCATAGCACTTGCAACGATTCTTTCTGCATTTTGCATTGATCCTACATTTTTGGCAAAAAGTTCCGCAGAATTCCCAATATTGCTAGTCTCTGAATAGTAGTCAAGTTGAAAATTCACCGACCACTGCCCCTGTACAATATTCTTGTCACCTGTAATCAGAGAACCGTCAATGCCAGGGATTAAGAATGATTGATTTTTGCGTGTATCAGTCTTGATATCTGATGTTTGTTGCTCTGAAGCCTGATCGTTGATCCAAAAGGCTTCATTTATTGAAATGTTTTGCATTGTAGTTGGTATTTTTGTAATTTTATCGATAGGATATGGTAAAGCGAAATAGGGTCCACCAGGAGTCACGGCAGGTGCACCGTTTTTTGTAAGAATTTTACCAAATCTAGAGTGTATAACTACAGTCCCTTCTTCTACCCAATATATATTGCTAAAGAAGAAAATAATGGCGAGTAAAAAGAGAATCACTTTAATAAGTTTAAAGGTTTTTTGCAAAGAACAAGAGAGAGTCTCAATTGCTTCACTATTTCTGCTGATTTTATTTTTCATTTTTCACATCCAACTTGTTTCTCTTTCCAGGTTCAACCACATTAATTTCTTCTAAAACATCAAATGGTATGGATTGTGTGTCCAGCATAAAAGTTGTATTATTAGATAGGGTTTTTTCCAGAGCTTCCAATTTGCGGAGATAAAGAGCAAACTCTTTGTTTTCATTAAAGATTTTGTAATATTTGGCTGCACCTGCATCACCTTCTGCACGAATGGATTGAGCTTCTTGTTCTGCAAATGACATAATGCGTGCTTTATCTCTCTCCGCGACACCTCGTATTCTTCGTGCAATAGCATCGCCTTGAGAACGTGCAGTTTGCGCAATACGTTGTCTCGTACGTTTCATCCTTTCAAAAACAGAGGTTGTAATTTGTTTAGGAAGAATGATGCGTGTAATCCCAAGAGTTTTAATTGTTATTCCACAATTTTGCTGGCTTAGGTCAGACATCATGCGCTTAAGCATTGCTGCTTCAACCTCTTTTATTTTTAGTTTTTGTGGGTTAACATTTGTAAGGTCATCAAATGCAAAACGTCCTACTTCAGAGCGTGCACTTCTAAGACGTTCTTTAAGAAAACGTTCACTTCCTTCTATATCTCTTAGGGAGCGATAGAAATCTAACGGATTAACTATTTTCCATGCTACATATGTTTTAAGTATGACAACTTGTTTATCATTTGTCTCTTGTTGTTCCAGGCGGTCATTAAGAATAAAGAGTCGTCGATCGAATGTTTTCACTTTCTGAATGGGCCAAGGGTATTTCAAATGAAGCCCAGCATCGCTTCCGTCGGCATTTATCACATTATTCTCAGATACTTTTCCAAAAGTTATAAGTATGGCTGATTGATCAAAATTAACCTGAAATGATATCATATATCCTATGAATATAGCGATTAAAGCTATGGCCGATATAAAGAGAAATGTACGTTTCATGAGAGACTCCTAGTTTAGATCTGTAAAATTAAAGCGAAATGTTAGTTCTTTTCTTTTTCCAACAAGAATAAATTTCTTGGCATATCCTATATTTTTTTCCAATAGTGACATATAGTAACTTTTTATATATAGTTCTGGTGATTCTTTATAGAGAAGAAGCTTCTTTTTGAAACGAATAGCTTTTCCGTGTTCTTTGTTTTCCTGTTGCCAGCGGTAGGAATGTGCATTGGCAAGAATTTCAGAAGCATAACCACTGCATGTCTCTAGTATCTCTTCTGGAGAATGTGTTGTTGTAGGTTTTTCTATAGCCAACAGCAATTTATTACTTACTTCCACTCCACCTGCTACCTCAATTATCTGTTTTAAGGCATACTGTTTTGCGTATTCTATCGTAGTCTCCTTTTGCTGAAGTGCGACAACTGTTTCCTGGAAAGCAGCAGCGACATCCTGTGGCGGATGCATCCCCCCGATACCAACATTGAGAACCTTGATTCCAAGACCTGCCTTGTCGGCTGCTTCCTGAATTTTCCCCTTTAATGGTTGAGGCAAAATAATTTGTCCTTCACTAAATAGTTCATCTATATCATATTGATAGAGAGCACGCGAAGACTCTGCTTCAGCAATTTGCTTAAAGTAGATATTCGGAGTTCCGCAAAATGATAGATATGATTTAATATCTTTTATGCGATACTCGACTAGGATATCTGCACCGACAAGAGATATTGACGGGGACTTTTCATTCTCTTTTGTGGAGCCAGTTTTTTCCATCAAATCAGAAGGAGGTGCTGTAATCATAAGCTCATCCAAGACAACCCCGTGAAGATTTGTCCAAAGTATAGGTTTTCCCTCTATATAGATATTCCCCATTAGATCTTTTGGTTGATGCGAACCGACATGTGTTCGTCTAACCATCCAGACATCTTCTTTTTTCACAAGATCAATAGGCCACGGAGCGGTGAAGTGAATCCCTGGCTCCAGTATTCGGTCTGTTATGTTTCCAAATCGCAGTACAATTCCTTTCTCATATGGTTTGATAAGAGTAATTGAAGAGATAGCAATTATGAGAATAATGGATAAAAGAAGAAAGGGAAGAGCCAGACTTGCACTCATGCGCATAAAGCCACTTTTAGAGATGTCAAATCCCAGTTGAGTATTGATTACATTTGTAAATGTTTTTTTAATATTAGCTGGATTTTGGACCATTCCATAAAGATAGGAATCATAAGCTGGTCGATGCTCCTCGTTTTTAATATGCGGAGTGAAAAATCTTAACAAGATTTTAAGTAATGTTTCACTTGCAAGGAAAATATTAAATCCTGAAATAAATAATGTTGCATAGAAAAAGATTTTAGGGATTTTTAAATATGCACCACATAGTACAATGGAGCCAATGCAGAAAAAGAGAGATATGGCACTAATTAAATTCACTCCAGCAACTAGCATTGTATTTGTTTGGAATTTTTTAATTGCCTGTCTGAGATAAAAGAGAGTCGTTAATGCGATGAATGAGAAAACGGCAGAGATGGCAAGGATAATTAAAATCTTGCCTGTATATGTGGTTGCGTCAGCTCCTAGCTTTAGTGTTTTGCTAAAAATAGAATATCCACTATAGAGCAATACGCCAATAAAAAGAAACTCAACAATGTGAGAGACTCCCTTTTTAAGGTAAATAGCTATCTTGCGTATTTTATTACTCTTTTTTTCAGTATTTGGATTTTGCTGACTCGACGTCTCTCTTAGAGCCATTTTTTCTTTTATAAAAAGAGATATCCATACAGGAATTGCTGAGACGGTAAGCCATGCAATTGCTTCGAACAGTGGGGAGTTAATCCAGAATGCAAAGACAATGGTGGCAATAGCCAAAAATGTCTGAAAAATAAGAGCTTGCAAGGCAATGGTTTGTGTGTAAATTGAATGAGATTGATTTTCTGGCTTCATGATAAATGTTCTCCTTCTCTTAAAAGTCGTGCAGAGTTTAAAATTATGATAAATGCGCTTGCCGTGTGCATGATAACCGCAAGAATAGGGTGTATAACCCCACTCGCACTTAAAATGATTAGTGTTAAAATATATAATGCAGAAAATGTAAGATTTTGGCGCATAATAATGATTGATGAGTGCGAAAGTTTAAGAATAAACGGGATTCTGTCTAATTTTTCATTCATTAACACAATTGACGCAGAGTGAATTGCGACATCACTTCCAGCAGCCCCCATTGCAATTGAAATATCACCCGAGGCCAAAGCAGGTGCATCATTAACACCATCGCCGACAACAGCCACAATGGCTCCCTGTTCCTTCATCTCTACTACACGATCCATTTTTTCATTCGGCATCACCTCTGCTTCGAGATCGCATTCTAGTTTCTCCGCAACACGTTTAGCAACGCTCCAGCGGTCACCTGTCATCATAATTATATTTTTAATAGATCTCTTCTTAAGTGTTTGAATCATGCTCTGAGCATCGGGCCGGATAGCATCTTCTAATCCAATCCAACCAATCAACGTTTTATTTTCAGTAATATAGAGAATATTATATTTTTCAAAATCTATATTATTCTCCTTTGGAGGTGTGACATCATTCATTGTAAGCCAGGCAGCCCTTCCAATAAGGATGTTAGATTCTCCAATCACTGCACTTGCTCCTAATCCTGAGGTCTCTTTAAAATGGTTAGAATCGATGATTTTGATATTCTTTTTTTCCGCTTCGTATAAAATAGCTTTTGCGACAGGGTGACGGGAATGAAATTCGATACTAGCAGCGAGAGCAAGAAGAGAGTCGGCATCATGTTTCCCGCACGATTTTATGCATCCCACACTGAGTTTTCCAGTTGTTAATGTTCCTGTTTTATCAAAAATAATAGAATCTACACTGTTTGCGACTTCAAGTGCTGTAATATTTTTGATAATCACCCCAAGGCGTGCGGCTGAACTTAATGCGGCAACCAGAGCGGTTGGAGCAGATAGTAAGATTGTACATGGGCAGGCAATAATCAAAATAGAGATTGCGCGATTAATGTCTCGTGTAAAAAAGAGAATCATTGCGGCAAGCGTAAGTATTATAGGTGTGTACCATTTTGCGTATTTATCAATCATGCGCATTACAGGTGTACTACTGTCCTCAGCCTCTAAAATAAGTTTTTTTATGTTCGCCAATGTCGTATCGGAGGCAACTGAGGTGATCTCAATGTCCAACACACCGGAGACGTTAATTGAACCACCGAAGACACATTTCCCCTTTTCCTTCTCTGCAGGGAGAGACTCTCCCGTTATCATTGCCTCATTGATAGAGCTTATCCCTTTTATAACAATGCCATCACTCGGGATACTCTCCCCAGGACGCACCCGCACAAGATCTCCCTTTTTAAGATCAGAACACTCGATCTCAATCTCTTTTCCATTATCAAGACGAAATGCTTTATTTGGAGAGAGGCGTAAGAGAGATTCAATATTTTTTCTAGCACCTAGCTGCGAACGATACTCTATAAGTTGAGAAATGACCATGAAAAAAGCAATAATCGCTGCTGTCGGGTATTCACCAATAGAGAACGAAGCCAGGAAGCTTAACGCCGCAAGTTCATTCATTTCAGCACGTCCATGCCAAAGATCTATGAGTGCCTGCCACACTAAAGGAACTCCAAGCAAAAGAGCAGACGCAATAGCAAGAAGTGAATAGATCGTATCGTCTTTGAAAATAAAAGAAGCAATAAAATAATTCAGGAGTAAAACCCCGCCAAGCAGGCAGGATACAATTTGCAATTGAAAACGGTTCGATTCCGTTTCTAACATTTTTTTAAGAAAAGAGTGTGCCATAAAAAATAATTATAAATGAGTTAAAGATATTGTAAATCAGCATTATATAATAATGAGATTAATAAGAAAGGAGAGAGCCAGATGAGATTGTGTTTTTCAGGAAGAAAAAAACTATTATGCTAACTCGACAAAAGGAAGAAAGGGAGGAGCTCTTGAATGAGATAAGATTAAATAAGTTTGTGAGATCTTTTTTAATTGCGAATTTTTTATATCCGTTTTTTCAAACAGTACAAGTTGAAAACTTGAAGTTTCAGGCGAATGAATCAAGGTCGAAGCTAATGCACAGAGGAGACATACCTCATCATCATAAAAGCTACCCGCCCCATCATTGCTAGAATCATCTTCAATAGATTCAGTATGGGAGCAAAGAGAATGAGTGGGCTCGACAGAATGAGGCATAACTATTCCTGCTTGATGAAGAGTAGGAATTAGTACAATGCCTAATATATATATATATGAGAGAATATATCCAAAAATAAATTTCATTATGACTTCCAATACTTGTATTAAAGAAATAATATATACCCGATGCAATAAATTGCAACCTATAAATGTGGGTCTTTACCTAAATTAGTGGGTAACACTAAAAAAAAAGATTAAGAATAGAACAACGAATTTCACGTCCCCGAACGTAGTGTTCTCTTCAAGTACGTTAGGCATGATTATAATCCGTCACTCCGTTCGGAGACCTGCCTGACATAGCGCAAAAAAACAAGCATAAAAACATGCCCTTCTAGAGCCTGCAAGACTTGTCAAAGGACTTTTCTTATTCCTCATCTCTTACCTGTGTCAGACAGGTTCCCGAACGTAGAGACGGATTACTATCATGCCTAACGTACTTCAGAAGCCCTTCGGACATTTTATGTCCTTCTTCTCTTAATCTTTCTCTTACTCTTTGTCTTAATCATTGTCTTAATCTAAATCTTTGTATTTTTCCTCTTCAAGTACGTTAGGCATGATAGTAATCCGTCACTCCGTTCGGGGACGCAATTATCCGTCTTCTATTCTTACTTTCTTATTAGTGCAGATTAGTGCAGATTAGTGGTTAAACTCTTTTTGAGTTGCTTATATATCTTCTTGCCTTGTGGGAAACATTGATGTAAGTACTCCCAATGTGCAACCATTTTCTGCATTAAATGTGTATCACCCGATAAACGTTTTCTGTAACAGCAAAGTAATTCATCACTAAATTTAATAATACGCTCGGTTCGCTCTGCTGCATCTGTACAAACACCTCTCTTGATCTCTTGAGCTAACATTGGATTAGAGAATAACCCGCGCCCAAGCATCCATTTATTCAGATTCGGAAATCGGGCCTTGAGTTTCTGAAAATGATCAAGGGTAGTAATATCACCGTTATATATAACAGGAATTAGAAGTTGTTCCTTATAAAGTTCAAACATTTCAAGATCCACAACCCCGCCATACATCTGCTTGCCAGTTCTCGGATGAATTGTAATCTCTGTTATGGGGTAGCGATTAAACAACGGTATGAGATTCTCAAGTTCATCTCTATTCAGCAATCCCAAGCGAACTTTTATTGAGATACGATTCGGAATAGCACTACAGACGGTGTCGAGAAACTGATCAACCAAATCTGCATGAGCAATAAGCCCTGCCCCACACCGCTTCTTTGTCATTGTAGGATATGGACATCCAAGGTTCCAGTTCGCCTCTGCATTTCCAAGATCAAACACTGTTTTTGCAAGCGTTATAAAGTTACTTGGACTCTTTCCTATTATTTGAGGAATAATAGGGATAAGGTTGTCGTTAGAGATAAATTCTTCCTTCTGAGAACTTTTTATTTGATCTCCATGAACAGTGGTAATAAAAGGGGTTATTGCAGTATCAATACCAGAAAAATGTTTATGAAACACATTTCTGTAGATAATATCTGTAATCCCCCTAACTGGGGCCATATATAATTTAGTTATTGTCATTGCTTACCATTTTTCCCTAAGTGAATCTCAATTGCCGCATCCAAGCCACCCCGATCTCCCCCAGTCTGCCCACCAGAAACATTTTTTGTGATTTGAGTGTTTGTATTTGTCATAGAAAATAATTAATTCCTCAAAGAGTTTATAGTGGTGGCAACTTCCTTATTAAACGTTTATTAATAAACGAAGATATTTTTGATGTTGAGTTTGGCTGAAGCCCGACAGTCCGTTCTCTATAGTAAAGTGCCCACAGATTTACCGCTTGCCCACCCACAAGAAAAAGAGGTTCATCCGTTGCCAATACTGCAGCAAAATCTTTCAGTGGTCTTGGCACTGCTCCCTTTTTATTCTTTGCTAACATCACTATGCTCCAATTCTATAATGCGTATTTTATTGCTAGGTGACACTATTGAATTCATAGACTCTATATTTTCAGGATCGGTTAGTTTTAAATCCAGAAGAATTTGATCAAACGCCCTCTGACTGCGTTTCAAACACGAAAGCTGCCTTGCCGAAGCAACTTGCATATCATGCCTGGGTGCACATGACATAACTACTTTACGAATTCTCTTGGCCTGCAAAGCATCAGATACATGCTTTCGAATTTTGTCACGTATAGCTTCACGCATCAGCGCCATTGAACTGGTCCCCTCAATACGTGCAACTTCTTCAAGTGCTGCCAGGACAGCCTCGTGTTCAGCGAGACTTTTTCGACGTTTATTCTTTGCTAACTGATTCGGCATAATATATCTCCTTAGGTTGATTCAACCTTTTTTAAAATAGAGCCAATAGAGATATTAGCAAGTGCAAATAAAAAAGATGTGTGGTAAAAACTCTTAATGTATTGGATGCATGATTATTTTTCTACCATATTTGTAATATGTTGTTGACTCATAAAACCCCTTCGATATATGGCATTATAACATTCTTGACTTTGCATATTTCGGCATATCTAAGTATTTCTGCTATTGTGGTTTTTGCGAACTTCGCAGATTCAAGAGAGGTTGACAAACTGCGAGTCCCCGTATAATTGTAAAAGCCAACGCAACATGGTATGGATTTTTTGCATTCCTTCCATTGCGTTCCTTGTGTATGACGCAACGCTGAATGATCGGATTATCAAAATGCCCTATCACGCTTGACTTAGTGCTGATAGCACGTTACATTTACTCATGATGACTTTCTAGTCTTGTTTTAATGAAACACTTAATAGAGTGGTAGGTCGTCATTGTTCAAATAGCGAATTTTAACAACCGATGGGGAATTGCCAAATAGACAGCCCCCGATATCAGAGAAAAATAGATGGAGATTATATGAAATTATTATTAAGGAATCTAAGTCGAAGCACTTCACAAGAAGATTTGAGTGCACTACTGACGAATAACAATATTACCTCATGCAAATTGGTTCTTGACACTAAAACAGGCAAGTCCAAAGGTTTTGCATTTGCAGTCATTCCTGACGAAAAAGATGCACTAGCTGCAATTAAACGTTTGAATGGTAAAATTGTTGATGGTAAAAAAATTAGAGTCAAGGAGACAGAAGAGAGACAAAGGGACAGCTTTTCTCAAATACGTTAACTCTTTGACAATTTTAGGATTTAGAGAAAGAAAAAATTTGGAAGAACAAAAAGGAAATGCTATTTTTTCATTATCCATATTTTATTTTACACTAAAACCTATTCTTTTGTTTATTAATTAATGCCTAGCTTGTTGCGTAAACCAGACGGTAACAGTTATCATTTATCTATAATTAATCGTTCCGTATATAATTGACGAAAAAATAGAAAAATCTTACTTTTACTGCTGTGAATGTTTCAACTTATGTATATGTTATAACATTCACGCAATAATTAAGGCTATTATCTTTTCTGTCACCTTTCCTGTCATATTTCCTGTATATATTCTGCGAATCTCGCAGATTCCAGGTAAGTTGATAAACTGCGAGTCCCCATGTAATG
>JAUUYH010000183.1 GCA_030590505.1 Kiritimatiellota bacterium
AGTAAGACAATGAGTAAGAGAAGAAGTAAATAAAATGTGCGAAGCCCAAGTACGTTAGAGATGATAGTAATCATACCTGAAAGGCTTCTGAAGTACGTTAGACATTCCTGTCTGACATGGGGCAAGAGATGGGGAATAAGAAAAGTCCTTTGATAAGTCTTGCAGGCCCTGGAAGGGCATATTTTTATGCTTGTTTTTTTACGCTATGTCAGGCAGGTCCCCGAACGAAGTGACGGATTACTATCATGCCTAACGTACTTGAAGAGAGGAAGAAGTTCTGAAGTGCTAGAGTGCGGGAGTTCTAAAGTCGGTGAATGAAGAAAGAGAAGGAGTGAACATCGAACATCGAACATCGAACATCGAACGTCCAACATCGAACATCGAAAGAAATAAAGAAATAAAGAAATACAAGGAATAAGAAAAAGGAGTTTAGATTAAAAGAAAGATTTCCAACACCAAAATCCAATCAGAGAGAGTATTGGTCGTATCAAATTGATTTAGGTAGGAACTCTAGACCGCCAGGTTTGACTGCGACCTGACCATGACACATAGCCAGTGCGATGGCATCGGTAGAATCCAACGGCATTTTATCAACTGTAAGTCCTGTCATAGCTGCGATCATCGCAGCTATCTGCTCTTTTGAAGCTGTGCCGGTACCTACAACTGCCATTTTTGCCTTACGCGGAGCATATTCGTATGATGCAATACCATGTTCTGCTAACACCGCAATTACGGCTCCCCGAGCAAGACTGAGGATCATAGCCGTTTTTATATTTTTTTGAAAGAAGACACCCTCAATTGATGCTGCATCAGGAGAGTAAGTGTTTACAAGTTCGCGAATACCGCCAGCAATTCTCCGCAGACATTCACTATGCGGCGCTTTCTGAGGATTTTTAATTACTCCACAGTCAAGAATGGTAATTTTATCGCCATGCTGAATATCTATCACACCATAACCAGTACACCGAATCGCTGTATCCACACCTAAAACAATCATATTATCCTCATTTACTAGACTATAACAATTAAATTTTCACAGCCATATCTTGCTAGGCTTTCATGTAATCCTTGAGCTTGGATTTTCTTATTCACGTTTGTTACTTCGTGTGGAGGCGAGACGCCTCCGAGCGAATTCACAACCGAGACGGTTATGCTACATTAGTGGCAAGCCACTTTTTCCAAGCTTAACGGTTACGCTTTTATTGCATCAGTACTTGTGCTTAACTTCAGAATTTCAGAAGAAAGTTCTGATACAGGTATAAATTTAGCTTCTGCATCACCTAATTTCAAGAGAGCTCCTTCAATTAATTGATCATTAACTCTCTTTTTCATTCCATAAAGGCCAATTTTTGCAGAAAAATGGCCAGAACATGAGTTCGGGCAACCAGAGATACGGATTTCATTTAGCATATTTTTAATAAACAGTAATTTCTCACCTGCTTTATCTCTGAAATGATTATCGAGGGCATTGGCAATTAAAGATGCAAATGAGGGAGCATTTACAACTCCTATTTTACAAACACTTGAACCGATACATGAAAGAACGTGTCCTCTGAATGAGTCCAGAGTCAGATCAATTCCACCAAGTTCATTTTTCAAATATGAATAGATCGTAGAAAACTGAGAAATAGAAAGAGGTGGCAAAACAAAGTCCTGAGTCTGCGAAATTCGCAGATAATTGAGATTCTGAAGTTTAAGTAAATTATTAATTTTGTCCAATTGATCCGTTTTCAGATCTCCTTGCGGAACAAAGAGGGTTAATGTTTTTATATTATCACCAAACAGTGTATCAGAAGCGGCATAAGCACTCCACTCACCAACTGCATTCGACAGAGGCTTTTCTCTATCTGAATTTTGCGAAGTTCGCAAAATGATCTCCTGCGATGTTCGCAAATCTTCTTTGTTAATTTTCAGTTCTACATCACTTTTATTGAAATATTTCATACAGAGATCATAAAAGTCCTCTTCTCCAATTACATTAAGAAGATAACGAAGCCGTGCCTTATTCCGATTTGACCTATCTCCATAATCATAAAAAAGGTCGGTAATTGCCTGTGCGCATTTCGCAAAATCTGATTCAGGTAAAAAATTGAACAGTTTTATGCCTCGACGACTGTTCTTTCCCATTCCACCCCCGGCATAAACTTCAAAACCTCTTTTACCATCATCAATTTTTGCAATAAATCCCAAATCCTGAAGATCGGCATGTATTCTATCTGCTGGCGATGCAGAAAAACCAATTTTCAACTTGCGCGGCAAGTCAAATGCCTTCTCATAGTAGAGCATAAAATCATTTAAAGCATTACCATAAGGGAGAACATCGAAAACCGTATCGGGGGCAATTCCGCTCTCCGTAGAGACAATAATATTTCTATAGGTGTTTCCGCCACCTCCCCTGAACGGAATCCCCTGTTCGACCAAACGATCAACGATCGAACAGATATTTTCTGCAGCCACACCATGCAACTGCAGATTCTGACGAGTTGTCAGATGAACAAATCCAATATCAAATTGCCGCATTACATCTGCGATAATCTGCGAACTTCGCAAAGTAAGATGTCCGCCGGTTATCCGAATTCTCACCATAAACATTCCATCTCGCTGTTCGTAAATCCCAAATGGCGCTGCAGTATGCTTCAGATCCGCGGACGATATATCTCCAGCAATATATTGCCCAACAGCCTGCTTTAAATCAGGCAAATAACTTCCCTGACCTGCTTTTAAAGTATGTGTACCCATCTTGTCTCCTCATTAATTGTAACTTATCAAAGTGCCTATATCACATAATCAGGAATAACCTGTTTATCAGAGAGAAGTTTTAAAACAGAGTTTATGATCTTAGCAATATCAACGCTATCACCCACTATTATATCTGGTTCAAATTTCTCAAACTTTGACTGCCCGATATTTATAACCAAAGATTCGTACGGTGAAGTAAGTACCTTTATCTTTTCCAGATCGTAGTCGTCTATATCTTCAATCGGGGTTATAAAAATCAACCCTGCATCTGTTAGAATCCTTGACAGCTCACCAACTCTTCGTATATGTTCGTCATGATCCCAGAATGCATCACCAATGTCAGCATCAAGCCCTTCGGTAATATTGCGTTTTCCAAGATAGTATGAGTTTATATTCAATTTGAATAACTCTTTTTCAAGATTTCTTGCAACATTGTGCTGTCCTGCATTTTTAGCACCGGTGATCAGAATCGTTTTACCTTTGTGACGGTTTCGAATAATACGCTCTTTTTCTGAGACAAGTCCGCTGTCCCACAATAACTCTCTCTTCTCTACATGATCCTGCAAAGAATTTATTTCACGATCTTCGCCCGGTAGGTTATCTGGTGAAACTCCTTCAAGAATCATACCAGCACCGACTGTTGTATTGCTAACAGGGTCAATAAAAATAATGCTGCCTGTTTCTCTATTTTTTGAATAATGGTCATAGAAAATTGGCTTACTTGTCGAGACAACTACACGCCCTATCTCATTAAGCTCCAGAGACTCAGCCACATGCTTCGAAAGAGTATTAACATCAATTTTGTATTTTATCGCATCAACTCGTGCATTGATATTCTGCCCCGCATGTCGGATTATATATTTTGCAGACTGCTTGGCGACATCTTCATTCATCCATACCACAATGGCTTCAAAGTGATTACTAACCTTAGGCACATTATTGGTGTGAACAATCATATCGCCACTACTGATATCAATCTCATCTTCCAGCACCAATGTTACTGCCATAGGCGGAAACGCTTCGTCAAGATTACCGTCCGCAGTAACAATCTCCTTAATTTTGGACTCTTTCATTGACGGCAGAGCCTTAACTTTATCGCCCACTTTTACAATACCCGATGCTATCGTTCCTGCGAATCCTCTAAAATCAAGATTCGGGCGATTCACATACTGAACTGGAAACCTGAAATCAACGTAATTACGGTCATTTGTAATGTTAACATTCTCAAGAGTCTCAATCAGTGTATCTCCTTCATACCAATCCATTATTTTAGAGCGATCAACAACATTATCCCCCTTCAATGCAGACATAGGGATAAACCGTACATCCGGAATATCAACACTATCAAGAAAGTCAGAGAACTGCTGTTTAATATCAAAAAATATCTCCTTTGAGTAATCCACCAAATCCATCTTGTTAATACCTACAATCAAGTGCTTTATTCCAAGCAGTGAATTGATAAAAGAGTGACGTTTCGTCTGAGTCATAACACCATGCCTAGCATCAATAAGCACAATTGCGAGATTCGCAGTTGAGGCACCTGTAGCCATATTTCTAGTGTATTGTTCATGCCCCGGAGTATCTGCGATAATAAACTTACGTTTCGGTGTAGCAAAATATCTGTAAGCCACATCGATTGTGATACCCTGCTCGCGTTCCGCCTTTAGGCCGTCAAGCAACAGCGCATAATCTATTTCGCCTGAATCCTGCGTAGTCCCCATCTTATCGCTATCATTTTTCAGAGTTGAGAGCTGATCTTCAAAGATGAGTTTGCTATCATACAGCAAGCGTCCTATCAGTGTGGATTTACCATCATCCACCGATCCTGAGGTTAAGAATCTTAGAAGATCCTTTTTCTCATGACTATCCAGAAATTTATCTATATTCATTATTTGCATCCATTTTTATTTTCGGCAGATGCTTTCTGCCAGATTAATTTTTTAGAAATATCCTTCACGTTTCTTCTGCTCCATTGAGGAGTCCCCATCGTGATCAATCATTCTTGTAGAACGTTCACTCACTCTTGTCTGGAGCATCTCTTCAACAATCTCTTCCACGGTTATCGCATTTGATTCAATTGCCCCTGTAAGCGGGTAGCACCCGAGAGTTCTGAAACGAACCATCTTCTCAA
>JAUUYH010000040.1 GCA_030590505.1 Kiritimatiellota bacterium
ACCTAGCTCTGTCTTCTTTATCATTATAACCCAAGGGAGTCTTCCCGGACAACCATGCAGAGTCATCAAACGCCAACGTATTCCAATCGGCTGGGGGTTCAACCGTCCCTTTCATGTAGCGCCAGCCATCGCCGTCTAAATTAAATTTCGGATTTTTGAAGGTTATGTAGCAGTCCTTGGTCGTAAAAGAGACCTCTTTTGCTGTCGTACCATTGAATGCCTTATCGGCAAAGACAACCTGAAACGCCTCAATACCTTTATCGCCATGTTCTATAGCTTTTCCTGTGAGTGACATGGTGACTTGAGTGTCAGAATCACGCACGAAAACTGCTTTCAACCCTTCTGGCAAGTTTTTAGTTGTAATATAACCGCCCGAGGTAATGTCAGCCGCGAAATTTGCCTCTTGTACCGTGATTAAAGTTTTCTGTTTTTCATTTATGCTTCCATCATTCTGGCTGCCTTCTTTGTAATATTGTTCTCCGTAGACCAATCTAGGCCCCCTGACCACCCTGAAGGAATCAACCACCTGACCTTTTTCATTTTTCACTTCACCCAAAAGGTTACTTCCATCTATTTCTATGCGTGCGAAGCTAAGGCCACCATATGAAGCTTTTATCCTTCCTACGGGCTTGCTGGGCCCAGCGGTTCTATTTACACCGCCGCCGCCAGTTGTAAGATAGACGACTTCGTCGACTTCAACACGGGCGTAAAAGTGGCTATGTCCGGTATTTACGACATCGATCTTTAACCCAGCTTCTTGTAGGTTCTTGACTAGAATTTGCAGATTACCACGATCACCATGGCCTCCTGCAGTGTAAGCGGGCACATGCCATTGTAATATTGTCCAAGGTTTGTTCGATGCCTTAAGATCAGCGAGTAACCATTTGTATTGAGTAGAATTTGTATCGTATTTTAAATAGCAGTCAAGTATAGCAACATGAACTGGACCATGGTCGAACGAGTAATAATGTTTGTCCGCATCCGGAACAGGGACGGTCGTTTCTTCAACCGTTTTTGTATAAGGCCAATATTTGCCATAATTTTGAGCCCCGTCTTCATGATTCCCGCGACAGCCCATGATCGGTATACGGCGCATGGTCTCTAACGTAAATTTATAGTCACGGTTGAAGAATTTACCTTGCCATTTATCCTCGCCGTCGGTCCCAACCCAGTCTCCGCAATGGAGCCAGATACCCTCGCGCCTCTCTACATCCTCATTAATATCCTCAAGCATCGCCTGCTGAAGCTCATTCACCCAGTCTGGCCTACTCCGAGTATCGCCGAGTAAATAAAGTACTGCGCTTTTTCCGTCTACGGCTGGTGCGGATCGGAATGAGCCCGTGTGTTTGGTTCCATCTAAGTCAACCTCATAGAAATAGCGTGTGTTCGGAACGAGTCCTTCAATTATCTTCCTGTATTGATGGTCATCTCCGAGGAGTTCCATATCAGCAGTCCCGGTGCTGTAATCCGTCGTTGTCCCCCAGCGAATCGATGAGGTCATAGGTGAGCTGTCCGTTTGAATCATTACGCACATCTTCTCTGGATTATTGGGTAAAATAAGATAGGGACCTTTCTTTATCTTGGCGGCAAAGCCTTGAAGGCTTGCCAACAACATGATGACCGTAAGCCCTTGTAGTAGTCTGCGATGTTTCATTTTTCTTTCTCCTATTTTCCTAAATTCTTAAACTTTTTTTACAAAAAAGATTTATTCAATTTAAAAAATAAATATTTTATTGATTGCACTAATTAATAAAAGAAACATACACCCTAAAAACATTATTTTCAAATGAAAATACTTTTTTAAAAAGTAATAAACTGCCTCGATGTCTACTCACGCAGGGCACTGACTAACCGCAACGGAGCAACTCCAGCTTTTTTGCGTAACCGATTGATAGTCTTAATTATCAACGGGCGGGATATAAGATAGTATTCAAATTTTCTCTTATGTGGAAAATCTATCAATGTGAGAGAGATAATAATGGTCAAAAACCCCTGCCCTGGCAGTAAAAGCATTGCAACCCCACAGATCATAAGCAACCACCCCAAAAAATTACGAAAAATTATTAATACTATTTTTAGAGGAGATTTCGTGGCCTTCTCTGATGATTTTTCATTACGCATAAAATAGTCCCCAGGGATACGAATAAAAAACAGCGGAATCAGGAGAAGTGAAAGCAGAAACAACAAAGTGGAAGCTGCCGCTAATATCCAGAAAAAACTTTTATACTCATTTATAAATTCAATCATACTCAAAGTTAGCATAATGAATTTAAAAATACAAGATGATTATCTAATAAAAAATATATAATTTATCTTGATTTCCCCATCAATTCATATAAAGTAATTTTCAAAGTGGGAAATATTTAATAAATACTTTAGGAGTAAGAAAATGGGAAATGAAAAAAAATCAATGGTAGCAATGATTATTGTTACTGTGATTGCGATTGCTGTATGTGTCGCTATTATTATTATCACGCAAAAAGACACAGAATCGACGATAATCAAAAAAACAACACTGACAAAGCAGAAACCGAAAAAAGAGAAAACGACAGCTCCGATTGCAGTGATAGATTCAATTAGCGAAGAACATAAACAAGCAGTAAATAAGGACGACTGGAAAGATGCAGGAAAAGAATTAACAAATTTTCTCCAAAGTTCTAAATTTAAAGAGATGATGAGCAAACAAATGACAGCAAGAAGTAAGGCATATTTGAAAGAGCTATTTGAGAAACATGGAATAGATGAGGACACTCAAACTGAAATTGCTTCAATTATCGCTGAATCTCAGTCAAAGTTTATGGAAACGATGATGGAGGCTGGTGGTATGTCAGGAAACATAGATGATGCAACACGAGAAAAACTGGCAGATATTAAGCAGAATACAGAAAATCAGATTTCAGACCTTTCAAGTGCAGCATTCCTTGCTGACGCCAAAGAGAAACGTGACAATGAACAGAAAGATTATTACATGGCAGATCTTAGTGTAAATTTAAAGGACAACCCGATGTCAAATGACCAGCGTGTAGCAATGGAGAATCTCTACAGCGAAAATCAAGTAAGTAACGCTGAAAGATTTATACTCTCACCTGATGAACTTGCACAACGTAAGAATAATATAGATAATGGTGCTAAAGAGATACTGTCAGAATCTCAGTACGCAGACTATAAAAAATCTTCAGAAAATCCATTTGCTGGTATGATGCATCGGTGATGATGTGTGAAGCAAGCCACCACTAATCTGTTGACTGCAAATTGTCGCAGGGCAACAAGGTATGGTATAATTAGTACCCAAAGGAACGGAAAATAAAACCCACCTTGGTGGGATTAAAATTGTACATTTCACATGAGCCTATTTCCTTTTAATTCTCAGCTCTGGAGCCCGCATGGTCACCTTACTTCTAGGTGCCATGGTTTCTGTGATCCAAACATTACCGCCGATTATTGAATCCTTTCCAATTACAATATCGCCAAGAATCGTAGCTCCTGCATATATGGTAACATTCTCTTCAATAGTGGGATGTCGCTTGGCTCCTTTTATGATATGCCCACAGTCATCCTTGGGAAAGCTTAAAGCCCCAAGGGTTACACCCTGATATATTTTTACATTATCTCCAATAACTGCAGTTTCACCAATAACAACACCTGTCCCGTGGTCGATAAAAATAGCCTCCCCTAGGTGAGCGCCTGGGTGGATATCAATTCCAGTCTCTCTATGAGAATATTCACACAGCATACGTGGGATCAAAGGGACATTTTTGCGATAGAGAATGTGAGCGATTCGCTGAATAGTTATTGCTTTTACTCCAGGATAGCTTAAGATTATCTCATCAAGGCTTTTCGCGGCGGGATCTCCGTCAAAAGCTGCGGCAATGTCAAGTTTCATTGTATTTCGTATTTTTGCAAGCCCCCCGATAAGAGCTTTTGTTGCATCCTTTGTAAGAGATGGAATATCACAAGAGTCGCAATAATCCATTGCGCAGTTATACTTTAATGCACGCATAATCTGATCTGAGAGTTCTGTATATACAAAAGATAGCGTCTCTCCGACATTATATTTAATGCTTTGAAGGCTCAATGATTTTTTCCCGCTATAGCCTGGGAAAATAATCTCAATCAATTGATGCAAAATATTTTCAACTTCAGTTTCACTTGGCAGATTAAAGCCCTCTATATGATTAATTCCTTTAACATCCTCATAAGTGCTGCAGATCTCCTGCACCATAATGTCAATGTAATTGTTATCTGCAAGTAAAGTAATGTTATCTGTTTGGCATTTTTTCATATTCAAAGTTCCTATTGTTATCCAAATTAAATTTAACGTTCAACATATCTCTCCTAGCAAGCAACGGAGTATTACGGCAGCCCCCACGTCCACTTGCTTGACCATAAAAAACTTAAGGATCACGATCATCTGAGAATTAACTCCCACCTTAGTAGGAAGTAATTTTCACTTTTTTCTAATAATCAAAACAAGTTAACCTACAATATGCTGGATGGGATACAATCTGAAATCTAAAAAAAGAGCAATCTTTAAATTTAGCCTAAATCGTGCCATCTAGTTTAATCATCTTGAGGAGGTAGTGAAGTATTACAATTAAACAGCCAACCATCTTTTCCGCTGTATATTGGAGTAAAGCCCAATTTTATTAGATATTTAGCATATCGCTTATAAGGTTTTCTAATAAATGCGTATTTTGCATTTGCTATTTTCGCAACTTCCTGTGGAGTTAATTGTATATTTTCCGTTCGTAACAGTTCAAGGTCCTCCATCTCTCTCGGGTACATTGCATAAGAAAACATAGGTTCCTGTCCACAAATATATCGATATTGAGGTGTACTGTATATGAGAAATGCGAAGTCAGACCATATAAGATTTGCGATAATCGCATTTTTCGGAATGGCAGATGTTGCAGACCATTCAGAAAAATCATCTAATGGTTTAAACCCTTTCTGCCTGCGGTATTTGTCTATTTGAAACACAGTAAAGGCGATTCCAATAACAATAACAAGTAATTTTGCGTATTTCCCAATATTTTTCCCTGTAAACAGATAAGGTAAAGGCAACTTTCTCTTTCTGAATTTTTGAAAAGTACAAGCCACAAACAGTATAGAAAATGGAGCTACATACTCCATTGCCCTAATGCCTGCAAACAGTGCTACAAGAGAAACCAACAAGATAAGCCCTATTGCAATTATATGAGTTGGGAGTTCTGTGAATATCTCCCTCAATGATTTTTTCTTTCCGATAATTTTATATACAAACAGAAGAGATACAAAAAATAAAATAATTGGAAGTGAGTTGCATCCTAACCATCTCATAGAGGGAGGGTGTAGCTCTTTTCCCAGAGATATATTACTGGAATGAAACAGAGCCTGCATTATTACATCAATACACTGGATTTTCCAATTAATAAATGTGTTGGGAAACTGAGGGTGAATAATATATCCCAATAGGATCCCACAGAACAGAGAAAAAAGTGCGAGAATCGCAAGTTTAATCTTTCTATTTTTTAATACAAAAGCAAGGGCCATTGCACATCCTGGAAGTAAAATGAAATGTGGATTTGAGTAGCACCATGAAACACAAAATCCAAGAATAAATGCCCTCCATAATTGCCGTCGAGTATGGATTGAATGCAAAATAGGAATAGCTAGTATCATAAGGGCAATTGATAGATTATGAGGGCGTAACATCAGTAGGCGATTTGTGAAAAACGGTGACACAATAATCAGTAAAAGCGTGTAATAGAAAATATTATCTACTTTAAAATACCAAAGCAGATAGATAAATGCAAAAGCTGCGAAATACGCAAAAAACAGAGCCTCAGTATTGAATGGGACAGTCGAAGATAAACCGACAAAAGCTTTTAACTCTCTTATACCAGACAATAAGAGATGAAACCCCAACTCCTTATCGCTAAAACCCTTAGTCCAGGTGGACATCGTTAGTTTTGAAAACTCCTTATCCATATAGACAGAGGGGCCAGCATCTGCCATATAAATATGATAATAGCAGTCAACTGAGTTCTCTGATTG
The DNA here is from genome assembly GCA_030590505.1 of Kiritimatiellota bacterium. Lineage (GTDB taxonomy): Bacteria > Verrucomicrobiota > Lentisphaeria > Victivallales > JAADHT01 > JAUUYH01. Next base: position 6,037 of record JAUUYH010000040.1, read on the forward strand.
AAAACCAATAATCCGAATAAGAGCAATCAAAAACAATGGAAGCAAAAGAGCTACAATTCGGGTCGTAGAGTACCGCGTCCATTGAAATGGGTCAGATGATTTCATCTTTAAAGCTTTATCCAATAATCTGATTGGCCGTATTGAGGTCAATTCCCTTCAGATTCATTTTTAGAGCTTCAGGATTAGTTGCTGCAGCAAATGCATCTTCTTCTGTTATAATTCCTTCATTGATCAATTTTAGCAGAGATTGATTGAATGATTGCATACCATCGTCTCTGCCTGCTTCAATCGCTGCTGGAAGTTTTTCTATTTGAGCGTCTTCCATAAGTTTTTTAACCATTGGTGTATTGATCATAATTTCGCATCCAGGGATCACTCCACCGCCAAAAGCTCTAGGAATTAATCGTTGACAAATAATGGCATACAAATTCATTGAAAGCGCCATCCTTATTCCATCTTGTTCTTCGTGAGAATAGAAGTCAAGAATACGTGTAATCGATTGGGCCGCTGTCGTTGCATGGAGAGTTGTCATTACCAAGTGCCCAGTGTCAGAAGCCTGCAGGGCGGCATCAAAACTCTCTTTATTCCTCATCTCTCCCACCATTATAATATCAGGATCCTGACGAAGAACCCTAGTAAGGGCCTCCTGAAAAGAGCTAGTATCAATCCCTACTTCACGTTGCTCAAATATTGATTTTTTATCTTCAAACTCATATTCAATAGGGTCTTCAATGGTAATACAATGTTTTCGAAAATTCAGGTTTACATGTTCAAGCATTGCAGCTAATGTTGTTGATTTACCACAACCAGTTGTTCCTCCGAGAATAATTATTCCTCGTTGAGCTTCGGCAATCGTTCTTAATACCGGAGGTGTACCTAATTCATCAAGCTGCATTATATTTGTTTTTACGTGTCTTAAAGTAAATGCCGTTTGCCCTCGTTGTTTATGGATATTTACCCTGAATCGACCAACATTATCTTCTACGTATGAGAGATCCAAGTCCCCATCCTTCTTGTATCGTTCATACATCTCTCCTTTAGCCATAGTCGCAACTATTTTTTCAATAGATTCTGCATCGGGAACAAAATCAGTATCAACAAGAGCACCGTCAATCCTTAAAACCACAGGAGCACCTTCTTTAATATGCCAATCAGATGCATTTGAATTAATGCCGAGTTCTAAAAGATCATGAATTACACTTACTGCCATAATTACTCCTTTAATGAGAATTGCACTATAATAAAATACAAGATATTTACTTTCTTATAATCTATTTGAAAAAAACAAAGATACAACCCGATTTTCAAAAATCTCAAAAAAGAATAATAAGAGATATAATTGATCGCTTTTTTAGACTGAATCTCCTGCTTAATATCGAACCATTTTGATACTTTATTGTAAAATAACTTGCTTTTTTTGAGGATTAATGATACATTTATATTTATATATCACCTAGATTATGCAAACATAAGTGTATGAGTTGCGTGCCTAGGGTTGCACGATTTAGGTATCAATATATCATTTTTGAAATCGTTGTTTATGGAATATTTAATTTAAAAAGAAAGAGACGTGGGTTATGTTTAATATTATTATCATAGCAGTAATGGTGGTGGCATTGATCGGAATGATTCTATGTGTAAAAAAACAAAATGTTAATGCACAAGCAAAGCCTGCTTCAATAGGACTACTAATTGTAGTCATTATATGTGCTGTTATGTTTATGTTCGGCGGGGAAAGTGGCAATACAAGTATGCTAAACAACGAAAATGCTTTTAGAAAATCTGCTGCATATATTCTTGGGCAAAAATTGGCTCAGTTAAGCCCTAAGGCAAAAGTTCTTTATTTTGTTTTTGAGAAGAGTGAAGGCAATGACGTCGTTGATAAAATAACATTTGAAGGATTTAAAGAGGGATGTGGTTCGGCTATCACAGATATCAAGATTGTATCTCCTCCCAATCCAAACGCATCAAATCCTGAAGGCATGATAGATGACTATAAGCAAATATTGTCAGCTAAAGATTTTAATGCAATATTAGCTGCCAATAAAGGATATGATCTTATTGTTACAACAATCGGACTCCCTAGTGATCTTGAAAATATGAAAATTTGGGATCAGTTTTTCAATACCCCCAAAACATGTCCAAAACTGGCACTTCTAAATAGCTCTATTCCTAATATGGCTGCCCTCATTGAGGAAGATTTACTTATGGCTGTTGTCAATTTTTCACCGAAGGCCAATTTTGACATACCAGTACCATCAAATATGCAGGAGGCATTTAATCTCCGCTATTTTTTAACAACGAAGAGCAATGTTAAGCAAATGAAGAAAAAATATCCACGGTTTTTCAAAAAATAAAAAAAGAGAGAGGAAGAGTAGTTTAGATGAATTTACTTAGATTTTCCAAGATGCACGGAGCAGGCAACGATTTTATTGTTATGGCTGAAGGCTTTTCTAGCAATTTAGATATAATGAATAGCCCTCTCTTGAAATATATACCTAATCTTTGTGATAGGCGCAGAGGAGTTGGTGCTGATGGAGTGATCCTTATCTCCCCGTCGAAAAACATAAGTTGCCCTGAGAATAAGATGAATCCCCCTTCATTTAGGATGAAATTCTTCAATAACGATGGCAAGAGTGCTGAGATGTGCGGAAACGGGCTGCGATGCGCTTCACTTTTTGCAACAAATCATTTAACAGATAGATCAGGGCCGATCCTCTTTGAGACTGACTCAGGAATACTGCAGACAGAGGTTCTAAAAGATGGTAAAATAAAAATTCAAATCCCGTTGATTGAGCAAGCGAACAAACTAGTAATTGATGATTTGGAATGTTTTACTGTAAATACTGGAGTGCCACATTTAATTATCCCAGTGCCTGACATCTCTGCCGTTGATGTTGTTAAGCAAGGTTCTATGTTGCGTTATCATCATTTATTTGATCCTGTAGGTGTAAATGTTGACTTTATATCTATTCAAGAAGACTCAGGACTTCCTGTCTTAATAAGAACCTATGAGCGTGGAGTTGAAGATGAGACACCTGCATGCGGCACAGGAGTTGCAGCAGCAGCTACTGCTCTAGCTCTATTTTATTCCATGCCATCTCCAATTAATTTTATGACTCCAGATAAGGATGTAATAACTATTGATTTTTCCATTAAAGATAATATGGTAAGAGAGATTCAGGAAATTTCTCTTACGGGCCCATCAGAAGAGGTATTCAGAGGGGAGTTGAACGAGAGCTTTCTGACTCAGTGAATCTCTGAAATTGCAGAGATTTCTATTAGTTTAAAATTGAATTATTTATAATTGTTATATATGAGGTGCTATAATGGAATTTAAAGGTGTATTTACTGCAATTGTCACTCCTTTCTCTAATGGGTCAGTGGATTATGAAAAATTAACAGAACTAGTAAAGATCCAAGTAGATGCTGATATCGAAGGTATTGTTCCTGTTGGTACAACAGGTGAGTCTCCGACATTGACCGTTGATGAGCATTTGAAAATTATTGAGACTGTGATTGCAGCAGCCTCAGAAAAATGTAAGATTATTGCCGGAACTGGTGCAAATTCTACGGCAGAAGCTGTTCATCTTACAAAAATGGCAAAGAGCATCGGAGCGGATGCGACTCTTCAGGTAACTCCATATTACAATAAACCGACACAGGAAGGGCTATATCGTCACTTTTCTACAGTCGCAGATGAGTGTGATATGCCGGTTATGCTATACAATGTACCTGGAAGATCTGGTGTTGCTATCGCAGTGGAAACAATTGAGAGATTAAGCAGTAATCCGAATATTGTATGCGTTAAAGAAGCAGGCGGAAGCGCTGAACGTGTTAGTGCAATAAAAAATGTTTGTGATATTACAGTTCTCAGTGGTGATGATTCATTAACCTTACCGATGATGGCATTAGGTGCGAATGGTGTTGTTAGTGTAGCTTCCAATATTATTCCAGCTGAAGTGAAATCGATAGTCGATGCCTGGAGATCTGGTAATATTGATGCAGCTTTGGCAATCCACAATAAATATTATCGATTCTTCAGCGATATGTTTATCGAAACAAATCCTATTCCAATTAAGGCTGCAATGGCAGCAAAGGGTCTAATTAATGAAGAATATCGTCTTCCTATATGCCCCATGAGTTCCTCAAATCGAGAGACTCTTCTTACAACCATGAAAAAACTTGGTATTTAGATGAAAAAGCCGAAGAGAAGGAGATATAAGCGAAGATTGCTTATCTATTCCACATTGGTATTTGTTCTCCTATTTTCAATAATTGATTATTATTGTGAAAATTTTGGATTACCAGAATTTGCCAGAAAAATTGTCTGTAAAAAATTACAGGATCGTGGATTTGACCTTCAATTTGATGATCTTAAGTGCGGGGTGGTTCATGGCATACGGATCACTAATGTCAAATTAAAAGATTCTCAACTGAATCTTGATAACTTTCTACTTGCAGAACAATTAAAAATATCCATTACCCCGCAATTTAATAGATCATACTTTTTAGGCGTGAGCTCCGTTGAAATTATCTCGGGGTCACTTAAAATTCCAATGTTTCCGGAATTTGAAGAAGGGAACTCAGATATAGTTACCCTGAAAAATGTCAATGCAAGAATAGAGTGTTCTGGCAATGCACTAAATGTACTCCATTTATCAGGAGAGCTTTCTCCATTTCAATTCACCTCTTACGGCTCATTTTCAAATGTTTTTTTCCCAGATATATTTGATGATAACTCACCAGAAGACAAAAAAACGGTTTTTTCCATTACCCCTGCCATTAAAAGTATTGCATTCGAAAGCAGGGCATCTTTTTACCGTGAACTATTAAAGGCCCAAAAGGATAATCTTTTCACAAAAGGAACCCCTAGATGCCAACTGATGTTAAATGTTGATGTTATGCATCCACAGTTTACGAAAATGAAAGCTGAGATTAGCTTACCTAGTTTTGAATATGGAGAATTTTCCATCCAGAGCGTTAAAGCAAAACTCTCATATATTGAAAACAGGGTTATTTTAGATTCGTTAATTCTTAAATTTCCAAATAACGGTGAACTCTCAATGCACGGTGGGTGGAATAATCAAAACGACTTAATCAATGCCTCCATTGAAGGACGCTTAACTTCAGAAGAGATTTCCGACATATTAACTGTTTTCGATATAAAGCTCCCGCAGGCATTGCAAATTACAAACTCAGTACCATTAAAAATGACACTGAAAAATTTCTCTCTTACTGCAAATGAATCTAAAGGTGAATTGAATATTGTAATTCCTGAAGCCAAATTCCGAGATTTGAACATACAGAATATCAGTGCGCAATTAACATTTGCCGCGGATACTCTTTCTGCAACTCATCTCTCTTTTGAAACTAATCATAATGTTATTAATGGCAATCTGGATTACAATGCAAGTTCACAAACCATTGATGCCACATTCCACTCTTCTGGAGCTCCATTTTTTCTGCTAAAGCTGATGGGCGGAGAAAATACAAAATTAATGAATAGCATTCTATCACGATTTACATTTCCCAAAAATGATAAAGATATCGAACTTGTCGCAGATATTCACTGCTCATGGGGTGAAGAGTTTTTCTACTTCATAAACGGAAATATGGTGATGCACTCATTCAAATATCTTGGAATCCCTTTTGATAGCAGTGATGCTAACATAATTATTGATTCTAATGAAATTTTGATTATACCTTCAATTACACTTACTCAAAAAAACTCTATTGCCACCGTGGCGATGATTTACGACAACTCAGGTGATTTTGAATATCACGTCGAATCTCCTGCTTTTAGACATGATGGATCACATAAGGGGCAATTGCTACTGGAAGGCCAAAGCTCTCTTCCAGGAGACGTGGTGCTTAAATGTATATTTCCTGATTGGAAGAGTAATATGTTAGATATGTCTGCTCCTGTTAATGCAATAGCAGAAGGGGTGATTGACTTTTCTGGAAACAGTATAAATCGTACCGATTTTAATGTAAAAATATCTGATTCAATATGTAAATGGTATGAATTACCTATAACAGAATTAGATTGTGATTTAATATTTAAAGGTATGAACATGGATATTAAAAATGTGGATGCGAAAGTCTATGGTGGCGATCTTGATCTCGCATATTATACCAATTTTAACACAGGAAAAGGCAACATAAAAATAGATCTTAAAAATTCTGACTTTGTTTCGATGGTTAAACATATTAAATGGGATCTGAGCGGAGATGGTGGCAAACTATCTGCCACAACTGATGCACTTCTTGACTATGACAAAGATGATAATCTGCTTATGACTGGAAAGGGGACTATTGAAATAAAAGATGCTAACTTATGGGAAGTGCCTCTGATTAATTCTTTCGGACAGCTTACAAGTAAATGGCTGGGAGAAAAATGGGGCGTGATCTCTGAGCTTAATGCCGAATTCAAATATAAAAAAGATCATATTGTATCTAATAATATACAAACAAATGGCGATGTTGTTGCTCTAAAAAGTAACGGAAAATTATTCTGGACTACGGGTGATTTTAATTTTCTTGTACATGCTGAACTTCTCAAAACAATGCTCCCATTCAAAATGTTAACTGTACTATTTGATCCCATTACAGGGCTGATGGAAAATAGAGTTATTCGTAAAAACGGAGAGATCAAATGGGAAAAAATTTCTTGGTATGAAACCTTTTTCAGGAGCAAATAGGAAGAAAATACCATTATCTACATAGATATCTTCGTTAAATGATGGTATAGTATATGCAGTCCGAGCTAAAAACGGGTAAATGAGAAATTGAATCTCACCAATAAGCTACCTTGATGCAAGCATACTAGGTATATACGCTTTTAAGAAAAGCTTGGCAAAATATATTTTTATATGAGAATAAACCCCACCTTGGTGGGATTCAAATTAACCTTTTCAGCATCGACTATGTAAACAGGTGAAATAATTTATGGTACAACAGGGATTATATCAATCACAGGATTTAAGACAGGATCAGATACTTGCACCGCAGCAAATTCAGTCCCTTGAGATTTTACTTGCCTCTGTTCAGGAACTTCAAGTAAAAATATCAGAAGAACTTTCCGAAAATCCTACCCTCGAGCAGATAAGTCCCGGAAATGAAGATCTCGTGGGAGATGTTCTCTCTGACGCTGAATCAGCTCAGAATAAACCAACACAAGAAGAGAAAAAAAATAGTGAAAATGATGCTGTAACTGAAATGTTACACCTAGCAGACTCTTGGCAAAATTCCGTCCCGTTTTCAGGAGCAGGGGGATGGCAAAGCAGTGATGTTGATGGAGAAAAACGAGATTTCTTCTTTGATTCACTTACTGCTGAACCATCGCTTCAGGAGCTTCTTTTGGAGCAATTGCGTCTTTCAGATGCTGACACAAAGATAATTGCTTTGGCAGAACTCATCATTGGAAGCATTGACGATTCTGGTTATATGCGAAGCATTCTTGCGGATTTAGCAACAGTCGGAGGAGTCTCTATAAAAAAAATGGAGAAAATCTTAACCTTTGTTCAATCATTTGACCCTGCTGGAATTGGAGCACGTGATCCTCGAGAATGCCTGATGATTCAGCTGGAACGAAATGGCAAGAAAAATAGTGATGTTTATACTTTGGTGAATCAACATCTTGATGAACTTGCTGCGAATAAACTCCCGCAAATTATAAAACAAATGGGAATTACAATGGATCGCCTGCATGAACTTATGGAGGAAGTAAAACTCCTTAATCCATATCCAGGATCACTTTTATCTCCCAATAAACCTGTATATATTGTCCCTGAAGTGACTATTCTTGAAGATGAAGGTGAATTTAAAGTAAAAAAAGAGGTGCGCCATCTACCTCAATTGCGAATTTCGCAATACTACATAAAACTACTAGACTCACCGTCAACATCTAAAGAAGCAAAAGAGTACATACGCCAGAAACTTGCCAGCTCTAAGGCTTTAATGAAAAGTATTACGCAGCGCCAAAGTACTATCTGCCAGATTGCGGAAGTAATTCTTGATACCCAGTATGATTTCTTTAAAAATGGTATCGATTTTCTGCATCCCTTAACAATGCAGCAAGTTGCAGATAAACTTGGGATTCATGAAACCACTGTAAGCAGAGCCATTGCGAATAAATACCTGCAGACACCATCTGGATTGTTTGAATTTAAGTTTTTCTTCTCAACAGGATTTCAAAGCAATGATGGCTCAGCTGTCTCCAATCGTAGCGTTATGGAGAAAATTAAAGATATTATTGCACGTGAAGATACAGCAAAGCCATATTCTGATCTAAAACTTACAAATCTCCTAAAAGAAGAGGGGTTGTCGGTCGCTAGGCGTACGGTTGCAAAATACAGAGAAGCTATCGGTATTCCATCATCACACCTGCGGAAAGAATTTTAATCCCACCAAAGTGGGTTGAATACAATGTGGCGTACCATATAAAAATTAGAGCCTTCACCTAAATTATTGGGTAACGCTAAAAAAGAGATCAAGAAGAGAACACTGATAATTGCGTCCCCTAACGTAGTGACGGATTATTATCAATACGCAAGTTTTGAATGCTAGGTCTTGAATTTTTGATTAAGACAAAGATGAAGAAAAAACGCTCAAAGTACTGAGCTCTGGTTATCTGCTTTGTAGATCAGTCGCATCCTCGAGCAGACATCTAGGGAGTTTTTTGCTGTTTTTTTTATTTTTCTGATTGACTTATTTATCTTTGATAATATAGTAAAAGTCTTCCCCCCTTTTGGGTGAATCATCACCCACCTTGGTTTGGCCCCTTTGCTGTTTTTCAGCAAAGGGGTTTTTTATGAACAAAAAAAGCGAATATATATTGTAAGTTTATTTTAAAATACTATTTTCTTTAACTTAATAAAGGAAAATGGATGTGAATTACTGTTTTGATGAAAATAAAGATTTTATCCCTATTGTAACCAATACGGGAAAAGGGTTTATTCGTAAAGAATATGACTCTTCTGTGCTGAGAGACGCCTTGACAAAAGTGGATTCACTTTTTGACAATGCTGAAATATTTAAAGATTCCCACACAACAAAAGCTGGTATTACAACACTTAACAATTCAGAGATCTTTGTTAAATCCTTCAACAACAAAGGCTTGCTCTACTCCCTAAAATACATTTTCAGAAAACCGCGTCCATTTAGAGTTTGGCGTGCGGCATGGGCTCTTGAACAGGCTGGTATTCCAACACCTAAGCCGATAGCTGCACTTGCGGAATTCGCAGGTGGAGTTTTTCCTAAAAATGCCTATCTAATAAGAGAAGTCGTGCAGGATATCATCCCGACACTTGATTTTTTTAAAATTATTCTTGCTGATGATGCATTAAGGGCAAACTATATCCAATCTGTCTGTACGCTGTTTGCAAAAATGCATAATGCTGGAATCTATCACGGTGATGCGAAATGTAGCAATATTTATGTAAGTAGAAGCAAAAATGGTGGCCCCTACACTTACGGTGTTTGGGATTTACTGAGTTGTAAACTGGACAATCATCAAATTGATACTACATTACGTAATAAAGAGATTGATAGATTTACGCGTGCGTTTTCAGAAATTGCAAATCGATTGAATGTGGCGTTACCAGATGATGCGAATGAAAAGAGTATTTTTACAATGTATCAGCGTCTCGCAAAAAAATAATTTTAATAAAGATAAACTAGGAGAGAGAATGAAAAAACTAATCGCATTTATTGCTGCTGGAGTTGCGCTGTTAATTGTAAGTGCCTGCTCTATTTTCCCTTCACCAAGAACTATAAAAATGCACTATTATGATATAGGATTTCCTGCAAAACAGTATAAACTCAAAATTGCAATGCAGGTCCTTCCATGTATCGGAGGCGTTGGAAATGAAACTAGAATGATTTCCAGGAAAGCATCAAATTCTGTACAGTTTGACCCTTTTAATCGATGGGCAAATTCACCATCAAAACTTATTCAGAGCTACCTATCTTTAGCATTAAGTAATGATAAAACCCAAATAGAGCACTCTATTGCTGGAGAAATACTGCGATTTGAGGGAGATTTGGTAAATAAAACTGCGAATATCGCAATTAAAATTACAATAAAATCAAATAGAAAAAATAAAGATAAAGAAGCTTATCTCTCACAAGTAGTCTATTCCGCCTCCGTACCCGTTGAAAAAGAGACTGCAACCGCTTATGCAGTAGGAATGGAAAAAGCGATGGCAGAGATTACTCAGCAAATAGTAAAGAATATACAAAAAATAAAGAAAAAATAATGCGATTAAGATGATAAATAAATAA
>JAUUYH010000157.1 GCA_030590505.1 Kiritimatiellota bacterium
GCCACTCTTTATTCGATTTCTTATATTTGTCATGTCCGGCAAAGTAGAATGGGAATATTACAGACTTTTTTTGCATTTTCTCTCTGTTTTCTGAAAAATATAGTGACGGCATTACAAAGAGGCTCTCTTGTGTGCTTTTTTCACTTAGCAGATAATCTTTAGGGCGTTTGCTGTATTCAATTTCTTGATTTTGATATTTGGGATTGACATACTTTTCATCAAGTTTGTCGTAATTGTACATATAGAGCGGGAAAAATCTTGAATGTGTACAATAAGATTTATCATTTTCTGTTGTATAGCTGATTTTACCAAATGGAGGTAGGATATAGTGCTCTTTTTGCTTCAATCCACGAGAATTGTATAGATAAGTTTTATAAAAATAGAGAGGTAAGATATATCCAGAATCCTTACCAAATGAGCAAATTGGTGTATAGAGGCGATCTGTGGTGCCATTATAGTAGTAGAGCGGAGCAAAATAGGAGGAGTTGTCTTCGGTAAAGTAACCACCTAAGAACATATAGTTATAAATTGTATCCATTCCGTCTTTTTTGTATGAGAATGGAAGTGATACCAATGATTTTTTATCTTTGGCATAGAGCGGAAAAATGTAATTTGACTCTTTCTTGCTGTTCCAGCCACCAGTAAGAACGCGATACTCCTTGTTGTAGTTATCTATTGAGATAATCGGGCGTACTTCCCAACCAACATCATTAACCTCTGCAAGGGGCCAGAAAATGCTATACATTAGAAAGTTTTTATAGAAGATTGGCCAAATATTTTTCCGATAATAGTCCATCTTTGCAGTAATGTTATGTGCAAAGACCTTTTCTATCTTTACAGCCTCTGGATTGTCCCAACGCACAATCTGGCCGGAACTTGTCTTGCCAGCGATTATTTGCCCCGTATAGAATGGAGAGGTTTTCATTAGTGTTGTGCTGCAGGATGAAAGTGCGAATGTCGCAGACAGACTAAGTAATAACATACTTCGTATTAAAATACTCTTTTTCATAATTAATCCTCTATTTTTTTAATTTTTAGTCTCTGTGATTTGGTATCTGAAATGCAATATAAACGTTATGGCGAATACTGCAAATTGATATTACCTTCATTTATTATTGATAAAATCAATGATGTGCCTAAGTTGCTATGTTCGCAACTTCGGATCAAGTATATCCCTCAGTGCATCTCCCAGGATATGAAGTGAGAGGACGAGGAAGAACATAAAGCCGGTTGCAGATGCAATCTCCCACCATACACCGCGCCAGAGTCGCTGCTGTCCGTCGGCAATCATTACCCCCCAACTTGGTTCAAGTTGCACACCGAGTCCGAGATAACTGACAATCACCTCTGTCATCACTGCATAGGCAAACCGCATTGTAAAGTATATGATTACAATATGAAAAATATTTGGCAGAAGGTGTTTTATTATAATTCTGAATGAGTTGAATCCGAGTGCATGTGCTGCCTGAATATAGCCGCTGCTTTTTAGACGCATCGCTTCACCGCGTGCGACACGGCATAATGAGACCCACCCAGTAAGTCCGATTCCAAGATATAGTGCCATCATTCCGGGGTCGGTATTGAAAACAGATGAGAACGTTTTGAACACTGATGAGAGTGAGTCAGAAAGGAATCCTTTTCGTAGTAAGAGTGCAAATGCAAGGATAAACAGCAGTGTTGGTATTGATGCAAATACACTGTAGATCCATACAACAACAGCATCAATTTTTCCGCCATAATATCCAGCAATTATTCCGAGAAATGTTCCGATAAGTGCTGCAAATGCAGAACCAATAATTCCTATTTTTAGAGCAGTTTTAATTCCAAAAAATGATTTCCAGAAGACATCTCTGCCGCGGTAATCTGTCCCGAACCAATGGTCGGCAGATGGTGGCATATAACGTTCATCAATATTGCTTAGTTTATATATCGGAGTTACATCGTATTGATTGCAATAGATAATGTATGCTTCAGAAAAAAAGCCAGCGAGCAGATAGATCATCAGCACAATGGCAGCAAACGCTGAAAGCTTGTTTGCGAATAGTCGCTTGAAAATATATTTAACTTGCATAAACACAATAATTGATTCCTATGGGCCCAGTAGAATTCCAAGCCATTTAGTCTCTTCTTTTGAGTCAAATGCGAGTTTCGCAGTCATTGTAAGAGGTACAGAGAGAAACATTCCGACCGGCCCTAATACCCAGCCCCAGAAAACTAATGATAAAAATACTACAAGTGGAGATAGCCCTAACTCTTTGCCCATAAAGCGCGGTTCAATAAAATTACCTATGGCAATATTGATAACCGTATAGCCTAATCCAACCCAGAGAGTTGTCATAATTCCAAACTGAATAAGAGTCAGGAATAGAACGGGTATTGCTGCTAGAATCGCACCTATACTCGGGATGAAATTGAGGAAAAAAGCGAGCATTCCCCAGAGGTATGGGTAATCGACACCTACAGCTAGTAGGCCTACTGATACAATAATTGCAGTTGCAAAACTAGTTAATGTTTTGATTGCAAGATAGCGTTGAATCTTACCGGTAAAGACTTTTGCGGCATTTGTCGTTTCTCCCTCCATAAGCTTAATATGCTTCATTTTTTTCTGAAAAGAGGAAGTTTCAAAGAGAATAAATGCAATCGTGATAAATATCAGCAGCATTTGGGAGAGGAGTCCCCCGAGGCTTCCAATCATTGTGCCTACATAGCCTATAATCGTTTTTGGCTCGAAGTTCTGCAAAAGCTGATCCTTTGAAACCGGAATATTATGTTTTTTTGCAAATGCGAATCCTGAATCAGTCATGCTTTGCAACTGCTCTTGGTATTGTGGGAGGTTGGTTGTGAAATTATTAATTGATGAGTTGACGAGAGTTCCAAGGCCCAGGAGAATTACGATAACAAAACAAAGCACTATTATAAAAGCAATAACCTTAGGGACACCATGTTGTTCAAGCCATAAAAGTACAGGAGAGGCAATTATTGCGATAAAAACAGCGAGCAGAATAGGAATGAGTATTGTTGCTGAAAATTTCATTCCAGCAACAATTATCATAAATGCAGCAATCGAAACAAGAGAGTTTTTAAAGCTCCCCTGTCTCTCTTCATTCATTAAGTCTATTTTTTCCATTTATTTCTGGTTCCAAGTGCCGTCTTTTTCCTGAACCCAATACCCTTTTTTTGTCTTTTTGGCGATTGCAATAGCACGTCTTGATCCGACCATATCTACACTCTGTCCAGTCTTTTTTGCTAGCATTCCGTAGATCTTCTTTCTGTCAGCATTTTCATCTTTAATGATTTTTGTATTATCTTCATTAAGCTCTTTTCGTGCGACAAGATATCCCTTGTTATTTTCCCCAATACTTCCATCAGCCTTAAGTGTATTAATTATAGGCAGGCGTTTGGCAAGTCTTGCCTTAATTCCTTCAGCATTGAGTCCCAGTGAGAGTACTGAGAATGAAATTGCGAATATCGCAACTATTAAATTTGTTTTTTTCATTTTTATCTCCTAGATTTGTTAATCCTTATAATTTATATCAACTATTAATTCTGCAGCTCCTTCAATTTTCTACTAGACATTTGAAGGGTTCGCAGAATAATATATCATCATCTGCAATTATTTCGCTGTTTTTTCATCCATTGATTCATCCTGTTCATCAATGTCATCGAAAAAATTATCCAGCTCCTTATCAACTTTAAGATTTACGTCGATTGTAATATGCATCGGCTTAACCTCAATTACGTGCTTTGTCTCAAGCCTCGCACAACCAATGTTGAGCAAAACCATACTGAATGCCATCATACTTAATGCAATAAATTTACCCATATCTCCTCCTTTTTATTCGTTATTTAAACTTTTCCTGTAACTTTTGAAATCCACTCCCATACTCTAGCACTCTATTGGCAGGAAGTCTAAAGTTAATTTGAAAAGAAATGCCAATAAAATTTGCTGTTGTACCTGGATCGTTTGATTTATAGAGTCCACCCTGAAGTGGATCGAAGCCAAATGGCAGTAGTCCAGCCGGGGCCCCATCCATCTCAAGCTGAAGCAGTAGCTCTCTCTTTTCTGAATTAAGTTTAATGCGCAACCATTTGTAGTTAAAGTCCTCAAGAGCCGCTTCTGCAATTTCTAACTGCAAGACACCTCCCATCTGTGAAAGCGGCCCCATAAAGTCAGTAAGTGCAATGTTTCCATCCAGTCCTGGGGTCGAATAAAGAAATCCATCATCAATATTGAGTTTCTTTTTATTATACACCACGGGGATTTTTCCGGACACCCTACCGTCGCCCGAGGCATTTCCAATTTTGAACTGGTTTAGAAATTCAGCCACCTTCAATCGGTCACAATAGAGAATTATATCGATCTCTTCAGGGTGTGAAGGGATAACTCGAAAGGCATTGACTGCCACTGTTCCGCTACACCACCCAAACTGACTTTTTTCAATCAAAAATGAGTCCAGAGACTCTGACTGAAAGCTAAAATCTCCATTTTCTATCACAAAATCTTGCATAGTACACTTTTTAAATGTTAATTTCTGAGACGGCTTGCTCTTCAGTTTTAGCAGATCCTCAAGTTCAAAATCAAATTCAACCCCCTCAATTGAGAGTTTTTTCTCCTTATCTTCAATATTTCCGTTGCTTATTTTTACCCTAGAACTGGCAATTAGTTGACTATTTTTGTATTTTACCTCTGCATGGAGATCTATATCACCAGTAAATATTGCATTTGATTTAAGTTGTGGCAGTGTAGAAAAATCAATATTTAGCCCCTTTTCATTAAAGTCAGTTAATGCCTCAACAAAGATGCTATCCTTATTGGAAGGTGGTGTAACATGTACGGCAAATTTTATTGGACGACCCTCAATTATCCTGCTGTAACTGCCTATCAATGAAAATTTTTCTGTAGATTGAACCGTTTCAAATGATAGATCATTAAATACTTGATCATCTTTTGCGACCTTCGCAATTGTGCATGATCCAATCAACTCCTTTTTCTCAGGAAGAGTAAATTCAATGCCGTTCTTCGTAAGTTTGAAAGCAAACGGTATATTGCCACTTGCATTTTCGATTCTGATCTTTTCACGTTTAATCGCAATATTTGCGAATTTCGCAATCCCGGAAAGCTGAAGATCCTCACCGTTTATAATAATTGAACCCAGTAGTGAAAACTCAGGCACAGAGAGGGCGATATTATCATAATTTATGACAACATTCGTTGTTTTAATTGTGTAGTTGATTTGATCACCAGACCGTTGCAGCGAAAATGAGAACGGGATTTTTACAGAACTTAACTTCCCTCCTTTATTTATTGAAATATTTAGCTCTGAATTTGTCACGGTTAAAGAAAAATCCTGTGATAAAAATGTAGGAATTGCGAAATTCGCAGAATTGCTGCTTGATGCTGTGTTACTCTTAGGTAATGTAATCCCTGGAATAGATATAATTTTATCTTTGAGTTCTGCAAAAAGAGTAAAACCATCAATTGTAATCTGTTTCAGGGCAGTCCCGTCCAAATCAATCTTACATTTATCTACTGCTATTCCACGTTGCTTGTTCTCAGATATAGTAAGAGCGGAGAGTTCAAGCCCATGGATATCCGCTCTGTCAATCGAAACGGAAATATTTTTAATGCCAGCCTCAATTGCAAATTTGGGAATAATATAACTCTCAAGGATTTTAGGTAGAAACAGATAGAGTAGCAGAAGCAGTAATGTGAGAGCAAACACTCCGACACCTGTTCCAATCAATATCTTTTTTCTCCGTTTTTTCATAGATAAAATATACTTGTATATCCGCCTTCCTTCAATAGGAGATCGTGTTTTTTTATTTAATTCCACCAAGGTGGGGTTAATTTTGAATTAATAGTTGCGTCCCCGAACGTAGTGACGGATTATTATCAGTACGCAGATTAGGTGGGGATTGTTAGTTGTTCTCCAATGCACTCTTAATCTTTGTCTTAATCAAAACTCCTCTTTCTTAATCCTTGTCTTCTCTTCAAGTACGTTAGGCATTCCTGCCTGACATAGCGTAAAAAAACAAGTATAAAAAACATGCCCATTCCAGAGCCTGCAAGAATTGTCAAAGGCTTTTTTCTTCCTCTTCAAGTACGTTAGGCATTCCTGCCTGACATAGCGTAAAAAAACAAGTATAAAAAA
>JAUUYH010000172.1 GCA_030590505.1 Kiritimatiellota bacterium
GAACAGTCTGCAAGACTTTATTTATTGCCTTCTTCCATTTCTTCATTCTCTTCCATTTTCTTCCATTCGATGTTCGATGTTGAACGTTCGATGTTCGATGTTCGATGTTGAACGTTCGATATTCTTCCTTCTCTTGCATTCTCTTAAGCCACCAGCGACCTTGTGTCGCTGGAGCCAATGTCGAATTTGCTTCAAAAGAAAAGGCGACATTCATCAACGATTATTTTTCATCAGTTACATCTACGGCCTCGACATCAATCACATCATCTGCCCCCAAAGAGCTACTATGTTCTCTTTTAGTCTTAGGCCTCACCTGTTCTGAAAAACCTCCAGAGGTAGAGTGCATAGTCATTTTTCCACGTGTAATTTTTTTATAGAGGGCAGAGCGTGTCCATGGAAACAGCAAGAAAAGGCCTGCAACATCAGTAATTATTCCTGGAATGATCAATAGGGCCGCGGCAATAAAAAATGCAACAGCATCAAACATCTGTCTTTGAGGCGGGCCTGATCTAAAATCACCTTTAAGAAGGTTTTTCAGTGCGACTTTCGCATTTTTTCGGGCAACAATAGCCCCTATAATTCCAGTAACTAAGATAAGAATCAAGGTAGGTATAAAATTAAAACGCCTAACAAGAAGAGAAATTGTAAATAACTCAAGACCCGCCAGGCAGACCAGAAAAAGAAAAATAGCAACTAATACCTGCATACCCTATTTTTCTCCCGCAAAAACAAGGAATAGGTAGAATATCGGAGCATTCAGTACAAGACTGTCGATTACATCAAGAGCCCCCCCCATTCCGGGTATCATATTACCAGAATCTTTTACGCCAACCGTTCGCTTAAGTGAAGACTCAACTAGATCACCAGTAAAGCCACCCCAGAAGAGGAAAAAACCAGCAATAAACGGAAAAAACGTACCGTAATCTTTAATAAGTTCCGGCACACAACGACAAAAAATATAACTTACAAGAATACTTATAAACATACCGCCCAAAGTCCCTTCCCACGATTTTTTTGGACTTATCTTAGGTATAATTTTATGGTTCCCGCCAGGCATAACCTTTGCACTTATCGTCCCAACTGTATAAGCACCAATGTCTCCGAATTTGGTAACCAGAAGCAGAAAGAGAAAATATATTCTACCAGAGGCATGCCCTGTATTCATAACATATATCAATGCCAAAAAATTGAGAGGAAACACAATCATAGGTAACGCAGAGAATGATGACAAAGTTTTCTTCAATGCCACACTTTTATCTTCGGCAAGCATCAGGTGTACCCAACCTGCGATTATCGCAATACTCAGTGTTAAAAAATAGAACTCTTTCGGAAGTTCAAGGACAGAACCGGCAAGGATAGATGAGCCTAATGCGGCGATAATACAAGGAAAACCAGGGACTCCAAATTTCTCAACCATTTTCATGTATTCATACACAGCAGCGAATGCCAAAAATATGCCGAAGATAAGAAAAATATATCTGCCTATATCTCCTTCAACAAAGATTGAAGAGAGTATTATCGCCCCCATAAAAAGCCCGCTTGGAAGTCTGTATTTTAACATTTGCGACCTCCAAACCTTCTCTCACGGTTGTAAAAGATATCAACCGCCTTCTGAAAATCCTCTCTACCAAAATCAGGCCAAAGCGTTTCGGTAAACCAGAATTCCGAATAGGCAATCTGCCAGTTTAGAAAATTACTTAATCTGCACTCTCCACTTGTCCTGATTAAAAGATCCGGGTCTGGTACATCTGGGAGGTATAGATAAGTTGAAAAAAGCTGTTCATCAATATCCTCTGGAGCAAGCTTACCTCTCTTGACATCATGGGCAATTGCCTGTGCGGCATCTGCAATTTCTGCACGACCTCCATAATTCAGGGCTAAAATAAGATTACCCTTTCTGTTCTTCGAAGTCTTTTTCTCTGCATGTTTTAGAATTTTACGTGTAAGTAGTGGCAAACCGTTAATGCGGCCAGAAAGACGAATTCTCACACCATTTTGGTGCATTTCATCAAGATTCTGTTTCATCGAAGTTGCAAGCAGAGCCATCAAACCAGAGACCTCCTCTTCGGAACGGTTCCAGTTCTCGGTACTGAAGGCATATAATGTTAAAAACTCAACATCAAACTCTTTAGCAAGATCCATGACGCGCCGAACACTCTTCTCTCCAGCTTTGTGCCCCTCAAGACGTTCAACTCCATTACGTTTGGCCCAGCGACCATTACCATCCATAATAATGGCAATGTGACGCAGTTTTTTTTCAGTATCAATGCTACTAGTCATCTTAGCCGCCATAAAACTCTTCCTCCAGCATAGCACAGAGAGCATGGTAAACAGGAAGATGTAACTCCTGGATTTTATAAGTCTCCTTCTCGGGAACCTTTATACAGCAGTCAACGATTGATGAAGAGGCACCGCCATCTCCACCAGTCATTGCTATAGTTTTTATCCCCAATCCTTTGGCTATTTTGAATGTATTAAGAACATTGGTAGAATTTCCAGAAGTAGAAAAACCGACCAGAACATCCCCTACCCTCCCTAGAACATAGAGCTGTTGAGCAAAGATCATCTCAAAGTTAACATCATTACCATAAGCGGTTGCAAGTGATGGATGCCCATTTAAGGATATGGCTCGAAGCCCATCTTGAAGATTATCAGCTAAAATTCCACCTTCTTCTCCATATTGTTCTGTTAAATTCAACTTTATGTCTGAAGATACATTTCGAGGTATAAGAAAGCCCTTCATTAATTCGCCAACCATGTGCTCGGCATCAGCGGCACTTCCGCCGTTTCCACAGACAAAAACAGAACCGTCATTGACAAATGCATCTCTTAGAAGATGAAATGCATTCAAAATAGAGACCTCCGAAACCTTAAGTTCCGGATATCTATCAAAAAGTTCTGATATACTATATGATGACATAAAAATCTACCCTATATACTTTTTTACTTTTAATGCAAACTCAACAGGGCTAAACGGTTTTGCCATAAAATCCGTCGCTCCAGACTCTCGTGACTGGATCTCTGTATCCGAATCAACCTGACCTGTTAAAATAATTATCGGAACAAGTTTCATACTATCTTTCTCTCTAAAACGTTTGCAAAGCTCAGTTCCAGAAATCTTCGGCATACGAATATCAAGAATAACTAAATCTGGTGAAATGAAATCAATATTTTCAAAAGCACGTAGCCCATCCATTTCGATAACAGTATCATATCCCAGCTTCTTCAAATTATGCTGAATCAGCTTAACCATAAATGGCTGATCGTCTATTATTAAAACTTTTTTAGGAGTATTAGAAATTTTTTCTGGCATTGGAGTTATAAAATCCTCAATTAATTGCATTTAACCTCAAATTGCGATACAGAATGAACAAAAAGATTACTATACATAACCCCTTGTCCGCCTAGTATCCTCGACCCAATCACCTTCATGCCAAATAATTCCAGAATCTGCCCGCAAACTACGATTTTGAACCTTTAAGTAAAAAACTTCAAACTCCTTAAATGCCCAAAGCAAGGAGAGATAAAAACCAGCATCCGATTGATGAAAGTTACCATCTCGATCTTCAACGGAAACAACGTCATTTGAAAATGCAAGCTCTTGAAGAACTGCCAAATAGACAAAATACGGCTCAGGTAACTTAGAGATCTCTTTCATAAATGCAAGCTGACGCTTTGCACTATAAGTAAGTTCAAGAGCATCCTCTTCACTGATTTCAGGAACATTTTGAATAGAGTAAATAAAACGATATAGAGCAAGTGAATTAATCTGAATTGTTGATTTCTGTCGTGGAACCTCTTCAACATCAAACGATTGATAAATCACAGCCTTATCGTCATCTTTTAATTTTAACTCTTTAGGGATAGAGAAAGTTACACTAAACTCCTCCCCTTCCTCGATGTGTGGAGCAACAAACAGATTCCCTATTGATTGCGGGATTGGTGATGCATTCACTTCTTCTACAATTTTTGTCAGCTCCGCAAATAATGCTTTCTGATCCATATCAACATCTTTTAAACACTTTGGTGCAAATGATTTGATTTTCCCCCAATAGCTTGCTAATGTATAGGGCTTAGTCTTTTTCGTTTTTCGTTTCGCCATAATAATTAAGTTTCCAGTTTATGTTACGCTAAATAATTTGTTTAACATAGCATAATAGTATAAAAATTTCAAGGAGAGATTAAATGAAATATCAAAATAATAGATCAACGGCAGAAAAGATTCTGACACAATCCCTTGCAATAATGGAGGAATGTGAATCAAAAACCAACCTAGATGAGTCACTAGACCGCATAAGATCAAGCAACAATGCAAAGAGTGTATCTGATATTCTTTTTAACTTTTACAGAAACAGAGCACAGATTGACTTCACTATTGCGAAATTCGCAAGCAAAGGCAAAAAAAAGACCCACCCTAAGTTCAAAAGAGTCCTAAACGTCGCCGTAACCCAGATGTTTTACCAATCCGGGATTGAAGCAGAAATTGCAGTTGATGTCGCAGTTTCGTACACAAAGAAAAAATACGGTTCAAGGCCTGCTGGCTTTATCAATGCTGTACTGCGTCAGATATCTTCTGCAGATATGAAATCACTCCTAGAAAATGCCCCCGAATATGTCAAAAAAAATATTCCAGAAACAATATTCAGACGATGGAAGAACTCAATACCCGATTTTTTAAAAATAATCAACGAGTTCTCACAACACAAAGCCCCCCTCACATTTCGAAAAAGCGGAAATATCACCGAAAAAGAACTTGCAGAGGCGGATTGCGAAAAGATCCCCCTCCCCCAATGGGCGGACGACTACGACTGCTATATCGCAAAAAACCCGTCAAAGCTATTTGAAACAGAGTGGCTCAAAGAGGGAAAAATCTACATTCAGGATCCTTCAACCATATCTCCATGCACACTATACTCCCCAGCCCCCAACGACACTGTGCTTGATCTCTGTTCTGCTCCAGGTGGAAAAACCCTCATACTGGCAGAACGAATGAAAAACAGCGGCATGATTGTCTCATCGGATCTATCACTATACCGACAGTCCCGTACATGCGAAAACATACACGCACACAATGTAAAAAATTGCGAAATAATTGCCGCATCCGCACTAGCCCCCCCCTTTTCTGCGAACTGCGCAGATCTAATTTTTCTTGATGTACCATGCACCAATACCGGCGTATTTCGCAAACGCCCAGACTCACTATGGAATTTTACAGAAAAAAAACTTGTAGAGTTGGTAGCTCTTCAGAAAAAAATACTCAATGCAACCGCTCCACTCCTAAAAGAGAGAGGCTCACTAATCTACAGCACCTGCAGCATAGAACCCGAAGAGAATGCAAAACAAGTACAGAACTTTATAAAAAAGAACCCAACATTTCAATTAATTAAAGATAGACAAATATTCCCAAACCACCTACACGATGGTGGATACTCTGCTCTATTAAAAAAGAGCCTCTCCGCCTCTCCCCGAACGAAGTGACGGATTATTATCAATACGCAGATTAGTTGATGGCAGTTAGTCGTTCTCCGATTCACTCTTAATCTTTGTCTTAATCTAAATTTATCTTTCTTATTCCTTGTATGATAATAATCCGTCACTACGTTCGGGGACTCTTCAAGTACGTTAGGCATTCCTGCCTGCCTGACATAGCGAAAAAAAACAAGCATAAAAACATGCCCTTTCAGAGCCTGCAAGACTGATCAAAGAACTTTTCTGGTTCCTCATCTCTTGCCCCATGTCAGGAATGTCTAACGTACTTGGGCTTCGC
>JAUUYH010000141.1 GCA_030590505.1 Kiritimatiellota bacterium
ATTTTACCTATCGCATTCGGTGCATCCTGCCTAAAGCGCATCAAGTTATACTCCACATCAGGATCAACAATATCTATCAGATGATACGGAACAGCACCTCCCCCAGAACCGTACTCTTCAATATCCTTTCCGGTCCCAATATCAAGATGACGATACACTTGTCTTGAATCGGCACTTATGATCTCTCCGCTAAATCGTTTCGCCAAAAATACGGCTAAACGCGTTTTTCCCGTAGCCGTAGGGCCTGTTACTATAATATTCTTTTCCATTTTTCTGCCTCTTTTAGTTGACACTTTTCATTTATGCTTTCAATTATAATCTATGAACAATAAAAATACAAAACAGAATACAGTAAAAAAGTCAGTTTCTTATTCCGGCATTGCTCTGCATACCGGTGTTCGAGCTCACTTAACGATAAATCCTGCACCTGAAAGTAGTGGCATAATTTTCCGACGCATTGATCTCCCCGACAAACCATCCGTACTTGCTACTGCAATGAACGTGGTAGATGTACGACGCGGAACAACTATTGCTGCCGGAAATGCAGCGGTGTCAACAGTTGAACATGTGATGGCGGCACTGACAGCCTACAATGTTGACAATGCGATTGTTGATATGGATGGACCGGAGCCACCAATTGGCGACGGTAGTGCGCTTCCTTATGTAGAGATGCTGCAGAAAAGCGGAATTGAAGAGCAAAAAGCAGATGCACTCTACTGGTCTCCGTCTGAGCCGATTATAACAGAAGAGGGGGTCAGCACCTCGATAATTGTACCACATGAAAATTTTAAGATCTCGTGTATGGTCGATTTTGCTGGGACTCCGCTTGGAACTCAATACTACTCTGCAGAGATTACTCGTGATGAATTTAGCGAAAATATAGCGTCTGCTAGAACGCTTTGCGACTATAAGGATCTGGAGCAGTTGATTGCAATGGGACTTGTAAAGGGCGGAAGTCTGGATAATGCAATTGTAATTCATGACGGAGCAATCATCAGCAAAGAGGGCTTGCGCTTTCCCGATGAACTGGTCAGGCACAAGGTGCTAGATCTTGTTGGAGATTTCTCTCTAATCGGCCGCAGGCTCAAGGCTCACATTATTACAATAAAACCCGGACATGCTACAAATGTCATTGTAGCACAGAAGATTGTACAAACTATGGTGGCAGAAAACAAATAAATCATTTTGCGAATTTCGCAAATTTTACAAATTAAAAAAAAGAGGAAAAATATGAAAATTGGAACTTTATCTTACGAAGGAATTAAAGATATCCTTCCCTATCGTGCAACAATACTTCTGCTTGACCGTGTTCAGATTGACTCTGAAACGCATGCAGTCGGCCTGAAGCTTTTATCATTCAATGACATTGTATTTCAGGGACATTTTCCGGGACACCCGATTATGCCAGGCGTACTTCAGGTAGAAGCTGTCCACCAGGTCGCTGCACTGTTACTTCAGGAGAAACTTGATCCTGCCAGAACAAAAGATCTCTATATCAAACGTATTAAAAAAGTAAAATTCCGTAAACCTGCTCTGCCAGGCGATAGACTGCTTATTGATGTAAATATTGATAGCATTAACGGCGATGAGGCGGAAATTACGGCATCAAACAAAACAAAAGCCGGCGTCACATGTCAGGTAACAATGACGATTTCTGTTCGAGAAAAAGTATATGATCTTCCTGTTTTTTCAGAATTTAACGATGTTGATAAAGATGAAGATATTGCAATGGATGCTGTCGGTATTATGAATATCATCCCACACAGATATCCGTTCATGCTTGTTGATTATATTTCATCAATTGTAAACGATGATGTAATTGCAGTTAAAAATATTACCGGAACTGAACCATTTATGCACTGTTATTCTCCTGAATATTCAGTACTGCCTGGAGCTATACAGATGGAGATTCTTGCTCAGGCTGGTTGTGCACAAACTCTGCTACGTCCTGAAAATAAGGGCAAAATTGCATATTTTATGTCTATCTCGAATGTTGAGTGTTTTGCTCCAATCCGCCCTGGTGACCAACTTTCTATTAAAATATCACTACCATCATCTGGGTCAAGATTCGGTAAAGGGGTCGGGGAAATTTCTGTAGATGATAAAATAGTTACACAAGGAACAATTGCATTTGCATTGGTTGACGAGTAAAGTCAACTATACCGCAAGCGGTAGAGATCTTGTCTTTCTTTTGCTAGCTAAGTTAGTTCAAAGAAAATGTTAAGATTTTATCCGTGCAAAGTATAATTTTTTAAAATTTATGAGTAATGAAAAGAAAAAAATGATAGTGAAATCAAAGGAATTCTCCTTTGGCACAGACAATGAGCCCCTCGAACTTGACTGTGGCAAAACCCTTGCACCTGTAAATATTACTTATGAGACATACGGTAAATTGAATCAAGCAAAGAGCAATGCTGTACTAATTCTGCATGCCCTGACTGGTGATGCCCATGTTGCGGGATACCATTCTGAGACCGATAAGAAACCCGGCTGGTGGGACGAAATGGTCGGAGCTGGCAAGGCATTTGATACTGATAAATATTTTATCGTATGCAGTAATATAATCGGCGGTTGTACCGGCTCAACCGGACCACGTTCGATAAATCCTGAGACTGGAAAACCATATAATATGGACTTCCCATTTATCACAATTTCAGATATGGTAAGAGCACAACACCGCCTGATGCAACACCTTGAAGTCTCTAGATGGCTCTCAATTGCCGGAGGTTCGATGGGCGGAATGCAGGCGCTTCAGTGGGGGGTTGACTATCCTGAAGCTGTAAACAGTGTTATGGCGATTGCAACAACAACACGTCTCTCTCCCCAAAGTATCGCCTTTGACTGGGTAGGCAGAGAAGCGATTATGAGCGATGCTAACTGGAGAAATGGCGAATACACAGATGATTTAGAGCCAGACCAGGGACTCGCCATTGCGCGTATGGTAGGACATATTACATACCTGAGTGATGAAGCGATGGATAAAAAGTTCGGCAGGCGTCTCCAGACAAAAACAAAACAATCAATTGACTTTAGCAGAAATTTTCAAGTTGAAAGTTATCTTGAATATCAGGGGCAACAGTTTGTTGAACGATTTGATGCAAATAGCTATCTCTACATTTCACGAGCAATGGACTACTATGATCTATCAAAAAAAGGAGATGGAGATCTTAACAAATCACTTGAAAAAGTGACTTCACCATTTCTGGTCGTATCCTTCTCAAGCGACTGGCTATTTCCCAAATCACACTCAAAAGAGTTAGTTAAAGCACTCAGAAATAACAATATTGATGCAACATACTGCGATATTGAATCATCTTATGGTCACGATGCATTTCTCCTAGAAATTGATACGCTTGGAAAACTGATATCTGGCTTCCTCGCAAGCCGGACAGACGAGGTGAATAAAAATGTTAAATAGATCAAAAAAAGAGCTTCAAAATCGTCAGGATCTTATGATTACTGCGGATATAATAACCAATAAAGCATCCGTCCTTGACCTCGGATGTGGCAATGGGAACCTTTTGCACATTCTTAAAGCTGAAAAAAATATCTACGCATGTGGAGTTGAGATTGAACAAAATAAACTCCTAGAGTGCGTCAAGAAAGGCGTTCCGGTAATACACAGCGATCTTAATGACGGCCTTGATGATTTTCAAGATAACTCATTTGATTTTGTTGTACTAAGTCAGACGATACAGGCAGTACATCGCCCAGATAAGTTGATTGAAGATATGGTAAGAGTTGGAAAAAAGGTGATTATAAGCTTCCTTAATATCGGTTACTTTACATCAAGGTTCCAGCTTACATTTTATGGGAAAATGCCTGTAACAAACTCTCTACCGGAACTCTGGTACAGCACCCCGAATATCCACCTTGCAACAATCTGCGACTTTCGCAATCTTTGTATAGAAAAAGGTGTTAAAATAACAGAAGAAATACCGTTCGGAACGCATCTTAATATCTTGGCAAAATTTTGGCCTAATATGTTTGCGCCGACTTGTGTATTTATAATTGAAAAATAAAAAAGGGGAAAAACAATGTCAATAGAATTATCATATATGATTATCACTCCATACACAGTTCTGAAATCGAGAACAGGAGGCGTTATCGCTCGACTCCTAGCAAGGACAGATATAGAACTGGTCGCAACTCAAATATTCGCCCCAACCCAGGAGTTGGCTGACTGGTATGCGGACACACTTAAAAAGACAGTAGGACAACGAAACGAACCAGCATCTCAAATGTTCTATGACTACATCAAACGTACGTTCTCTCCAACAGGAGACAGACGCCACCGTGTGATGATGCTTGTATTCAAGGGCGAGGATGCCTGCAAAAAACTTTTTGCCATTGCCGGCGATATCTACTCAGACACACAATCATCATCTGAAAGAATTACGGGCGAAACAATTCGCGACACCTATGCAGACCTTGTAATCGGTGCAACAACAGGCAAAGTGCGCTATTTTGAACCTGCTGTCCTTACCCCTCCAACTATGAAATCCGCAATGATGTGTCTAAAAGTTTTTGCGAAATTCGCAGCAAATGAATCAAACATTGTTGAAAACATAAAATATGAAGACCCTACAGCTATTGAACGTACGCTTGTTATCATAAAACCTGACAACTGGCGTTATCCAAGTGCAAAACCAGGCAATATCATAGATATGTTTAGTAGAACAGGACTCAGGATTATTGGATGTAAAATTTACCAGATGTCTGTGGCAGAAGCAATGGAATTTTATGGGCCAGTAAAAGATGTGCTCAGAGAAAAACTTGCTCCTTCAATCGGAGACAAAGCGGCAAAAATACTAGAAGATGCATTTGCAATACAGGTCAGCGATGAGAATATGCAGAAACTCTCTGAAACAATCGGAATAACCTACGCAGACTCTCAGTTTTCAAGCATTATTAAATTTATGTCCGGTACAAAACCAGAAAAGTGCCCCATAGAGGATAAAGAAAAAGCTGGAAAGGTAAAATGTATGGTTCTGGTCTATGAAGGCAAAGATGCTGTAGAAAAAATCCGTGATGTATTAGGCCCTACAGATCCAACAAAGGCTCCGAGCGGAACTATAAGAAAAGAATTTGGACAAGATGTAATGGTCAACACAGCTCATGCCTCAGACTCTCCGGAGAACGCAAAAAGAGAGATGAATATTGTAAAAATTCAGCAAAATAAACTTGCAGAGGTTATTGAAACATATATAAAAGAGTACAACTAGCTTTTTGAGAACAAATATTTTACAATTCAAACAAATAAAAATCTGCCTTTACTTCATAACTCTGGTATCTCTATTTGCATGTTCTGAAAAAAAAGAGATAGCAAAAACACAATTATCCAAACTATCTCCTAAATTCTCATCTGACTGGCTGATATTCAGGGGATCACCTGAACTCTCTGGAACTGCACCTAAAACCAGTTCCCAAAAATTAGAACAATATCAGAAATTACAACTTCTATGGAGTGTCAAACTAAAAAATAAAAAAGAACATGACAGCTTCTCCTCGACTCCTGTAATAAAAGACAAAAAATTATTTATTGGTGGCGAAAACGGAACAATTTATGCAATATCATGCCTAAAAGGCAAAGAGCTCTGGAGATACTCTACAGATGATTCATTTGAAGCATCACCTGCAATTCATGATAAAACACTATTTGTCGGGTCAAGTGCAGGGATTTTTACAGCAATTGACATCGAGACAGGTACAAAAAAATGGATTTTTGAAACCTCCGCCAAAATTGCAGGTGCCCCGAATATTGCAAAATCAGAGAATAAAACT
Organism: Kiritimatiellota bacterium; assembly: GCA_030590505.1. GTDB lineage: Bacteria > Verrucomicrobiota > Lentisphaeria > Victivallales > JAADHT01 > JAUUYH01. The sequence continues at coordinate 5,785 of JAUUYH010000141.1, forward strand.
CTTGTTGTTTTCGGCTCATATGATAATAATCTTTATGCATTAAACTGTGCTGATGGAGAAAAAATATGGAGTAGCAAAAGCGATCATTATATCAATGGCACACCTGCTGTATCTGATGGTAAAATCATGTTCGGTGGCTGTGATGGAAGACTTCGTTGCATCTCCGTAAAGAATGGAAAAGCGCTGTTTAAAATTAAAACTGATTCATATATTCCCGCATCTCCTGCAATTTTCGCATCGTGCTGCTTTACAGCTCTATATTCAGGAAAACTCATCTGTATTGACCTTAAAACCCAGAAAATTCTATGGACTTTTGAAGATGAAAATCGAAAAGGTTCATTTATATCTTCACCGGCGGCATCAAGTGAATCTCTAATTATAGGCTCTAAAAACAGGTACCTCTATTCAATAAATCCTCTATCAGGCAGTAAAACGTGGTATTTTAGAGCCTCTGGAGCATTTGAAGCCGCACCAATTATAATCAGAAATAGGGTAATCGCAACATCCAATGACGGAATAATATACCTTCTCAACTTAAAAACGGGGGAATTAATACATAAATATGAGATCGGGGAAACCCTAACCGCTGCTCCAGCATTATCCGGAAATACAATTTTCATCGCCTCAGAAACAGGAACACTATACGCCCTCATCCTCACACCATAGCACACTGTCGATTCTCACACTTAGTTCCTTTCTGATAAAATATTTTTTCACAAAAATCTATTCCCCGCAGATACAGAGAGAGAATCAGAGCTCTGATATACTGCGAACTTCGCAAAATCCTGCCTGGGGACAGGTTGATTGTCAACCAAATCGGGTGAAAGATGAAAAATCATAAGACGGCCTGGGGACAGGTTGATTATCAACTTTTTGCTAAATTATTCTACAAAACAGCTTGACTTACTTATTGATATGATATATAATAGCCTATTATTGAAGTTTTTTTAATAAAACCCACCTTGGTGGGATTTAAAGGAGGCAAGGTCATGCGAAATCCAAGAGAAAAAATTACAGATGGCGGATGCAACTACCATCTAATGAATCGAACAGCCGGGGGTGAAAATGA
>JAUUYH010000009.1 GCA_030590505.1 Kiritimatiellota bacterium
GCGATGTCACCTTCAGGCAGGCAGTCAAAATGTCAGAGAAGGAGAAAAAAGAATATTCTAATGGGGGAAAAACAACTGGAAGAAAAAGAGAGACAAAACAGGAAGCGTTCATTGAATGGAACAAGCCGATAGATGGATACAAGGTTCTTGATATTATAAAACCGTGCTATTTGATATATAGTGTCTCCGAAGACCAAGAAGATAATGGCGGAACGCCAGGCGAGCCCAATGGTAGATATAAAGATATCACAATTACAGTTATAGATAAATAATTACAAATAAACTGGGGACAGGTTGATTGTTGGAGGATTGGGAGAGAATAAGTTAAACCACAGGGAACACGGCGGAGGATGGAAGATTAGAGAAGACGAGTATGAACCTGTCCCCTGTTTTGTCGCATAAAAAGTGTCGGAATGAATTCCGACATACGTAGGACGGGTTTCAACCCGTCACAAAAATAACGTCGCAAGCAAATAAAATGATCTTGCTGGTTATGGTATGTGAAGTGCAGCAGCATTCTGCCCTCTGCCTTTGAAGAAGGCAGAGGGCAGAGGGAAGGGGGGATGTCGCCTTTTCTTTTGAAGAAAATGCGACATTGGCTCCAACGACACAAGGTCGCTGGTGGCCTAAGAGAAAAAAGAAAAACTGTGGACAGGTTGATTGTAATCCTACAGGGTCTTTTTGTGAAGGTTACCCGTCACAAATATTGTTAGCGAGATTCGCTGATATTTTGCGGTTTTCTGTGTCGTCTTCTAAAACTTATATGTCTCTCACTGCTATTTTAGAGATCGTGATGGTTGTACCTTTTTCGGGCTTGGATTTTACGCTAATTTTCCATCCTGCCTGTTCTACTATTCTTTTTACAATTGCTAGACCGATGCCGTAACCGCCGGCTCCTTTGGTAACATAGGGTTTAAATATATTTGGGAGCATCTTGCTATCGATACCAGAACCTGTATCGGTAACTGCGAGAGTCGCAAACTGTGATCCGGCAGAGTTGCACGATAGTGTAACCATCTCCCCTTTTTTGGTAAACCGCAAACTGTTTGTCAAGAGATTCATCAGGACTTGAGATAGCATATCGGAATCGGCAATCATTGTCAATGGAGTAATTTCAGAGTTAAGCTCCACTCCGCTATTTTTAAAATCATCTTCGATTAGCGAGATTATACGTTCCAGGTACTCAACAGAGTTAACATCTTCGGGGGTTGGAGAGCGGAATCGCGCATAACTAAGAAAGTCTCCAAGCCTGGCAGTGGTAAGATCCGTCTCTTCCATAATATCCCTTGCCTTACGGCGTGTCTCTTCACTGTTATCAAGTTTATTTGCAATATTCTGTGCAAGTCCACGAATGACGCCCAAAGGATTTTTTGTTTCATGGGCCAGCCCGGCAGCTGCAAGGCCAAGTTCATCAACCTCTTCTCTCCTGCTGAGAGCTAAATCCAGCCTACGCCCCAACTCTTTATTTCTGATAAAATAACTCCAGGCGAAAAAAAGGAAAAAAATTGCAGAACACCCAAAAAGAAAAAGATAGGTAATGAGAGTCGTCCTGTTACCTAAAGAGTTTAGGTCGTCATTTGCGTATTTATGAAATTTAAGGAGCAGTCTCTTCTGTGATTCTGGATCAATTTCAGCTCCGGAATTTGAGACAATGGTATCGTCAATTAGATGCTGTATAGCAATATCGATACTCTTTTTACAATTACGCTGAGCTGAAGATGAGAGAAGCAGCTCATAAGTCATCGAGAGTAAAAGTGCGATAAAAAAGCCTGCACAAATCCAACCTGGCAATGAATATTTTCCAATATGTCTTTCCATCTTTTTTTCTACCTCATATTTTGTAACCATCAGTCTTTCTTTTGCTAGCTAAGGTCGAGGGTGGCCTAAAACAATGTAGCACCTTCCGCCGCTGGTGCAACATCTAAATCCAACAACTAACAACTAACACCGAGCAATTTGCTCTCTCTTCAACATCTTCCCACACACAACTTCCCTGCCAACTCTCCAGTGTGGGCTACGGCTGGGATTGATCTTACGGCCTCCCATGCAGGCCCCTCTTCCGCAGAGATAATTCTTCCTGCAACAGCTAAGTTTTTACACCCTTCAGGGATCAGTGCACCTTCTGGTATCTGCCATACAACTCCGTTATCCTTCCACGACGGTACAGCACCTATATAATTTTCTATTTTTTTATTTGCGAAATTCGCAGTTATTGTCTCTTTGCCTACAATTCTGCGTGTTCTTCTTAACTGTACCATGCTCGGCAGTCCCAAAGGAAACGCACTTGCATTTTCTCCTTTTTCGGAAATCTGATGTTTAAAGTAGTCCAAAAGGTGGCGGCGAGAAGCTATTGAATATTCCGAAACAGTTTTCCCATCGATTCCCTGCTGTATCTTTTCTCCTGTAGGATGTCCCTCTCCTGACTCTTTTGCACCAAGTTTTACCATATTATTCAAGAGTTCAGGATCATTAAACTTTACTGCAGATTCCGATTGTTGCAAGGAGGCCTGCTGTGCCCATATTGTCATTTTACTCTCCCCCTCTATCACCTCACAACCTGCGAACTTCGCAATGTCTGCATCGCCAGTTGCATCAATAAATTCCCCTGCATTGATTATGCCGTGTCCGCTCTTATTAAAAACATCTATGCCGGTAATGCGTGTTTTGTCCATCTCGACACCAGTAACAACAGTATCGTACCATACATCGACTCCGCTCTTTTCAAGCAGTTCATCCAGAGCCAGCGCAAATGCGGCAGAAGAGAATTTAACCATATATCTGGAGATTTTGTTCCGTCCATCGCCATTCCAACCCGGAGGGATTGAGCCTGGCCCGTACTTCACACTCAAGTTCAATAACTCCTCAGCAATCCCGAATATAATCTGATTTCCACAACCGTCACAGAGTGGAAGGAAAATATTAACAAGTCCTGAAACAGCCAATCCACCCGGAAGAATACTCTTCTCTATCATCGCGACACGTCTGCCAGCCCGTGCAACAGTCACCGCAGCGGAAATGCCGGCAATACCGCCACCGCAGACAACTATATCGTATTCGGATGTAAAAGAGCACTTATTCATATTTTTTCCCTAAATGGATCAAATTATCTATCTATACTAGCGACGGGTGAAATCTTAGCATTTTCTTTAAACTAACTTAGCTAGCAAAAGAAAGACAAGATCTCTACCGCTTGCGGTATAAACGCTCAAACTAATGCGTACGGCTTCATAAGATTAAACATTTCCGCAACAGCCTGATGCATACCTACAATTACCGCACGCGACACAATACTGTGCCCGATGTTCAGTTCACAAAGATGCGGGATTCGCAGAATTCCCTCAATATTTACGTAGTCAATTCCGTGTCCAGCATTCACCTTGAGTCCAATATTTTTTGCGTGTTTCGCAGCCTCAATCAGGCGTTGGAGCTCTTTTTCAGCAACCTCACCGTTCGTGTTGGCAAAGGAACCTGTATGAAGTTCCACATATTCTGCATTCAGCTCTTTGGCGGCGTCAAGCTGTTTTTTATCTGGATCAATAAAGATACTGATAATAATTCCCGCACTTTGCAAGCTAGCGACAGAATCTTTAAGCGAATCAAGATCTCCAATTACATTCAAACCACCCTCAGTGGTCAGCTCCTCTCTTTTCTCAGGAACAAGACAACTACTGTAGGGCTTGAGTTCAGTTGCAATACTTACCATCTCTTCAGTTGCAGCCATCTCCATGTTCAATTTCTGAACCGCACCTTGCAGCTCAACCATATCAGCATCATTCATGTGCCTGCGATCTTCGCGAAGATGTGCCGTAATTCCCCATGCTCCAGCCTTTTCACATATTAACGCCGCCTCAAGGGGTGATGGATAAGGAACTCCACGCGCCTGCCGTACTGTTGCTACATGGTCAACATTTACTCCTAAATTCAACATATAAAAATCTCCATATTAGTTATTTTTTATCACTATATCAGAAGTTTACCCTATATTCAAATAATTTTACAACTATAAACTTGTAAAAACAGTATCAAGGGAGTAATTTTAAATAGTGCCTGAACGAAAAGTGCCGTTTTAGAATAAATATGTTATTTTTCGTTCAGTCTCTAAATAATGATAATAGAAACAAAAGATAACGGAGAGCATAATGAGTTCAAAATATATATACAACAGGATATTATTAAAAATCAGCGGAGAGACACTAAAAGGGAATCTGGAGTTCGGCTACGAAAGCAGTGCAGTTGACTCCGTTGTAAAGCGGGTAGGAGCTATTGTCGATGAAGGCGTAGAGGTTGCTCTTGTTGTTGGAGCAGGAAATGTATGGCGCGGGGTCATGGGATCGGAATGGGGAATGGATCGTGTTACAGCTGACTACATGGGAATGTTAGCAACTGTGATGAACGCACTCTGCCTTCGTGATGCATTCAATGCAGCAGGCTTCTCCGCCGAGGTTCAGACATCAATCCCAATGGAGCCGATCGCGACAAGGTTTAACCGCAACGATGCGATCAAATCTCTTGAAGAGGGAAAAATCATAATCTTTGCCGGCGGTACTGGAAGTCCGTTTTTCACAACTGATACAACTGCGACACTGCGTGCGCTTGAAGTAGGAGCAGATGCTGTCCTTAAAGCAACGAAAGTCAATGGTATCTACACTGATGACCCAATGAAAAATCCCGATGCCCAACGTTATGACACTCTCTCTTTTGAAGACGCTCTATCGCGAAAACTTGCAATCATGGACTCCACTGCGTTCTCAATGTGCCGCGATAACGATCTCCCGATCCTAGTTTTTAACTTCTTCGAAGAAAATAGTCTTGAAAAAGCCCTATCCGGCGACACATCAGTGGCAACCATCGTAAAATAAGCTATTCTGCATAAATAACCCAGCAATTTCTTGCCATATTTTGAGGGGGGGATTGCTTTGGAAAAATTGCGAATCTAGCATTTTTCCATAAAAATACAAAACAGAGGTTTACTTTTCACTTCAATGCAGTAGATTACTCATCCCAAAAAGTGGATAAACACCCGCTCCGGTAGCTCAGAGGATAGAGCAACTGACTTCTAATCAGTAGGTCCCAGGTTCGAATCCTGGCCGGAGCACCATTTGCAAAATGGCAAAGGTGCGAAGCAACTTTATTTCCCCGAAAGCTCCGACAGAATGAGAACCTGGTTCGTTCCCGAGTGATTTCACGAAGTGACAGCACGACGGTTCTGAGCCCGTACCCGGGTGAAAGAAAATCCTGGCCGGAGCACCATTTGCAAAATGGCAAAGGTGCGAAGCAACTTTATTTCCCCGAAAGCTCCGACAGAATGAGAACCTGGTTCGTCCCCGAGTGATTTCACGAAGAGGATTTTTAGGGACTGGTTGATTCTCGATCATTTAAAAAGCACCCTCTAAGGAGCGGCAATAATCATTAAGTAAAAGTAGCATGCGTTGTCCCCAACGCATTAAGCAAGCAAACAACAAGCAAAAAAAAAGGCAATAAATAAAGCCTTACAGACTGTTCTTTTTCTTCTTTTTTACATCTCTTTTGGCTTTGCTATTTGCGTTGGGACAACGCAAGCTACTTCAGATCCAGAAGCGGGAGTGCTAAATCTGGATTTAAGATTTCTGACAGCCTCAAAAAGCTCCGTACGGGAACACTATTTTTTCTCCGTTTTTTTTGCAATTCTAAAAACAGTGATTTTTAAAATCATAAACGTATTTATAGTCAGCAATTTTTGTTACTCTGCTATCGTGTGTAGCGATAAGGAGAGTGCCTCCTTCTTTTGCAAAATCCTTTAGCAATTCTAATAATTGTTCAGCATTCTCTTCATCTAAATTGCCTGTAGGTTCATCAGCAATCAACATTGCTGGACGATTCATCAATGCTCTGCCGAGAGCAACCCGCTGCTGTTCACCAGCACTGAGTTTTGCCGGGATATGATATCTTCTGCTTTCGAGGCCAAGACGCTGCAGCAGTTCATCACAACGTTGCGTTGAATTCTCAACTGACCTAGCAAGACAGGATGCCATAATATTTTGTTCCACGTTTAAATATGGGATAAGGTGAAAACGCTGAAATACAAATCCAACAAGACTAGCTCTTTTTTTTGCACGCTGTCCCGGAGAAATATTTAACAGATTGGTACCATTTATTGTGATGGTACCACTGTCAGGGAAAATTAGTCCACCACACAGCATTAACAATGTGGTTTTTCCGCATCCGCTTGGGCCGACAATAACATGAACCTTGCCTGGCTTCATCTCAAGGGAAAAGTCATTTAATACCTGTATGGAATCACTTTTACTTAAATAATTTTTAGATATATTTTGAATAGAAAGAAAACTCATAATTACGCCTCCTCATTAAGGACAATTCCTGGATCTCTATAGGCCGCAATCATAGCCGGAATCAAACTGGCTATAATACTTATCAAATTAGCAGTTAAGACAAGAATAAGTAAATACTTGCCATTAAACAATGTTGCAAATTCTGAACCTGTTATTAAATAAATAGTTGCTAATATCGCAGCAAAAAAACCGAGAATCCCTCCTGCCGTTGCAAGTAGAATCGATTTCCCAGCGAAAATTAAAATGATTTTTGCGGTAGATACTCCCAATGTTCGTAAGATGGCAATCTCATGGCGCCTCTCTTTTACATTGTGAGCATATAAAAAGAAAAGCAGAGCAGATGTTGCTATAACCATCAATATAGAGAAAATAAGAGAAAATCGTTTTAATTTAGAGCGCATAGCTGTTCTTGATGTTACGATGTCTGCAATTTGTTCATCAGCTGCTTTACTAATTGCTCGCCTTGCCCTTTGTCTTGCTTTTGCTCGAATTGTAAATTCCACCACATTTGCATTTGGAATGGTTTTCTGTACTGTGCGATGTATCAGTGCAACATTTCCAGCTGTACAATTGCAGCTTATTGCCAAAATCCCACTGATCTTATCTTTAAGGTTCAATAAAGTTTGTGCATCCCCCAGATTCATAAAAATTACAATATCATCTTTAGTTCCGAGTGGTTCCCTACAGAAGGTTACGATATACTCTTTATCCCCAATCATAATTTTATCATTAATTTTGAGGTGGAGCCGTTTTGCAATAGTAGCACCTAATTGAACCTCACCTGGCTCTACTTTAACTTCCATTGGTTTCTGGAATGCTTTACGAATAAAAATCTCACCTTCAATACCAGCAATGATAACATCATCCCCAAGTGACTTGAGAAATATTTTATGACGCAAAAACGGGAGAAGATGATTCAAAAGAGGTACTTTGGCTTTTGCCAGTCGGTTAGCGTCATCATTTGTCAAGTAGTCTGTATTCATATCTTTGATATAAAAATCTTCAACCTTCTGCTCGTCATTAAATATAAAAATATTGAATCCTAATGATTTTGCGAATACCCTCGCTTCATTTTCAAGATTACACATACGCTCATAACTTTTTTGCTGAAGTTTCGAGATCTCAGACTGAGTTTGTTTATCAAAATCAGCTAAAAAATAACGGGTAGATGTAACTGTAAAGAGAGAAACTCCAACAGCAAGAATAGCAAATAAACACCCCACCCATCGATATTTAATCTCATTAAAAAACAGTTGCCATGTATTCATTATTATTATCCCTTTTCTATCATAATATATATTTAATCTATAACCTAAATCGTGCAAGCCTAAGCACACAATTTTCATAAGCAATTTGTCCATATATGCTTTGGCTTATCATTTCGTTCACTTAAAAACTTGGGGACAATCTGATTATCAACCAAGAATTAACTATACACTTTTAGGTAGTAAAATTCAAGAAGATAATTGACTTTTTTTATAAATCGGATTGGGTGAAGAGAATATTATGGCATTTTGGGGAGAATCAAACAGTTGCCTGTCCCAAAGTTTTTATCCTGATAATTGTAAAGTTAATCCTTCTTATCCATTGTTAATACTAGATTATACATTAACTGTTTTTACTGAGTCTTTGCCTTTACGGAAAGCTAGGATGTTCATATCAATTAGTTGTGGTTTCTTTCTGAAAGTAGTTTTTATTGCTTCTTCAAATGCACCTTCATAGTTTTCGAGTTCAAACCCCTTCAGGCATGCAGCAAATGCTCCCATAATTACGGAGTTCGCACATTTTATATTGCCTATATCTAGGGCAATACGAGTTGCCTCAACTGCATAGACACGACTTTTTGTTTTCGGTGGTTTTATACTTGTACTATCGTAGAGGAGGATTCCTTTAGTTGCAAGATCTGGCAGGAATTTATCCATTGACGGCTGATTCATTGTTATGAGAATATTTGTTTCTATTACAATAGGAGTTCCGATGATATCATTACTCATAACAACTGAGCAATTTGCTGTACCACCTCGCATTTCAGGGCCGTATGATGGAAGCCATGATACATTGATATTTCGGGATTGCCCCATTGCAGCAATCATCATTCCCAAACTAAGTACTCCCTGTCCACCAAATCCGGCACACTTAATTCTTAGATCCTTGCGTAATTTCGTCTGTTTATCTCCAAATTTTATATTTCCAGCCGATTCGAGCAGGGCTTTTGTTACTTTTTCTTTATCGAAAATAGGTATTGGGCGAATAATTTTATCTCGCTCATCGGCAATGTCCTTAAGGCAGCCGAGAGGGAAGTAAGGGATCATCTCTTCTTCAATCCATTCATCCGTTGCTTCTGCACTCTTTTTTAGGTTGATAGGGCAGCCTGAAAGGAATTCAATAAGAGAAAATCCCTTTTTCTCTTTCATATTTGTTAGCCCTTTGCGCAGTGCCCTGCGTGCAGAACGGATATTTTTTGTAGATGTAAGTGCAACTCTTTCAACATATACAGGTGATTCAAGGGCTGCTACCATCTCTGCAACCTTAAGTGGAAAACCTTCGTTTGTTACCGTACGTCCATAGGGGGAGGTGGCTGTTTTATGTCCGATCAGAGTTGTTGGTGCCATCTGTCCACTTGTCATTCCGTAAATTGCGTTATTGACAAAACAGACCGTTAGGTTTTCACCACGATTAGCTGCCTGAAGAAAGTTGTTTAGGCCGATCGCCCCGAGGTCACCATCGCCTTGATATGATATAACATAGCTGTCAGGATTTGCTCTTAAAAGACCAGTTGCAACAGCAGGTGCACGCCCGTGAGGAACTGAAATTCCACCGCAGTCAAAGTAGTAATACGCAAAAACCGAGCAACCGACAGGTGATATAAAGATCATCTTATCCTGCATCTCAAGGTCAACCAATGCTTCGGCTACAAGTTTATGTAGAATCCCATGTCCGCATCCTGGACAGTAGTGCATATTTTTCTTTATCGGGCCAGGGCGTCTTTCAAAAGTTTCAAAAAACCCTTTTGACCTACCAAATTTTATCTCTTCTTTACTCATGCAAGTATTTCCCGGCATTTATTTGTTATTTCATCCATACTCGGTACATTTCCACCCATTCTAGTGTAGAGGTGTACAGGTTTTGAACACTCAATTGTTAGTTTTATATCATCGATAAGTTGCCCATTACTCATCTCTACGCATAGGAATGAGTCTGTAGAAAGAGCAAGTTTTTTAAATTCGGTTTTAGGGAATGGAAAGAGCGTTATTGGCCTTAGCATTCCTATTTTATATCCCTCTTTGCGCAATAGATCAACTGCGGAATGAAGCAGACGACTAATAATACCATACCCTACAATGACAAGTTCTGCATCATCTGTTCTGTAGGAGTCACAGCGCTGTTCTATCTTTTCGATTTCAGCATATTTTTCCTGAAGTTTTATATTTACAGCCTCAAGCTCATCGTGTCCCAAATATATTGATGTAATGAAATTTCTTCTTGAAGCGTCTGTTGCGGCAATTGCCCATTCAGGAATTGGTTTTCTTCCCATAGGTGCAGGGAGTGTAATTGACTCAATCATCTGTCCAATGACGCCATCAGCCATTACGTAAACAGGTGTTCTATATTTATCTGCAAGATCAAATGCAAGCATTGTGAAATCGCACATCTCTTGAGCAGAGTTTGGGGCTAAAACAATACATTTATAACTACCATGCCCGCCCCCCTTAACAACTTGATTGTAGTCCGACTGCTCAGGGCCGATATTGCCGAGTCCAGGCCCGGCGCGTGTTATATCAATAATTACAGCCGGAAGTTCGCAGGTTGCTATATATGAAATACCTTCTTGTTTTAGACTTATACCAAGCCCTGAAGATGCAGTTATTGTTCTGCGTCCCGATGCAGATGCACCAAGAACCATATTTATTGCAGCAATTTCAGATTCAGCTTGCAGAAACGTCCGATTAAGTTTTGGGAATAGCTCTGCTGCCGTGTGTGCAATTTCGCTGGCAGGTGTAATTGGGTAACCGAAGAAACATTCACATCCAGCAAGTAGTGCACCGTAAATTGTTGCCTCATTGCCTTTTAATAATAATTTTTTTTCTGAATTCATTCTTTCCCTTTCTCGTCAGGCTTTATTTCATAAATAGTTATTGCTCCAGGCTCGGGGCATGCATAAAAGCAAGATCCGCAACCGATACAATCTGCACCGTTGTACTGAGCGTAGACAATGCCCATGCTATTGACTTTATTTGTAAGGCTTAACACCTTTACAGGGCATGAATATATACAGCGCCCACACCCCTTGCATTCATCAGGCGTGATATTTATTCTAAACTTTTTTTTCTTTTTTTCTGACATAAAACTCTATCCATTAATAATTTGGGGTTATATCAACATTGTGATGATATACTCTTTAATCCCAACAAATAAGATTTTTCCTGTCCCTATGTGGGCATTTCCATAAACAATGATTTAACCAAACTTTTAGTCAAAGCGTGCATGTTTTGCGAGCTCTGTTCTGTGGCCATTCATTTAAGATTAAAGGGGGCTAAAGTGTAGTATTTAGCTTTTCTCTACTCTTCGTTGTTTTCACGTTGAAAGAAAGAGAGGAAACCTGTCTGCCGTCCATCTTTGTCAGTTTTTAACTTACGAAGAGCTGTCGTCTTTGTAACCTGAAACGCCGTCTGCTGTAGAAGGTTTTCATATTTCTGCTGTTTTTGCATTTGTGCAGATTCAGATACTTCTTCTTCTTTAGCCATACGATCACTTACTAGAAATACCGTTTGACCTAGTCGTATATGGTCACCAACTTTCAGGGGTTTTGTTCCTGTAATAAAGTTGTTGTTCAATCGAAGTCCATTGGTACTGTTGAGATCTTCAATTGCGAGAGAGTCAGCATTTACAATTACCTTGCAATGATGCCTTGAAGCTTTCTTGTCAAAAACGCAGATGCTATTCTTCTCACTGCGACCAATAAGGTTGTCTCCAGTAGAAAGCTCGTATTCTTCTCCCTTGTTCATTCCACTTAAACAAACAAGCTTAGGCATGATACACTCCTTAAATCTTTAGTTCTAAATTATAACAAGCTTTGATACAGTATCAAAAGTCTTGAAATCAAATTAATTAATTTTAAAATATCAATGTTAAAGTATTGTCTGATTGAAGAATTACAAGTTTTTTGTAAAAAAAAATATGAAAAAGTATGTATTTTTTTTAATATGCTGTATATTCTTCTACTTAGTTCAGGCATTCTTGAATCATTTATAGATGTTTCTTCATGTTCTGATAATGTTTTTATGTCATACACCGTGTTTTAGCTAAAATAATCGGTTTTTGATATTAATTTTTTTTATAAATCGTCTAAAATAAGGAAGTTGAATATGGCAGTTTACAATTTCAGTGCAGGTCCGGCAATGCTCCCCAAAGAGGTAATGGAACAGGCTCAGTCAGAGTTTTGTGATTTTCAGAATACAGGTAGTGGTCTTATGGAACTATCACATAGAGGGCCGCAGTTTTCGCAAGTTATTGAAGAGACAGAGAGTGATATTCGTGAATTGATGAATATTAGTGATGATTATGCTGTCTGTTTTGTTCAGGGTGGAGCAAGTATGCAATTTTCCATGATCCCCATGAACCTTATGCTGCCCGGTGGATTTGCGGAATACGCAGATACTGGAACTTGGTCTGCTAAGGCGATAAAAGAGGGTAAAGGTTTTGGAGATGTAAAGGTTATTGCATCCAGTAAAGAGACGAATTATGATAGAATTCCTGTTATACGCCACTGGAAACCTGAGGCAGGTTCATCTTATCTTCATATTACAAGCAATAACACTGTTGCCGGTACTCAGTATCACTCTTTTCCTGAAACTGATGCCCCGATGATTGCCGATATGTCAAGTGATATTATGTCACGTGTTATTGATGTCAATAAGTTCGGGATGATTTATGCAGGAGCTCAGAAAAATCTTGGTCCAAGTGGCTTGGCTCTTGTAATTATTCGTAAAGATCTTGCAGAACGTACTCCAGCTAATGTTCCTACAATGTTGAAATATGGAACATATATTGAAACCCAATCTATGTTTAATACTCCACCGACATTTGGTGTATATCTGCTCGGGCTTGTTGCCAAGTGGTTGAAGAGTAAAGGCGGCATAGTTGGAATTGAAGAGATTAATGATGTTAAATCAGAAGCACTCTACGAATTAATAGATAATTCAACTTTTTATCGATCTCCTGTAGATCCATCAAGTCGTTCAAAAATGAATGTTGTATTCAGACTCCCTTCCGAAGATATGGAAGCTCAATTTATTGCTGATGCTGCAAAAGAGGGACTTAAAAGTCTTAAAGGTCATCGTTCTGTTGGCGGCATAAGAGCAAGTATCTACAATGCAATGCCTATGAAGGGTGTTGAAGCACTTGTTGATTTCATGAATGAATTTGCCCGTAAAAATGGCTAATTTAAATCCCACTAAGGTGGGTTTTATTCCCCGTTCCTTGGTGGGCGCCCACCAAGGTGGGGTTTCGTTGCTCTCTTTTTGAGACGTATTATATATAAAGATAAGAAAGATTAAATGAACCCAAAGCTATGCAGTTGGTTTGAAGCTTGCGGGCAAAATAGTACCGTTATCTGCCATCTATGTCCGCGTAACTGTTCTATTGATCCTAATTTAACAGGATTTTGCGGAATTCGCAAAAATATTGAAGGTAAGCTTTACTTGCTTGCTTATGGTCGTCCAATCGCACTACACGTTGATCCCATAGAGAAAAAGCCATTAGCAGAATTTTTGCCGGGGACAAAAACTTTTTCTATAGGGACTTATGGCTGCAACCTAGATTGCTGTTTCTGTCAGAATTATCATATATCAAGAGGTCACTATTCGGATGCTGAACTGCAGAGTGATTATGATTATATATCACCAGAAAAAATCATTGCATTAGCACTCAAAGAGGGTTGTCAATCTGTAGCATTTACCTATAATGAGCCCCTGATTTGGGCTGAATACATTATTGATATTGCGAAACTCGCAAAAGCTGAAGGCCTTGCCACTGTTCTGGTTTCCAATGGCTATATCGAGATGAAGGCCGCGGAGGAGATATTGCCCTGGATAGATGCTGCTAATTTTGATATGAAAGGCTTCTCTGAAGAATTTTACTCAGAAATGAGTGGAGGACACCTGCAGAATGTTCTCGATACAATTGAATATTTTTACTCACTTAATAAACATCTTGAAATTACAAATCTAGTTATTCCCAATAAAAATGATAGCGATCAGATGCTTGATAACTATCTTCAATGGGTCGCAGATAAATTGGACGAGTCTGTGCCTCTTCATTTTTCTGCATACCATCCAATGTATAAATTTCACGATTCACCGCCGACTCCTAAATTATCCCTGTTTTCGATAAAAGAAAAAGCAATCGATGCTGGATTTACCTCTATCTATCTTGGGAATATTCATTAGTTGAGGCATTAAGTCCAAGCTGTCCCTCAACTCGGCACAAGCTCTTAGGCCACCAGTGCAGTGTACAGTTTAAGATTTACGCTGTACTAGTGACCTTGTGTCGCTGGAGCCAATGTCGAGTTTTCTTCAAGTAGCATGCGTTGTCCCCAACGCATTAAGCAAGCAATCAACAAGCAAAAAAAGGCAATAAATAAAGCCTTGCAGACTGTTCTTTTGCTTCTTTTTTTACATCTTTTTGGCTTTGCTATTTGCGTTGGGACAACGCAAGCTACTTAAGAGTACCGTAAATAGCAATACTTTTTTTTGCTTGCAACGTTATATTTGTGACGGGTTGAAACTCGTCCTACGTATGTCGGAATTCATTCGACACTTTTTATGTTACAAAATATGGACAGGTTGATTATCAATCTCTCCCTCAAAATATTTGACTGCACAAAGAATATGAGCTGTTTCGGTATAGCGAAACCCATTAATTCAGGTGAAAAGGTATAAAATAATATATTTTTTTGTTTTTTTCTACAAATAGCAAAAAAGGTGTGCTATATTACTTACTCTTGACTTCTTGACAAATAAGAAAAAATGGAAATATGAAATGAATAAAATATTAATTACAGGTATCACTGGTCTGGTTGGTAGTGCTTTTGCAGTAGAGACTTTAAGGCGTCATAAAAATCTATCGTTTGTTGCTATAACGAGAGGCAATGACAGTGCGAATGCTGCAGATCGAGTAAAAGCTGTTATAATTGATCAATGTGATTTTGATGGTACGCCAGAACTGGCTGAAGAATTCGTGACGCGTATTGATGTAATTGAAGGTGATGTCTCAGATCCTGTTCATCTCGCAATGTCACCAAAGCTTGATGGTGTTGACCAGGTCTTTCATTGTGCCGCAGATGTGAATCTGGGGGTTGATGCGGAAGGAAAAACTTTTCATGTGAATTATAATGGAACTAAAGTTCTTCTTGCGATTGCTAAAGAATTAAAAGTCAAGGCTTTTCATTATGTAAGTACTGCATATGTTGCCGGTAAGACAAAGGGCAAAGTAATGGAAGAGGCTTCCCCTGCGACAGCGTGGAATAACTCATACGAACACAGTAAATATGAATCTGAAAAACTTGTGAGATCATCAGGTCTTCCTTTTACTATATACAGACCATCTATTATTGTAGGTCGAAGTAGTGATGGTAAGATTAGAAAACCTCTTGCATTCTATTTTATTCTCGAATTCCTCGCTGTACTGAAAGAGCGTAATTGTGCTAAAAAGCATGTCGAACCATCTGCAATGTTGGATATGCCGCTTAGAATGCATGCAAAAATTACAGATACAATCTTTTTTGTCCCTATTGATTATATTACTACGGTTATTGCTCATGTAGTGGCATTGCCTGCTACAGGTAAGACATATCATTTAACTGGGAACTCTCCAGTAACTACAGCAAGTATTGAACTCGCTATTTCAAAGGCACTTAAGGTAAATGGAGTCGCTCTTGTCGATGAGTTAAAGAATTCATCAATGGATGAGAAGTTACTCCACCGTTTTCTAGGCGAGTTTTTACCTTATTTTAGCTCTGAAGCAATTTTTGATGTCTCCAATATTATCGAAACATTAGGTCCTGAGTCTGTTGAGTGGGGAGACACAAATAAAGGGCTTCTTCAGATGGTAGGTAGCTATTATAAAGAAAACTTTCCAGAACTTACAGATATAGAGGTTTAATTCTCTCTATTTTTGCTATTCATACATTTACAAAGAGTCGTAGAATATGAGCAGATCATCAATAGATAAGCAGTTGTCACCTTCCTTAGGAGAACACTCTCCTATCTTTAATGTACCAGATTCTGATGCATTAAGTATCTATATGCGTAAGATGAGTGATTCTCCAACTCTTTCTCTAGGAGATGAAGCAAAGTTGGTAAAGGAGTATGATGAATGCATCTATGAATTTAGAAACAAGCTCTACTCTCTCGCTTATGTTGCCCGCGATCATCTTTCGATGATTGAATCCATGACGATTGACGGCGTTGAGAGCAATTTTATAATTTATTATAATGATCGCAGTGATCCTAAGAAGCGTGTTGAAGATATTTTTATGGATCTCAATTCCTGGTCGGATAAGATTAAAAAGACTCTTGCATCACTTAAAACTCAATTTTTCCAGGGCAGGAACTGTAAGGATATTCGTAAGGAGTTAGTTGATCTATTAATGATTTACCATCTTAAAAGTGAATGTCTTTCGGAGTGGTATGATGTTGCTTTACAATATTTTAACGAGATCGATAGAACTGACTCAAAAAATGAAGATTTAGGCAATTCCTTATCTCAAAATAAAAAAGAGGTTACCTCGGCAGCTCTTCTTCTTGAACTGCCTGAATTTATTGAGTTGATGTTAGAATTAAAAGATATTCGTGATCGTGCCGATGCTGTAAGAGAGAAGATCCTAGAGGGGAATTTAAGATTGGTTATCAGTATCGCAAAGAAGTATCAGTCAAGGGGGCTTCCGCTCTCGGACTTGATTCAGGAAGGTAATCTTGGTCTAATGAAGGCAGTTGATAAATTTGATTATCGAAGAAAGTATAAATTCAGTACCTATGCAACTTGGTGGATTAAACAAACAGTTTCAAGATCTATTGCAGATCAGGCGCGTGTTATACGTATTCCTTCTCATATGATAGGAACTCTTTCTAAGATGTTGCAGGCTGAGCAACAGTTCCTTCAGGAGCATGGGAGGGAACCTACCAGTGATGAGTTGGCGGCAAAGCTTGATATGCCTAAGGCACGTGTTAGATCATTGAAGAAAATGGCACAGCAACCACTCTCGCTGCAAGCTCCTCTATCTCATGATAGTAATTTGGTTATGGAGGATTTGCTTACAGCAACAAGTAGTGATGACCCTGTACAAAATGTTGCTTATTCAATGCTTAAAGAAAAAATAACTGAAGTCTTTTCCACTCTTACAGAGCGTGAACGTCAAGTGTTAAGAATGCGTTTCGGACTTCATGGAGAAAAAATAAGAACACTTGAAGAGTTGGGTAAAATTTTTAATCTTAGCCGTGAACGGGTGCGTCAGATAGAGATTAAAACTATTGCAAAACTTCGAGAGCCTGATCGGAAAAAATACCTAGATGGTTATTTTAGCTAATCCGTATTATACTAGCGACGGGTGAAATCTTAACATTTTCTTTAAACTAAATTAGCTAGCAAAAGAAAGACAAGATGTCTACCGCTTGCGGTATATGAACAAAAAAAAGCCCTCAAATGAGGGTTTTTTAATTAATTAATGTTCTATAATTACTTTGTGAACTTAACGTCAAGGTAATGAGTTGAACATGAGATACAAGGGTCGTATGCACGAACCAGCATCTCTAGTGCTAATTCTATCTCTTTTTCACTCTTTCCAGCTTCAAGAAGCTCGGGAAGAAGTTTATCAAAGTCATGTTGAATGTTCGCATGATTCTGGTTGGTAGGAATTATGCAGTTTCCCATTGTGCAGAAACCATCTTTATCATACTCATATTCATGAAAAAGAATGCCACGAGGGACTTCTGTTGCTCCAGATCCTTTGCCAAACTTTGTAGGTTTCGCAAGAGGTTCATCCTTTATACCTATTTCCAAGAGTTCGTCAATATAGCCAACACTCATGTATGCAGAGTTGATACATTCAATAAACTGAGCTATACTGTTAAAGTAAGGATTTAAGCACGGTGCTGAGAATCCAAGACCTTCCGCTATCTTTTTAGCTTCAGGATGAAGAGCATCATAGTTGATGTTTATTCTAGCAAGTGCACCTGTCATATAACTCTCCATCTTATGTTTTGCGTATTTCGCAGTTGAAAGTGGTGTCATATACTCATTCGTTACACTGCGATAGTCATCAATTTCAACGATCTCTTTTGTGCCGTCTGGCAGAAGGCAACCAATTTTTCCGTCATATAGGCCGTACTCTACATCATCCACAAGACCAATATATTCTGTTGGTCGCTCAAAGGTAGGAATATTCGGGGCTAAATCACCAAGAAGTTTGAATGTTTCCACTGCATCTGGAACCATATCAAGAATCTTCTGTTTTAATGTCTCAAGTGCTTTGGCTGCCTCTCTTGGATTGTTTGCGTTGTCCGGAAGATTTGTGAAACCGCCTGGAACAGCTTTATTAGGATGAGTTGAACGTCCACCGATGGTACTTGCCCACTCATGCCCTAAACGTTTCATTCTTAGTGCACGTTTTACGACTTCAGTATGTGTTGCCGCAAGCGGAAATACGGACGGAGCTCCGAGAAGATCAGGTGCAACCAGAAAGTACACATGAAGTACATGAGAATCAAAGTTCTCTGCGTGTTTTAATATACGTCTCAACAGATCTGTCTGTTTGGAAATCGTAATTCCGAGTGCCTCTTCTGTTGCCTTTATAGATGCTAATGTGTGTCCGACTGAACATATTCCACAGATACGGCTTGTTATTCTGGCTACTTCACTGTAGTGGCGACCACGAACCATCGCTTCAAAAAAACGAGGAGCTTCTGGTACACGCCATTCACACTTTTCAACTGTTCCATCTGTTACATTAACTACAATATTGCCATGCCCCTCAACGCGAGTTACATGGTGTACATCTATATTTACATTTTTCGTTGGCATTATGCATCACCTCTTAAGTTTGCTGTGAACATCTGACTCTTCTTTTTCGCCCATGCTGCTGATAACCCTCCGCGTTCCTGGAGAACCTGCTCTAGGGCCTTTTCATTTGGATTCTCAACAAAACCTCGACATGCCTCACACGGGATACCATCCGCTGGGCATGGAGCTCCGCATCCTGCAAGTGCCACTTGCCCCATACAGTGATCACCATCGTCGTAACGGCATACTGTTTCCCGAAGCTTACACTCAAGGCATACTGGATATGTGGGGACATATACCTTTGAAGTCCCGTGAACAAGTTGAGTTACTACTCTGAGAAATTCATCTTTATCAATCGGGCAACCCGGTATGGCATAATCCACCTTGATTGCAGCTGATACAGGTTTTGCGTCCTGAGTGTCTAAGTGCGGCATATCTTTGTCTGCTCCATAAACTGCTTCCTTGTAGTCATCCATTTCAAAATGATTTTTCAGTGCGTTTATTCCACCTGTTACTGCACAGGCTCCATACGCAACAACTACATCTGAGCGTTCTCGAATCTCTTCAAGTCTTACCCTGTCTTCTTCACGAGAAAATGAACCCTCTATAAATGATACATTTATTCTTTCCGTTGTTTTTTCCGACATTGCTTCCCTGAATTCTACAGGTTCTACAAGTTCTAGAAGTTTAAGAAAAGGCTCCCCGAAGTTTGTCATTTCAATCTGACACCCCTCGCAGCAGCAGAAATCAAACCATGCAACTTTTACCTTAGCCATTATATTGCCTCCTCTAAGTCTTTTATATCTGAATATCTGAAAACAGGACCGTCCATGCATACATATTTATCATTAATCTGACAATGTCCGCATTTTCCCACTCCGCATTTCATTCTACGTTCCAAGTCAACAAAAATATGGTGTTCAGATATATTATATTTTGCTAATTGCGCAATAACAAATTTATACATTATAGGCGGTCCGCATATAATTACTCGTGTCGCAGGATCAAGATGATCTATTCCCTCAAAAAGCGTTGTGATCACACCAATATTGCCTTTCCATCTGTCATTTGGTTTATCTACAGTTTCCAGATAGTTGACATCTGAACTGCAACGCCAGTATGCTAGGTCATCCTCGAAAAGTAATTCATCAGGAGATCTTGCTCCAAATAGAAGTTTGAAATCCTTGAACTCATCTCGTCTATCCATTATGTAGCGAATCATACTGCGTGTCGGGCAAAGTCCTATTCCTCCAGCAACAATTAGTACATCCTGTCCTACGAACTCACTTACTGGGAAACCTTTTCCTAAAGGGCCTCTTATCGTCATTGTATCGCCTGCTTTCAGTGCACAGAGAGCCTTGGATACTTTTCCAACTTCACGTACAACAAGCTCAAAAGAGCCCTGTTGAGTTGGTGAACTTGAGAGTCCTAGTGGAATCTCTCCATAACCGAAAAGACCAGCTTCAACTATTTGACCTGGCTCATAAATAAATTCAGATTCATCTTCCATTTTTAGAGTAAAATGAGTCTCAAATGCGGTCATTTGTGATGCTTTTCTTATAATGGCATTTTTCGGTAAAAATATATTCTTATCGTGATTGCTTGAGCAGCTCATCTTATTTCTCCATGATTTCGTTAATAATTGATACCGGATCTGCTATGTCAGCAGTACATGTTCCTGAGCAACGTCCGCAACCGACGCATGCCGGCCCTCCCAATTTATCATTAAGAAAACTGGTCTTCCTCATTATCCGATGACGAAACCGTTCAGCTCGCTCTTCTCGGAAGTTTTCACTTCCTCCCTGGACTGATACTTCTGAGAATTCACAAGTCAGGCAAGCATCCCACCTTCTGTAGCGCTTACCGCTTGTCGGTTCAAGTGCCCATTCATCTTGAATATCAAAACAGTAACATGTTGGACATACGATATTACAACTTCCGCAAGAGAAACAGTTTTCGCTTTTCTTTTTCCATACATCTGAATCATAATACATACGTATTTTATGTTTGATTTCCAATGATGTGTTTTTAAGTTTAGATGGGCAGTTCTCATCTGCTTTTGTATTAACATCTGCAGCGTTTTTAATTTGTTCTTTGCTGACATCTGTGAAGTTACCATCAGGCAGAAGATCATCTCCCTTTTTTGTTAAAACTTCAACTAAATAACCATCTGCTATTTTTGTTAAAAACATATCATGTCCCATCACCTTAAGCTCTTTGCAGACAGACCCGAAAAAAGCTTTTTTGTAGTGATTCTGAACATTGGAACCTATAATGGTTGTAGCTTTTCTGTTTGAATGGTAGTAAATATCAAAATTACTCTCCTCATGAATCCAATCCATCATTGAGATCGCTTTGATATCATAAGGATGCACTCCGAAGAGGATCTTTTTTCCTGGGGCAAGGCACTCTTCATATTTTCCGTGTTCAAATGTTACCAAGTCCTGTTTGGTTGGTACAAACAACTTTTTCGGGGGAAGAATTGTTGTGTCGTAGTCAAGCCTTAAGTCTTCTACGGATTCCAGTTGGTTAAAAACAAAACGTGTTTTTTTTGCAACTGGAGCAAATACGGGAGATTTTGCTATGAGATTGGTTACAAACTCGTCAAGATCTCCATCACTCAGAAAAAAAGTCTTCATTGCCACCTCTTTGTTGATTGTGCCGTTAGACACCTGTGTTATTGAAAATTATTATTTACTGTAAATTTGCCTCTAAAAAACTTATATTATTTTGTAGTAGTATATTTGTACATATAAAACTTAATCTCTCCCTTCATGATACCACGTTGCTTGTAAAGGTCACACGATGTTTGCAGGTATAACCTACCTAATCTTTATTATAAAACAAGTGCTATGTGAAAAAAATCACAAAAAAACTACATCTTCTCTAAATATTGATGGGATCCTCTTAGGCAGTGTAATTAAATAACCTGTTCATTTCGCACATTTTATGTACTTATTCTCTTAATCTTTGCCTTAATCAAAAATCCAACATCCCATTCTTGTATTATTCTTAAAATTCGTGTAAGAATAATAGAAAGTTCCATTCTCGGCTACGGAGTAGCATTGCAAGGCTGTAAGCCGTGTGAAATTCGTTGTTCTATTCTTGATCTCTTTTTTTTAGTGTTACCCACTAATTTAGGTGAAGACCCGGTTATTTATTTATGATGCCTTATCTAAATTACATCTATCAAAAAAGAGGACAATGAGTTTAATCCCCATCTTGGTGGAGATAATTCCCCGTCCCTTGGGGGGGTAGCATATAAAAAAATGAATAAATATCTGGAGTGGAGGTTACTTTTACATAACACCTATGATTGCACGATTTAGGTAACAGCTCTAAATGGTTTTATGGGTTGAGGTTAAGTAATCTTTTTTTATATTAAAAGCAAGATTTAGACGAAAGATGCTGTAACCCTTTATTGTATATCTGGTAGGTTCTGCTAAATTATAACGTTTTTATTTTTAATGACAGTCAACTTTAACCTGGAAGTGTTTTTTGTTTTTCAATTATAGCGTTAGATATAGGTTTAGCGGGATTGAATATTTATTTGTGTGGAATTTATGAATATGTTTATATTATGGACAGTTTCTTTTACAGCTCTTGGTCTTTGTATCGGGAGTTTTCTTAATGTATGTATCTGGCGAATCCCGCGCGGGGAGTCGATTGTCTTACCTCCTTCACATTGCCCTAAGTGCGATAAACTTATATCATGGTATGAAAATATCCCTCTTCTCAGTTGGCTCGCTCTTCGCGGACGCTGTAGTAACTGCAAAAATGCTATATCACCAAGATATTTTTGTGTTGAATTGCTTACAGGGCTGATGTTTCTTGCTGTATGGTTTCGTGTTTATAGCTTACGTTTGCCTGCTAATTTAACCCTAACGCTTCTCATTACATACTTTATCCTTGTAGTTTTTATTGTTCTTACTATTTTTATTGACTATGATCATCATATTATACCGAACAAAATTACATATCCTGTAGTTGTATTCGGGCTGATTCTTGCTATCTATGCACCTGCTTTTTGGAAATTAGCAGACGGATCACGCTGGATGGCTTTTTGTTTCTCATGTGCATCAATTCTTGTTGCAGGTGGTTCGCTTGCGATATTCGCAATTGTCGGGAAAAAAATATTCAAAAAGGATGCATTAGGTTGGGGAGATGTCAAATATATCGCAGCAGTTGCCGCCGTACTCGGGCCTTGGGCTGCTTTTTTTACTTTACTTATAGGTTCAATTTTGGGGGCAGTTGTGGGACTTACACTTGTTGCTCTCAAAAAGAGTGGACTTAAGAGTGGAATTCCGTTTGGCCCGTCGCTTGCAATTGCAACCTTCATCTGGTTGCTTTGCGGTTCAGAACTTATGCAGGCGTATTTTAAGTTTACTGCGGAACTAGCAAAAAAAATAGGTGCTTAGTTTTATTGAGGGTATAAAATGCATATATGTCATAATATAATAATTCCGGATTCAGAAGTTGAACTCACCGCCATACGTTCTCAAGGGGCAGGGGGGCAGAACGTAAACAAGGTATCAACTGCTCTTCACCTCCGATTTCATATTCAAAACTCTTCGCTTCCGGAGCAGTGCAAGCAGAGATTGCTAAAAATGAATGATTCTAGAATATCAACAGATGGTATTCTTGTCCTTAAAGCACAACGTTTCAGGACACAGGCAAAAAATAGGAAAGATGCTATTGAGCGTCTTCGAACAATTATTCTGAAATCAATGGTGAAAGCAAAAAAACGCCGACCTACAAGACCTACTAGAGCGTCGAAAGAGAGACGAATTCAGCATAAAAAAATACGCGCAAAGACAAAATCTCTAAGGAATAAACAGAGTATTGAATAGAGTAAGGGTGTCTTTCACTAATATTTCATACAAGTTGTATTCAGAACTTGACAGATTTCGTGGATTCGCAAATACTTTAATCCCACCAAAGTAGGATCGATTTCATATCCCACATCTCTGAGTTTTACTCTTTGGTGGTTAATGACATAACTCTCTGAATTTGCAAGTTTCGCAGTTGTTGTGATTTGCGAAGTTCGCAAAGTTTTCTTTTTGTATATCTGTGTCGAGGTTTGTCAGTTTTAGCATATTATTTGCAGATTGTCTTATGATTGATTTCAACTCGTTTTTATTTTGCGTAATTGATATAAACGGCAGGGGAGGGGGGAGGTTGGGGAATAGCGAAATTGTCTCTATTTTTCTCCCTTTCCACTTTGTTTCTGCGAATATCGCATCAATGCCATTTTTTATCGCCCAGTTGCTGTATGTCTTTGGATCAGAGATGAATATATTTAGGATATAGATTATTCCTCTCTCTTCCCAGACCAGATCTGGAGTGCTCCATGTTTGTATGCCGTCACTGTAGAAAGAGGCTGGACGTTCAAACCTTTTAATTTTTAGGTATGGGATTTGTTCTATGGTTTTGCTTATTTTTGATTCTGCGAAGTTCGCAAATATACGGTCAAGCAGTGCTTCAGCTTGAGTTGTGATCTGCTGTATGGTTGCCTGTTTGTAATAAAGTTCTATAAGATTAATATTTTTAGGATTGTTTATGTATTCTTTATTGCGAATATCGCAAATCCCGCGATGAAGAGTGGCGAATGCTCTGCGTTTTAATATATTTATATCGCTTTTTCGCTTCTCTTTAGATTCCAGAAGAATGGTTTTAAATATCTCAATAACCCATGACGGCATGGATCTTAAATTTTTCAGAAGATATATCTGTTTTGTTTCAGAATCTGCATCGGATTCCCAACCACCCCACGATGCATAATAGTGATAATAGTACGCCAACGGACAGTGTGTAAATATACTGTGACGCAGCGATGACCATGAAAAATTTTGATTAAATGTGTGCATATTTGCCCGAATCTATTTACATTTTTCCTCTATTTTTATTCCGTATAAAAAGGATCTTTGCATCGCTCTATCATGAATTTCCACTTTCTTGTCTCAAATTATTCTGAATTCTTTAGAATTATTGAATCTTTACAAGCCTTGCAATCATTTCAATCATTTTACCATTGTGGTGGCAATAGGAAAAATTTTCCAGATTTTGGTAGTTCCATCTGTTGTGATGCACCTGGGAGCTGGAGTTTTATGTTGGGGCTGTTTGATTTCATATTCATTAACAGGCTTGCCAGTCCACCTAAAGGTTGGTATGATACAACTTTGTAGTCACTTAATGATGCCATTGATGCAGCTTTTGCTACAGCATCTTCAAAATATCCTAGCTGGTCAACCAGACCATACTCGAGTGCTTTTTGACCAGAATAGAAGCGTCCGTCACCGATTGGTGTATCTTTTATCTGATCTTCTGTCAGGTTTGGTCGTCCTTCTGCTACTACTTTTACAAACTCGTTGTAAACTTCACCTATAAATTCATTAATAATTACTTTCTCTTCAGGTGTCGGTGGGCGTGCCCCATTAAGAATATCTTTCATTTCTCCAGATTTATAAACTTCAGCTTTAAGTCCTATTTTTTTAAATAATTCAGTGTAGTTGTATGCCTGTGCAATTACTCCGATACTTCCAGTCGTTGTAAGTTTATTTGCAATAATATAATCTGAGGCTACGGCTACATACACTCCGCCGCTTGCTGCCACTGAACCCATTGATGCGATTACTGGCTTATTTGTTCTTTTGCGAAGTTCGCAGATCGCATGGTAAATTATATCAGATGCTGTTACTTCTCCACCGGGTGTATCTAGGCGCAAGATAATTGCATTAACATACGGATCATTCTGGGCTTTCTCTAGTTCAGCACATATAAAGTCAGAATTTGCAACAGATGCACCCCAGCTTGATGATGAATTTGTAATTACTCCACGAATCTCGATTACGGCAATTTTATTTTTAGAATAGATGTTTCCTGATAGATAATCTTCACGAATCATTGCGTGCGATGGAGATCTGGCAGCATAGGTACTCTTTTCAAGTGTAGAAAAGAAACTTGCGAAAACCATAAGAATAAATAGTCCGCCTCCAATAAAAAAGAAGAGCAATGTAAGCCCTAAACCCCATAATAAGCACCCTTTTTTCTTTTTTGTATCTTCTGTTATATTTACAGTAACTGGAGAGCTCCCTTGCGGGGCTGGTGTTTCTTTTACTTCTACTGTTGCGTTTTCCATGCTGTTCCTTTGATTTTTCGTTGATTATTGGCAGTCTATATATTTATTCAGATCATCAAATAGCTGACTTGAGAATAGTAATTTTCTGAATCGTACAAGGTCATCATGAAATACTCTTTCATTTTTATAGACCTTAAATTCTTTATTGAGTATTGAATAGATCTTTCCTGTTCCATTTCCCAGCTTGTCGGCATTTCTGAATGAGAGAGCCTGGAGATCTGTCAGAACTTCTAGTGTTAGGACATGCTTTGCGTTTGATATGGATTTAAATGCTTTGCGCGCAGCAACTGTGCCCATGCTTACAACATCCTGATTCGAGGCGTTGCAGGAGATTGATAGCGTTCCTACTGGATTGGCAAGTTGTCGGTTTTCTGCTGTCGTTGAGGTTGCAAGATACTGTGCTCCCATAAACCCCATAGTTAAGCCAGGCGTTCCAGCGATAAGTTGTTCTGGTAACCCTTCGTTTAGATTTTTATCCAGCATTTTATTAATTCTGCGTTCTGAGATTGTGCAAAGTTCTGCAATAGCCATACAGAGCGAATCCATATAGAATGCCACACTTTGTCCATGAAAATTACCACCGTGGATTATTTTTTTCTTTTCGGGAATGATTATTGGATTGTCATTTGATGAGTTTGCCTCTGTGATCAGAGCCTTCTCCGCCGCATCAATCGCCTCGGAAACAGGTGCAAGTATCTGTGGCGTACAGCGAATGGAATATACATCCTGCACATTGATGTCAGTTTCATAAACCGGGCCGTCATCAGTGCGGGTTGATGATATTTTTTCGTGCACATCTTCTCTGCGTGTAATATTTCTTGATCCGGAGTAGAGTTTTCGCACAATCTCGGCTATCTTAGTCTGGCCAGGATGCGGTTTTACGAGGTGGAGATCTTCATCAAATGCATCGTCAATACCACCGAATATCTCCATTGCAAAAGAGGCATTTACGCAGGCAAGTCTCAGGAGCTTTTTTGCACCAAAGATTGCAAATGCACCAAGTGCAGTCATTGTACTTGTTCCGTTCATAAGAGCGATGCCCTCTTTGAAACTCAGTTTTATTGGTGATAAATTTTTCTCAGCAAGGACCTCTGCCGCAGGCCGTAATTTCCAATCACCGTTACTGTTTTTTGAATAGACATTTCCCTCTCCAATTATCCCCAGAGCCATGTGAGCGAGATGTACCAAGTCGCCCGATGCACCAACGCTTCCGCACTCAGGAATATATGGAGCAATTCCGGCATTAATCATATCTTTTATACGTTCAAGTAGCTCAATCCGCACTCCAGAAAAACCTTTAACCAGAGAGTTAAGGCGGACAACCAAGACAGCTATTGCAATATACGGTTTTAGCGGATCTCCTAGCCCTGCTGCGTGGCTGCGTATTAGGTTTATCTGTAGCTCCTGAATCTCTTCATCACGGATTATTTTGCCACACATAGGCCCGAATGAAGTGTTTACTCCATAGATAATGCGTTGTTTTGCAACTTCCTCTTCAAGGAATTTTCGTGATGCTGTGCAGCGTTTTAGTGCTTCGCGATCAAGTTCAACTTTCTTATCTCCGACACCGATATATACAATATCTTCAAGAGATAAATTATATCCATCAAGTTTTACTACACTTATTTTACTCATTTCTATTTTTATTTCCCATTTTTTTCTGTTTTTATACCGCAAGCGGTAGATCTCTTGTATTTCTTTTATTAGCGACTAAACCTTAATCTAAATGCTAAGATTTTACCCGCGTTAAGTATATGATATCGTTTGTATGTTTAGAACTTTGATTTAACCTGTGTGGTATGGCGCAGTTTTCTGCACGTTGCGCACATAAATATATCAAGTCCGTAGATAATTGCTTTATCTTTAATCTTTCTTATTTCAACCGTATCTCCTTCGTTAAGTTCAATGCCCTCAGGGCCGTTGTCGGCTACAATCATTGCTGGCCCTCTTGTGATCTTAACTTTGATAACTGTCTCTTCAGGAAGTACTTGGTGATTGGTTACTTCGGTACTGTTATTAAAGGCAAGCCCAATGCCAATTTTAAATATACTGTTAGTTATGCTGCGGTAGTAGGCTGTGCTTCCGTGTATCGTGGAAACTCCTACACCGTCGCCGATAATTTCATGTCCATGAGGTATATTGTTGATTAGTACGCAGTATCTAAGAGCTCCGGCGCGGTTAACATTGTGAATGAAAATATCATTGATGCCGGACAGTTTTTCGCCACGAGATGTAAAGCTACCAAGTTTTATTAACTCTGTCTTTTTTAAGTTACCATTCATGAAGAGATTAAAATGTTTAAGGAAAGATGTATGTTCATTGCAAAGAGGCGCCCTTGCAGTATCTCGAATAGGTAGTTTTGGAATTCCGGGAAACTCTCTTTCTGCTCCGAGCAGTGAGCCATCCCCACCATGAGTTATAATAAGGTCAGGTGAATCTGTTACCAGATGAACATCATCCAGCTTAGTTAATGCCTGCTCTATTTTTTTAAGATCTCTTCCTGTTAACAATATTTTCATAATCTTTACACATAAACGGTTATCGGTTCTTTTTTATCTGCCTACTGCGTCTAAATGTATATCGAAACGCAATCCATTCAATATGATTGTCTTAAAAATTTGAAAAGTTTTATTATTTTTTTTTGAAAAAAATGCAACAAAGCACTTGAATAATATCGGAATATAACGTAATTTAGAAGTGAAAGAAGTAGGGTGAACCTCTGAATAATATCGCAACAAAGCTGCAAAGCTTTAATTTTTTTAATTTGCGGAGAAATCCCCTACTTCTTTCTTTTTTTATAAGAAAGTTTAAATAATAACTAGCTAATCAGGGAAAAAAGAGAAATGAGTAAATTATTATCGATCACTAAACTCGCACTACTAATGACAGTGCTTTCACTAATCACATCAACCGCTGAGGCAAGAGTCTATTCAGGGCTTGAGGTTTTTCTATCAAAATATACAAGAATTGTGAAAAATAAACGGGTAGGGTTAATTACAAATCCGACTGGAGTTGATGCAAGGCTGAACGCGACTGTAGATCTTCTCAAAAAATCTCCTTATGTCAATCTTGTTGCACTTTTTGCTCCAGAGCATGGTATCAGGGGCGATGTTAGAGCGGGAATGAATGTGCGTGGTGGTAAGGATAAAAATACTGGACTACCAGTTTACACTCTTTACGGTGCAAATGGACATCGACCGTCGAAGGCAGCACTTTCTAAAGTTGATATTCTTATTTATGATATACAGGATGTTGGTAGCAGGGCCTATACCTATATTTGGCATCTTGCAGAGTGTATGAGTGCCGCCGCTGAAGCTGGTAAAACGGTAATTGTCCTTGACCGTCCTGATGTCTATGGAGGTAATATTGTTGATGGCCCTATTTCAGAGTTAAAGCATCTCTCCTTTATCGGCCTCTATCCTGTTCCGAGAGTTTACGGTATGACAGTTGGTGAGCTTGCTAGGTACCTTAACACTGAAGAGAAGATTCGTTGTAAATTGCAGATTGTCCCGATGATAAATTACAGACGAGGTATGACCTGGTCTGACACAGGACTTCCGTGGGTTCCGACTTCTCCGCATATTCCGAATCCTGAATCTGCTCAATGTTTCGCTGCGACAGGGACGATAGGCGAGATTGGTTGTTTGAATATCGGAATCGGTTACACTCTGCCGTTTCAAGCAATTGCCGCTCCATGGATTAATGCTGAAAAGATGGCATTAGACTTGAATCGATATAAACTTCCAGGTGTAAGGTTCCGTCCAATTCATTACAAACCTTTTTATGCTGCCTATGCGAATCAAAGCATAAGTGGAGTTCATATTGTACTGACTGATCCATCAAAATTCAAACCAGCAACTACAGAGGTCGCCATTCTCTGCTATGTTCGCAAATACTACAATGGTGCTGGTAAATTTGTATGGCGTCGTGATAAGCTTGCAACCTTTGACAAAGCGATGGGGACAAGTTCTGTGCGCAAACAGATCGATGCTGGCTGGACCTATGTTGCGATTACAAGAGCTTGGGA
>JAUUYH010000089.1 GCA_030590505.1 Kiritimatiellota bacterium
ATTTGTGTCACCGCTTAGATCCAGGGCGCGAACTTCTGCTCCGTAACTAAGTCCATCTTTATCTGTTCGTGAAATTTCAAAGGCTTTATCTCCAGTACGTACTAAAGGATCACCACCAACTCCAGAAGTATTCCCCAAGTAACGTAAAGGATCATCATTAGTGTCAAAAGTAACACTTTTGTCTCCAGACCCTTCAACTCCTGCTGGTCTCCCGTAAGTCCATGCAATACCAAACTCGTTCTCTTTAGATTCATGAAATTCAACAAATTTACACTCAATCAAGACTTGAGGGTCAATAACGTTTAATTCATTAATAATCCTTTCCATCTGCTTTAATTGTTCTGGTGTATTCGTGGCAATAAGGCGACTGATAGAAGCATCATAGACAACTTTTGCCCCATCCGCAAAAAAGATACCCTGTCTTGCAAAAAATCCTTGTACTGAAGCTGTTCCAGTATCACTAACATCACCATCATCATTAGTCATGCCTGCTTCACTATCAATTGGATAAATTCTTGTTTCCAAATCATCAAGGAGGACATTTTTAGCAGCAATAACTACAGCATACTCTTCAACTCTATATTTTAATTCTGCTGCAAGGCAAATATTTCTGATGGCTTCACCTAAAGATAAATCATCAAACATAATAGTAATAGTTACTCCTCCTTCTCCACTTTCTTCGCTACCTGCTGTTCCAGATTCTGTAGGATCATCTATTGTGCCTGCCTCATCAAAAAAATCTTCCTCAAGACCATCCACTCCAGCATCGTCTCCACCCGAGGCAGGACCTCCTATAGCTGGAGCTGCAGATGCCATACGTAAAATAATATTGATACCTTCATTATCTTTATCTTTATCTTTTGCTTCACGACGGAGTTCATTTATAACAGCCAAAATACTTGCATCTTCGAACTCCATATGTTCGATCATAATCTCATTTAGCTTCCGGTTAATTTTAGATCCACTAACTTCCTTTATAATAGGTTCAGGTGCGTAGTTGTTTGGTTCAAGTGATCTAGGAATCAAGGGCGTAAGAAGCTTCCATTCAGTTTCAGCAGATCGTTCTTGTCGCGTTGTTTCATATCGATGAACGCCAGCCGAATACATTTTTTTAGTTAATTTTTTAATTTTCTCAACAGCTGCTAAATTATAGGGATCAAGAACCTGCACTGCTTCAAATTTATCACGAGCCCTATGCCATAGTTTCTGATCATACAACTTTCTACCCTGTGCCATCAAAATATCTATCTGGTATAGTCTATCTTCCTTGTTGCCATCAACAACTGCTTCATCTGTCACGCTACGATATTTTGTTAATTTCTTTTTATCCTCAATTCTTTTTAAAAGTCTCTCAATTTTCGTTGATAAGGAAGAGTCCATCTTTACAGCTTTTGCACAATTCTTCATAGCTTCAACAAATTTCTCTTCATCTACATCTTTTTCAGCCTGTACTGCAATTGACCTTGCCCAATAATGATAAACAACAGCCATATTCTGCTTAATATTTTTAATCTTTGCATCTACATACGAACTTAAGTTTGAAGATTTCTCCAATCTGTCCATAGCAGAAAGATAAAGAGAAATAGAGACTTCAAATCTATCTTCTTTAAAAGCTTCTGCTGCACGTATAACAAGCGCATTAGCTGCAACTTCATCTTTTTCTCTCGTAGCCTCTTCTTTATTTCCCTCATTAAGTAATTCTTCGGATGAAGGCTTATCAGGATCCTTAGCAAGCTCCTGGGCTTTCAAAAATTGTGTAAATAACATCGTAAAAAGCACAAGCGATGCATTCGTCAATATTAATTTTTTACTATTAAACATTTATATTCTCCTTATTAATTTATAAAAGCCACTTATTTATTATCTTCTAAAGTCAAACTGTCCATTATCCTTAGACATCCTAATAGGCAACCCGTCAGGATTGATAATGCGAGCTGTAACAAAAATCATCAAATTAACCTTAGTATGTTGACTTGCCTGAACTCTTCCCATAAATCCTAACAATGGAATTTTATTTGTACCAGGAAAACTATCATCGGTTGAAGTACTATTTTCAAGAAGCATTCCACCTAGCACAAGTGTGTCTCCATCATAAGTTTTTACATTAGTCATAATATCACGACGAGATACTTCTGGCATTTTAACCAATGATTCACCCGTATTGGCACCGAAAATGTACGTAAGACTATAATTAGACCAACCTGTTCTCTGAACAACTTGAGGATTGAGATTAAGAGTAATTGTGTGATTATCAGGGCTAACAGTTGGTGTAACAATAAGTCGAATACCTATATCCTGAGGGTCACCAAATTCAGGAGTCGGAGGAGTGTATTGAAACACTCCACTCACAACAACAAGTTCTGGCTCAGTCCAAGTTTCTGGATAGTATTCTTCACGCACCATTCTAATGGTTGCTTCTTCACCGTTTTTAGCAATAACTTTTGGAGCAGAAAGGACTTCTGTATTTTGGTTTTGATCTAAAGCATGGAGCATCATGTGAACATTATATTTCCCAAATTGACTTCCCAGATTCAATGCAGGGAAAACCATATTATTAATTACCCTACGAGTAGCATCCACATCACCATCGATTGGACTTGGTGCACCGTCCTTATTTTGACCAATTGGTCGGACCAATGATTCATTTTCTGAAATCTGCCATTTTTTAGTAGTCCCTGCAATGGGCTCCAACCACCACTCAAACCCCATCTCTTCAAGATCCCTTTGAGAAACTTCGAGAAATTTCGACTCAATCAATACTTGAGGTTGATCTACATCAAGTGCTCTTAATAGTGTATCAAGTCTTCTTAAATTTTCATTTGTATTTTTTACAGTAAGCTTACCTGATCTTCTACTGTATGCAATGGTAGACTTATCAGGGAACGGAACTCCTCTATCTTTAAAGTAAACCACTAATGCATCGGAAGTGACATTCCTTTTTGATGATGCAGGAGTGCCAGTAAATGTGGCGTCTGGATCATAAAAGTCCTCTCCCCCCATTAAATCATCGCCTCCTTCTGTCTCTGCAACCGGAACTATACGTGTTATTAAAGCAGAGCGTACCTTGAAGAATTTAGTCTCCATTGCATCCATTGAATTATTGCCAATTGTTAATACCTGCTCTTGAATTTTATATTTCAAGCCACAAATCTGGCATAAATATCTAATAACTTCTCTCATCGGCATATTCTCTAAACTCATTGTAACAAGAGGAATCTTTTCAATTTCTTCAACGTCAATTGCTAGAACAATATTAATTCCTGTGCCTTCAATAACATCAACACGCTTACTCTCCTGAGCCAAAAACTTTACAACAGGCTGGATCTCAGCTTTAGTAAAGACAACTTTTTCCAGTATCAACCTAGAAAGTTTGTCAGAAAGACCAGATGCATCTTTATTTTCAACGGTTTCTGCTTTATCTGGTCTTTGTGCAGGTACAGGCAGTACGGGCTCTGTCCATTTCCAGACATTTTCACACATTCTTTCGTAAACATCAGCTTTACGCCTAATCTTACCAATATGAACAAGTTCTTTGTAAATTCTTTTCAATTTTTCTGTTGCCTTAAAATTATAAGGATCTCTTACTAAAATCTTTTCTAGAGAATCTCTTGCTTGCATAAATCTTCTATTTTTAATTAGAGTTTCGGCATTCTTCATTGCAACATCTATCTCATATTTTCTAATTTTATTACCAGGGTCGACATCTTTGTATTCAAGAGCTGTTTTTTCTTTAAACTCGACCAATTTCATCTTTTCTTCACATCTAGTAATAAATGCCTGTATTATGGTTTTTCTTGATAGGGGAAGTTCCTTCACGCCCTGTGCTTCATGTGCCTTAATAACAGCAACGTCATAGTTTTTCTGAGAAAATGCATCATACGCTTTACCCATTATTGAATTTGCCCATTTGATTCTAAAAGATTTAAAATAAGCATTCAATTGATTTCTTCTTAATTCTGCTTTATCTCCCCCGATCTTATCCAAACTTTCTTGGGCTTTCAGGAGTTCTACGTTCGCTTCTGCATATTCTTTCTGAGATGCAAAATCTTTAGCATTGTTGATTATCTCTTCACAAGTTGCAAGTGCTTTTTCACGTTTTTCCTGAGCCTCCTTCTCAATTTGCTCCACAAGTTCCTTCTCTGGATAATTCTGTTCTTGAACAATCTCTGAGTAAACTACAGAGATCTGCATTAACACAATCACAGCGACACACACTAATTTCATATTTTTAAACATCAAACATCCTCCTGGATTTATATACATTACTTGTTATTTTAAAGATCATAATCATATGATGACGGTATTTTTTTTGAGTTGGGATTTAATGAGCGGCCTGTCTCTCTCTTTGCTGGATCAGTCCCTCTTCTCTTGCTGGGCATTTCATCGTTTATATTATTGCCTTGAGAGTCCATTTGTTCTGCACACTTAGCAGCATCAAGTTTAGAAATTATTGTTATTCTAAATTCTTTACCATCTGCACGTTTAAGCTTTACCCATCTTTCTAGCTTTGAAAATTCCGATAGGTCACTAACTTCAATAACTGTATACTCTTCAGTTCCGGTATCAGCATCACCTACTACAAATTTAGATCCCTGTTTCAGAATATATTTTTTCTGCGTTACAACATCCTGTAGTCCAAGTTTGATTTTATTTTCATATACTACTTCCCCAACAGTAACGGTTATTGGTTTATCATTTGAATCTAAAGCATTCTTCAGAGTAATTTGCGATGCAGTAGTCTGAATCGGACAATTAAGCTTTTTATCGAATTTTTCGACCATCTTATGAACTCCATCAGTTATAGTATAAACTTTGCGTCCTACCTTATCTAGTTTTAAAGTTTCCCCAATCTTTTTAAATGCAGTAGTCCAGTTACCGCGTCGATTAACTAATTTAACCTCGACAACCCAATCCTTTTTATTCTCCCCTCTCTCCTTCACGTCAATCAACATAATATGTAACTTTTTACGTTGAAGTCCCAACAGTTTTAATTTGTCTGCATAAGGTGGATGTGATTTAGGATCATTTAAAATTGTTTTTGCTTTATATTCTACAATGTTTGAGTAGCCATCATTATCTAAATCCAGCAATCCATCATTAGGATCAGTGGGATCAAGTCCTAAGCATTTCTCCAATGCGTCAGGTATTCCATCTTTGTCTGCATCTAACACAACAAGTTCTTTGTCTTTCTCTTTTCCGCAATCCTTACCGCATATGGGGCATATTTTATCTTTAAAAGAGAGAAATGGGATGAGTCGTTTGCAATTATCGCATCTTGCCGCCTTAAAAGGAATAAGAAGGTCTGTTGTATCTATAGATTTCCTATCACGTTGTATGGATGGAGTCCATTTTTTTTCATTATTCATTTTTTGAATAATTAAAAATTTCCCTTCTCCATTCTTGTCTAAAATTTCCACACCTTTTTCGTCAAATAGTGAGACATAATCTTTCCCTTTCGGCTTAATCCTTAAATCCTCTTCAGTTATATCACCTGACTGGCTGAAAACCATAATTAAATAGACAAGGGCAGCGACAAAGATTAGCAAAAAGAATGCCAATATTATCTTCTCATAATGTTTATATAAAAAACCCACTTATTTCTCCGTTAATTCATCACCGATATAGATGATATATTGAAATTTAATATTGCCTACAACTGTATCATCGTTACCAATAATCGGAACTCCAGACTGGGACGTTTCGACTTTGACTTCTTCCACCTGTTTAGTTTTAAACCGATTAGCTCTTCTTGATCTCGAACTTTTCGTTGTATCCGAAGAACCTTCAATCTTAACAAGCGCAGAGACATCTTCCTTCAAGGTTAGCACCATTGATTTTATTACATAAATCCGATTCTGCTTAAATGCTTCTAAAAGAGAATTGATAAATTTTCTGATATTTTTTAGCGGGGCTGATATTTTTAAGTTATATGTAAAAATCCTATAATCCAAGATTCTTTCACCCTCAAGACTCTCTTTCATAATTTCTTGCAGAGATTGTATTCCTGATCCTTTCAATCTTAAAAGTAGATCTTCTATTAATTTCAAATGTTTAAAGATATATGAGACCTCTCCTGGTCGAGGAAGAGCCCCTCCTTCAAATTTATCAAAAGTAAATTTTGCTACACGATCTCCTTTTGCGCCTGTACCTAAAATTAAAGGAGAATCGCCTTTATTCTCACTCTTGGCCATATATGCAATAAAATTATCCTGCATAGCCCTCAAATATGGCTTACATAGCACTGGTTGTATTTTTCTAGGAATACCAAATGCTTCCATGATGCTGTCATCAATATTCGTAGCATTAAATGGTTCTAATGATTTCTCTTTGATTTTTAGAGTATCATAAAATACATCAATTGCAAGTTCTACTTTAGCCTTGTCAAATTTAGCCAAGAATTTTGAGAAAAAGCGATCTCTCGGCAACCCTTTATCCTTGCTGTAGGCTTCATTCCATTGCTTAACAAAATCTTCATAAGGGACTCCAATCGCTTTAGTGAACGCTCTTGCTGCATAAAGATATGGTTTACCAATCATGCTATTAAGTTGTTTTGTCTTTGCAACAATAATTTCTGCATCTGCAGTAATTTTTTTATAATTCTTCTTATTTGGTATAGGAGTCTTTTTATTTAACTCAGTTATCTTCTTTTTCAACTCTTCAACTCTTATAGCCGTCTTAGTCATTTCATTCGTTTCGAAAATCACCTTGTATATAAAGAAAGCAGATAGCGCTAATGCGATAGCTAGCACTGAAAAAAGTATTATATTTTTTTTAATCAAATTCATATTATTATTGCTTAATTGGTTGCTTTAGTTTAATAACCATTTTAAATTGTGATAAATTATCTACACCGCGCCCTTCATTCAACACTGGAACTTGTAATTCTGACTCCTTGTCTGTAAAATATTCCGATTTCAGAATTTTTTTTCGTAATATTTCAACCATATGCGTTGTTTCATTCATCTTTAAAGTATATCCCTGAATTTCCAACCACTCAATATCTGGAGATGCAACTTTTCTATCAGATGAGGCACCTCTTGAGGCAAGCATTGACCTTATAGAACTTCTCGGTTGGGCTCTATTCGCTGCAATTAAACTCTCTGTACCAGACGGAGTACCTCGCTGAATTTTTGTCAACCATATATTATCTGGTAAAAGTAGTTGGAGTTCATCTAAAAGCACAATCCAATCTTCTCTTCCATTCAACATTGACATAGCATTGTTATATTGAGTCTGTGCCCGTTCTTTTATTTTCCTAGCTTCATTCACAAGTTTCAAATCTTCTTGAGTTCGTTTTTCTACAAATGCAGCAGTATCTACTAATTGCTGACTTGCCTCTTTCTTATATGAGACTGCAGACCAGAAAATTGCGAGACATAGGATTAAAGATGCGGCTGCAGCATACAAATATGGAGTTTTCTTTTTTAATTCCTGCTGTTGCTTTAGAGCTACAGGCATAAGAGAAATTTCGATAGGACATTCTGTCGCATGTCGCAATCCAAGCCCAATCACTTCTGAAAACATATGAGCTACTTCAGCAAGAGCTTCTTTATCTATATGAGAAGCCAACGAAACTATCTGGAACGGATTAAAGTACTCGACAGGAATTTTTAATTTTTCTGAGAAAAACCTAGGAGTGAATGCCATGACAGAACTACCACCAGCGAGATAAAGTTTTGTAGGTTTCGCACCCTTTCTCTGTGATCTGTAAACATTTATAGATCTATTTATTTCGCCATGAAGGCGAGTCATAACATTACGTACAATTTTCGAGACCGTTGCCGCAACTTCTGAATCTGGCTCTTCGTATGCACCACCCAATGCAACAAATCCATGTTTTTTCTTTAGCTCTTCTGCATCATCAAACGGGATGCCGAACTCTTTGCTTATCTGCTGTGTAACAGCAAACCCTGCAATAGGAATGGGTCTAACAAAAAATTTCCCACTGTCAATAAATATAAGACTTGAGCACTTGCCTCCAATATTGAGGATCATAGAGCAATCGTCTTCTCCAATGCCATTAGCTCTTGCTGCATTATATGCGACAGTCGGTGCTACATCAATAAGTAAAGGATTTTTATTATTATCTTCTATTATTTGAGTTAATTCATCAATAACGTCATTTTTAACAACAACAAACATTGTTTCAATTTCGGTATTATCTTCAATATTTCCAATCAGTTGATAATCCCAAATAACTTCATCCATTGGAAATGGTACATTTTGCTTTGCTTCATACTCAACTACCTGGCGTACTCGCCCTTCTTCTTCACCAAGTGGAGGAAGTTTAACAAAGCGTATAAATGCTAATTGCCCAGAAAAAGAGAAATATACTGTTTTATCAATAAAGCTATTTTCATCAACAATTTCATGCAGTGCTTCGCTGAGAGCAATCTTATACTCTTCGTCTTGCAAATCGCCAGCAAATTCTTTATAAGCAAATTTCTCAAGAACTAAGCCACCGCTCGCAGGGTAAGAGAAGCTAGCAACTTTTAAGCTGCATGCTCCTATATCAATCGCAAGTATGGTATCTATTTTGGCCATATTCTAAAAACCCGTGATAAGGGATACTCCCTATTTCTTCCTCTTTATGAGCTCGTAATAATCAACGTTGATAACTCCCCATGGAGTTTCGTCTCTTCCAAAAACACTATCTTTCACCTTAAATGTTGTTCTATTTTGCAATGCTGCACCTATCTCAGTTCTGACAGACTTCAGAGTGGTTTTACTTTTAAACTTATAAAAGCCCATTGCTATCGTTGAATCATTCTGAATAAATGTTACAAGGATTCTTAAATCCTTGAGATCTCCCTTTTTCATTCTAAGCCCTGGAGCGTATCTTTGCAAAAATCTAGGATGAACAAATGCCATCGCATGATTAATTTCTCCATCCATAGCCAATGACCAATACTGAATTTGCCCAGAAAGAACAACCTTCTTGATAGATGTCTGAGGGAGCAGTATATCATATTTAATAATAACATCATCGAGCCATGCCTGCTTCATTGCAACAGAGGTATAATCAACATCAATTTGTAGCCATCTTGACTGTGTATTTGTTCCTCTTGTAATAACATTATTTACAGCAAACTCTGGCCTGATTGACCATCTTGGTGTAATTTTGATATTTTCAAATAGTGCTTTCTGAGAAAATAAACTTGTAACAGCAAACAAGAATATACCAATTACTAAGACTGATTTACTTAAAGTTCTCATTCCACATCCTCCTTATATCATTTAATTTTCAGTAAGAGCCACTCAACAAAATCCCGAACTACTCTTTTCACTTCTTAAAAAGTTACGCATCAAGTATGCCAACACACACACAAAACGCCTTGAAGTGAAGAATATAACACCAACATTGAGATTATGCAAGAGGAGTTTTTAAAAAAAAAGTAATGATTTTTTTTATTGCTTTTTCTGATATTGATATTATACTTATAGGTATGATGAATAAACAAGAAAAAAAAAGCTACTCGACCATCCTCCATATTGGAGAGCGGAATAGTAAGATAATAGATGATGTAATAGCAGATCATGGTGATTTGCATTGTGTTCATCTCGCTGACCACAGAAAGCTCTCCTCTTTTACTCAAGAGAGAACCATTGACCTGTTGATTATTGAATACAGCCATCAATTTGATAATTTCATCTCGTACCTTAACCTTGTTCAACGTAATACTTCAGCCCCGATCATAATAACAGCAAAATCTTCGCAATGTAGTATTATGGTACAGGCAATAAAAAATGGGGCGGACAATTTCCTCCCAGAGCCCCTATCTACAAAAATACTGCTTGAGGCAATTTTTGAAGCTCTCAGGCTCAGAGTTCTCTGGGAAGAGGTTCATGTACTGCAAGAGACAAAAAGATCATCATTTAGTGGTATAATTGGTGCTGCTCC
>JAUUYH010000178.1 GCA_030590505.1 Kiritimatiellota bacterium
CCCGCATTTGTAGAAGTTTGCACGCCACTCTGAGTTATCAATAGGGCCAATATCTCCAACATAGTTCTGTAAAATTGAGAATGGGATAAAAAAGCTGAGATACCATGTGTTCTTTTTCTTAATTTCTGGATCGACAATTTTTGGCATGGAGTGGTGGATTTTAACCAGATTAAGTTCATTATCTTTCAGTTGTACCATCTCTTTGAAACCATCTTCTGTTCGGGTCGAATCGGTTATGTAGCTTGAGAGTACTGCTCCGCCACAGTTGAACTCAAAATTTAAATATCCTTTATTTTTTTTAGGTTGCACAAAGAACTCAACACAACTATCCTGGCATACTGGAGCATTATAGCCAGTCCCCACTGAGCGAGTAAATTGATCTTCTACTTTAAAGTGACCGTAAATACCTTCTGAGTCATAAAGAAGTTTTAGCTCTGTCTGCGGGCGATGATCACTGCTGTCTGGGCGAAATATTGAGATTTCTGCGATATTAGCAAATTCCCATTCAACTCCGTGCCAGTCAGCATCAAGTGCCGGATTGCTTTCTGTTTTTATTATTGTATATGACTGCATTGAGGTATGTAGTTTAAAGGTATTTTGACAACTACTTTTTTTACCTGTTCTGAATTATCTGTTGTTCTGATTTGCGGCATGTGTCCATCATCTGGAAATAGAATCATAAAAATTGATGGAGTCATTTCAATAAAGGATGGGTGGGTATTTTTGTTTGAGAAAAACATAATATCTTTTTTTGTGTCATAATCTGTCTCGATTGTCAGACCTTCGATATTCTGCCAGCCTATAAGTTCGCTACCGGATAGCACCATCTGTATATCAAGAAAATCTTTATGTGCTTCAAGTCGTCCATCACTTTTGTTTTTGGATTGATACGACTCAATAACTGCATAAATCCCATTGTCAAGCTCATACCTCTTCTCTTTAGAATCGGCAGAGAGAGTTTTTAGAAAGTCAAAAGAGGATTTAAAGGCATCGCATGCAGCGTACAGTTCGCAATTTTTAAGTACATCTAAAATCATAAGATTATCTCCTGTTTATATTCTGCGAATTTCGCAAATTAGTTGATGGTTGTTAGTCGTTCTCCGATTCACTCTTAATCTGCTACACAACTTTAAATCAACCCTTCAGTCTCGTTCACTCCGCAGAGTATATTCATGCACTGAACGGCCTGCCCAGATGCACCTTTTGTAAGATTGTCGATTGTTGATGTGATAATCACTTTATCGGTGTGCTCATCGTATGCATGACCTATTTCGCAAAAATTAGTCCCTGTTACGTGCTTTGTATCAGAAAGTGTACCGCACGGCAGTACTTTTACGAAGAACTCATCAATATATGCATTTTCTAATGTTTCAAGAACAGCTCCCTGCTTGAAATTAGGGCCAGGCTTGAAGATGATTGTTGAGTTGATGCCTCTGTTTACAGGGACAAGGTGTGGTAGGAAATTAATTTTAACATCTTTTCCTGCAGCACATGCCAACTCCTGTTCAATTTCTGAGAGGTGTCTGTGTCCGTTTACCGCATACGCTCGCAGACTCTCATTTACCTCTGGGAAAATATATGGAAGATCAACTTTGCGACCAGCACCTGTGACTCCGCTCATACTTGAAACGACAATATCTTCAGCAGATACAATACCTGCTTTTAGAAGCGGTACTGATGGAAGTAATATAGTTGTTGGATAGCAGCCAGCACACGCAATCAGTGATGACTTTTTAATATCATCTCTGTACAGTTCAGGAAGTCCGTAAACAGCACTTTTAAGTAATTTCGGTGCTGGATGATCCACGTTATAATATTTTTTATAGATCTCTGTATCCCTTACTCTGAAATCAGCACTGATATCAATTACTTTCAATCCGGCATTGAATAACGGTTCTGCGTACTCCGCAGCAAGTCCATGAGGCAGTGCAAGAAAGACAACATCAGCCACTTTTTTTATCTCCTCGATATCAGGCTTAGAAAATTTAAGATCCATCCACGAGAAGCGTGGAAAAACCGTCCCGATCGGTTCACCAGCATACTGCCGTGATGTAATTATTGAAATTTCGCACGAAGGGTGTGATGCCAGAATCCGAATCAACTCCTCTCCCGAATACCCAGAAGCCCCGATTATTGCTGTCTTTATCATTGTTAATCCTATATATTGTATGAATAATTTTTATGATTATACTGTAACATAAGTTTATTGTAAAGCAATTACCAATATCTAATAAAAGGACGAAGGTTTACCTAATACTCTTACTCTTTCTTCTACTCATTGTCTTACTCATTGTTTTACTCATTGTCCTAATCTAAATTCTTTTCTCTCTTCTACTTCTTCAACTTTAGAACTCTAGAACTCTAGAACTTCAGAACTTCTTCCTGATTTCTTGTATTCTCTTCAAGTACGTTAGGCATTCTTGCCTGACATAGTGTAAAAAAAAAAGCATAAAAACATGCCCTTCCGAGCCTGCAAGACTGATCAAAGGACTTTTCTTCTTCCCCATCCCTTGCCCCATGTCAGACAGGAATGTCTAACGTACTTCAGAAGCCTTTCAGGCATGATTACTATCATCTCTAACGTACTTGACCGTCTTTTCTTAATCTAAATTCTTTTCTCTCTTCCAATCACAAGTTGACATCACAACTTTTATGCTGGTTTTCTGCATGAGAAACCAAAAAATGTGAGAATATTAGATTGATTAAACGTATCATTATGGTATTCTTGTTAATTACGGTAATAATCACATGGTGCTTATATTATTTTCCCACCAAGGTGGGTTTATTTTCCCACCAAGGTGGGTTTTATTAAAGGATCTAATTTTTAAGTATTTATGCGGGTAGGCATATAGGTATAGTTAGGAATTGAAGCAACATTATGAGTGACGTTAAAGACAACTTAAAAAAATGGTATGAACTTGGACCATTTACAATATTTGACCTTGAGACTACAGGATTCTCGGCAAAAAAGAACAGAATTGTTGAAATTGCGGCAATTCGTGTGGAGTATAATGGTGAAGAAGATCGTTTTCAGAGGCTTGTAAACCCCGAATGCTTCATTCCACGTCATGCTCAAGCGGTGCATCATATATCCAACGAAGATGTAGATGACCTTCCTACTTTTGAAGTTACTGGTCAAGAATTTCTCGAATTTGCGGCAGGTACAACTTTAGTCGCCCATAATGCAAAATTTGATCTCAGTTTTTTACAGGAGAGCTTTTTTCGCTATAATTTGCCACTTTGGAGCGAAAAAACAATGGATTCTATTCCAATCATAAAAACTGCCTTTCCTGGACTGCCGAGTTATAGTTTACAGAATTTAAGGAGTCGATTTGCCCTCGGGAGTAGATCTGATGGTCCAGCACACAGAGCGTTAGTTGATGCTGAATGGACTCTTGAAATATTCTCAATGGCTATGCAGGGCTTGTTGGATACACAAAACAGAAGGAATGTATAATGAGTAATCGCAAAATAAAGGAGCGTTCTATTCAGTTTTGTCTTTTAGGACTTCCGATAATTGCGATAATCGCAACTTTGGTTTATGTAAAGTTCATTGCTGATAAATCAACAAAGGCAGGGAATAAGAGCAGTCAGTCGCAGGTCAACCCTTTTTCCTATGATATAAGTGATCTAAAAAAAGTTAATTCTGAATTGGTTAAGTATGTCGAACGTGGAGGTGGTGTGAAGGTTCCTTTGAGGCGTCCGACGGCTATGACTATAGCTTCCGATAATACTATTTATGTGGCTGGAAAAGATAGAGTTCTGCAACTTGATCTCAGAGGTCAACAATTGCAAGAATTTGCAGTTTTAGGTATTCCGATATCTGTTGATATTGCGAAAAATGGTGATATGGCAGTATGTTTTGAAGAAGGATTGATGTTGCTTGATAAAAATAATCAGAAGATATTTGATGTCAGAAAATTTCCCAAAAATACACTTTTCACCTCTGTTGCAATTGAGGGAGATTCTATTTATGTAACAGATGCGGGCAGGAGGGTGTTGATTCAACTTAACCGCTCCGGAGAAATTGTAAATGAAATAGGCAAAAGGGATTCAGACGCGGGAATTCAGGGATTTATCGTTCCGAGTGCAGATTTTGATGTAATTCCAGGTAATGATGAAACAGTATGGGTTGTGAACCCAGGGATACATCAGCTTGAAAATTATACTTATGATGGTAAATTGAGAAGTTCATGGAGTGCTGAGCATGTTGGAATTCAAGGATTTTCCGGGTGCTGTAACCCTACACGTATTTTGTTGCTTGAAAATGGAGATTTTGTAACAGCAGAGAAGCATATTGTAAGGGTGAAAATATACAGTCCGACTGGTGAATTCAAATGCGTAGTTGCCGCACCTCATAAGTTTGAAGATGGTACAGTGATCATAGATATAGCCTCGGATAGAGCTGGTAATATTT
Organism: Kiritimatiellota bacterium; assembly: GCA_030590505.1. GTDB lineage: Bacteria > Verrucomicrobiota > Lentisphaeria > Victivallales > JAADHT01 > JAUUYH01. The sequence continues at coordinate 4,418 of JAUUYH010000178.1, forward strand.
ATATTCTGGATTCAAAAAGTGAAGATATCAGAGTATTTGAGCCAAAGATGGATAGAGATGAAAAAAAATGATGATAAAAAAGCAATGGATCGCAGAGAGTTCATCCGAACCGGTGTTCGGTATGGCTGTGTTTCCCTTCTTGCGGCCGGTGGATTATATTTGACTTCCTCCAGGAAGTATGGCAAAGATTCCCAGCATAAAGTATGGCAACTCGACCCTGAAAAATGTATAAAATGCGGTAAATGTGCTACAACTTGTGTGCTTACTCCCTCTGCGGTAAAGTGCGTGCATGTATATGCGGCTTGCGGGTACTGTAATCTTTGCGGGGGCTATTTTCAGCCTGGTACAAAAAAATTGACAACTGGTGGCGAGAATCAACTCTGTCCCACCGCGGCAATTAAACGTACATACATAGAAGATCCATACTATGAATATTCGATTGATGAAAATTTATGTATTGGTTGTGCTAAATGTGTGAATGGTTGTAGCGATTTCGGTAATAGTTCACTTGTCCTACAGGTGCGTCATGACAGATGTCTTAATTGCAACGAATGCAATATAGCCAAGTCATGTCCAGCTCAGGCATTTACAAGAGTGCCGTCAAGTAGGCCGGAACTAATTTAAACCCCACCAAGGTGGGTTTTATTATAAATAATAAACTACCTCGATGGAAGCATACGAGGTATATACGCTTTTAATAAAAGCTTGGCAAAATATATTTTTATATGGTACACCCCAAGGGACGGGGAATAAAACCCACCTTGGTGGGATTAAAAAGAGTGAGGAGTTATATGCTTGATGCAGTAAGATGGATAAATAGTAATGGAATAATTTTTGATAAAGCCGAATCCAGTGCAGACCTTCTACCCGGGAAATTAAGGCTGATAGATCAGACAATACTGCCGGAAGAGTTGATCTATCTGGAGATGGATGACACAGAAGTGATATTTGATGCAATAACAC
>JAUUYH010000174.1 GCA_030590505.1 Kiritimatiellota bacterium
AGCCTGTTAATAACTTGTGGATTATAAACAGGTTCAGAATGATTGCAATGATAATAATAATCCGTCACTTTGTCCGGGTAGAAATGAATTGAAGAAGAAGAGTTTAACTACATTTGAAATGGTTGCAGATTATAGCGGCACGACAAGTGCGGGGTAAAAGGCTAGCAGGTTATCAACAAGACACTATTAAAGAATTGTTTGGAGATGTGTTAATAGGTCATAAAAAAGGTAACCGTTAAGCTTTGCAAAAGTGGCTTGTCGCCAATGTAGCACAACCGTCTCGGTTGTGAATTCGCCCGGAGGCGTCTCGCCTCCAACGAAGTATTAAAGAGAATAGGAAGATCCAAAAAATGGGGCTTATTTGCTTCTTCACTAGTACCCGAACGTAGTGTCGGATTATCATCATTGATGGGTGACATTGTATCTAAATAGCCTCTAATTCGCAATACAAAATAAGAGTTTAGCCACTAATTGGAGACGAATTTTACAAGAATAAGGTCGGAGTCGGAATTGACAGTTTTTCTTTGCGAAAATCGCAACTCTAAACTTATATTCTATTGGCCAAAACTGTATTTTGGTATTCTATCCCTAGAAAGCAGTACTACACTTGGTAAGATATTGTTTATAAGGAAACGCCCCAAAGTGACGGAGAATCAAAGCCATCTTGGTGGGGGATAAAATCCTTTCAATATCCCCTCTCACCCCGTCTTCCTCAGTGGTTTAACTCTTCTGTATTCCTCTTCCAATCACTTCAATCGTTGCAATTTTTTCAATTTTTATTGCCTGTCAGATCTGGAATTCCTAGAAGTTGATCTACTTCTTCTGCGTCTCTGCGGTCTTCTGTCATTGGAGTTGTCGGATTGTCTTTTGTCTACAGCTCTTGGCTCAGAAAAGCCATCAATTTCATTAACAGGTACTGTTTTTTTTATCAATCGTTCAATGGCACGGAGGAGTTTTTTCTCTTCATTCATTACAAGAGATATAGCTTTTCCACTACAGCCAGCACGTCCTGTACGGCCAATACGGTGTACATAGTCCTCAGGAACCTCTGGTAGCTCATAGTTTACGACATGAGGTAGGCGATCGATATCCAAGCCTCTTGAGGCAATATCAGTTGCTACAAGGACACGAACCTTTAACTCTTTGAATTCAGAAAGGGCACGTGTTCGAGCAGCTTGGCTTTTATTGCCATGTATGGCAGTTGCCGTAATACCGTCAATTAGTAGTTGTTTTGCTAATCGATTGGCACCATGTTTCGTTCTAGTAAAAACAAGTACCTGACTCCACTCTCCTTCTTTTATTAGGTGTGAAATTAGCTCGCGCTTTCGTGATTTAGGCACAAAATATACGCCTTGATCAACGTTTTCGGCTGCTGTGTTTTGTCGTGCCACCTCAACTAATTCAGGATTTCTGAGGATTGTATCGGCTAATTTTTTAATTTCCTTAGAATATGTAGCTGAAAAGAAAAGTGTTTGGCGGCTCTTGGGTACTTGACGAAGTATTTTACGAATATCATGAATAAACCCCATATCAAGCATACGGTCAGCCTCATCAAGAATCATAATTTCAATACGTGAAAGATCCAGAATTTTCTGTCCAATAAGATCAAGTAGGCGTCCTGGAGTCCCAATAACAATATCAACCCCCCTTCTGAGGGCTTTTATTTGTGGATTTATGCCTACGCCGCCAAAAATAGTAGTTGATTTAAGATTTAATCCAGTTCCGTAAGTTTTAATACTCTCTCCTACTTGAGCCGCTAGTTCACGGGTAGGCGTGAGAATTATTGAACGTGGGGATTTAGTGTGTGATTTATTATTGTTGCTTAACAGATGCAGAAGTGGTAGTGTAAAAGCTGCTGTTTTACCTGTACCTGTCTGTGCTCCAGCTAGGATATCCCTCCCCTGAAGTATAACTGGAATTGCATGCTCCTGGATTGATGTCGGTTCGACATATCCCTGTTTTTTTACTCCTACGAGTATTTCCGGACGAAGACCTAATTTTTCAAATAACATAAAATTTTCCTGTGATTAGCCTGATCAACATAATAGTGACCGATTCACAGGCACAAATTAATAAATATATACTGTGTGATTACATATAACGTTCTGAATATTGTTCAGAGCAGAGTAGGAACTGAATCGGAAAGTACCTAATTCTCTATTATAGCACACATTTAAGTTAATGTTAGCAAGGATAGCTTTATTTTTGCTGTAAATTTATCAGAATCCTCTATTTTTTTGTTTTGCATGTTGTACTATAAGTGCATGGAATTCATTAAACATAGTTGCATTATTTGGAAGATTATCCATGAAGATTTTCTGTAATTCACTGTAGTCAATGTCAATAGGGGTGTTCAGGTATTTATTACAGACTCGTTTTGTGTAGGTATCAATTACAAACACGGGAAGATTGAATGCGTATAAGATAATGGTATCTGCAGTTTCTGGACCGACTCCATTTACAGAGAGAAGTGAGTCTCTCAATGAATGTATATCAGGGAGGGGGGTAGAATTAATTATATTTTCAGAGTTTTTAAGCCACCATTTTGCTATTGAGTGGAGGCGTTCACTCTTCATATTGAAATATCCTGAAGGTCGAATAAGTGGGGCTATCTCTTCAACATCTTTGGATAACAGTTTTTTAGGGTATGTGGATCTATGTGAATTTGCGAATTTCGCAGTTGTTGTTAAAAATTTCTGATCCTCCCCCTCCCCCCGATTAGGTAACAGGTCAGCATTTCTAAGGTTGATTATCGCTTTTTCTACATTCTTCCAGTTTGTATTTTGTGTAAGAATTGCACCGACACAGACTTCCCATTGCGAATTTGCTGGCCACCAGTATTGCGGGCCGTAAAGATCGAAAAGGGAGTTATATAGCTCTATTAGCGGTTTTTTTGTTATTATTTTCGGTATTGACATTAAACCTAATTCGGATCGCTTACTTAATTGTTTTTTTTGAGTTTTTCTCGTATTAAATTTGCCCTTATTTCGTCACGTTCTGCCTGGGATAGTGCATTTCCTGCATATTTCTGAAGATGTGCAGGTTGTGCAAGTATAAAGAGTTCATTTACGGTATGGATATCGACTGTTTTGATTACCCCCATATCCACTCCTAATCGTAGCATTGAGAGTGAATTTAGTGCCTCTTTTGATGATATAATATATGAAAATTTAAGTAAGCCATAAGCTCTGCCTATATTATCGAGGAGGAGGTTTTTACTTGTCTCAAGAAGCTTGCTTCTTGCATTCTTTTCATGATTGATAATCTGTGCAATTACCATCTCTAATCTTTTTATTATTTCTACTTCAGACTCACCGAGTGTGCTTTGGTTGGATATCTGGCATAAGTTCCCGAGATTATCAGTCCCCTCGCCGAATATTCCACGTACAGCAAGACCGAGTTTGTTGATACCTTGAATGAGTGGTTTTACCTGATTTGCAAGTGCAAGCCCTGGCAGGTGTAGCATAACTGAAGCCCTCATTCCAGTACCTACATTTGTAGGGCATGAGGTCAAAAAACCAAGATTTTGGTCGTAGGCAAATGGGATCTGATCGGAAATTGATGCTTCAAATTTATTAATTCTATCCCAGACATCTAGTAACTGTAGGCCAGAATGAATTGCCTGCATTCTGATATGATCTTCTTCGTTAATCATTACAGAGAGATCTTCATGTTGGCTAACAATCAGAGCAGAGCATCGTGGACGCACAGAGAAATCGAGACTTATCAGGCGTCTTTCAAAGAGGATTGCTCTTTCCAGGTCGCTTAAATCCTGCATATCCATAAAGAAAGGATTTTTCAGGGATTTTGATTTTTCCGATGCAAGTTGTACAGCAAGAACAGATTTTTGTAGCACTTCTTCAGATGCTGCAAGAGGGAAAGGTGTGTCTTTAAGGTTTCGTGCAAGTCTGATGCGTGTACTAATTGCTATATCATCATCAGGCCCGCAGTCAGCAAGCCAACTTACACGGTTAAGTATCAATTTGTCTATAGGGTTCTTCATTGTTATTTTTGGTTCAACCGTTTTTTTTCTTTGTTTTTTGTGTGGTTATTTTTTTTGTTTTTCTAGTTGCTGCTTTCGTTGTATTCTCGGATCTTAAACTATTTATTAGGTCTCTAAGTTCGGCAGCCTTCTCATAATCTTCTTTTTGTACAGAAACTTCAAGCTCTTTCTGGAGGCTGAGTATTTTTGTAGCGATTTGACCATTTGTGTCAACAATTGTTCCCGGTTGTTTCCCCATGTGAAAGGTACCTTTATGCATACTTTTAAGTGCATCTCTAAGAAGTATGGCAAATGTTTTATAGCACTCAGGACATCCCAGTCGGCCAGTTTCTCTAAATTTTACAGTATCCCAACCGCATGAGCATTTCAGGTGAGCAACATCATCTGAGACAAAGTCTGGATTTAGGATTGCTGGTCCACCCTCCCCTTCCTCACCGTTTTTTATCATTTGAGATGAAATATTATATAGAATTTCGGCAAGATTAAAACCATTTATCTCTTTTTCTGCCAAAGAGTGTTCTGAAGCACAATGTGGACATATATTCAATGTCTTTTTTTTGCCATTTTTCAGTTCTTGGACATGAATTGTCGCCTCATTTATATTGCAGATATCACAAATCATCGGTAATTCTCCCATCTTTTAGTACAATCTTTCTATCTGCGTAGTTCGCAACATCCATATCGTGTGTAATCATGATAATGGTTCGCCCCTCATTTGAAGAGTGTAACTCCTTAAAAATATCAAGAATCTGTTCTCCCGTATGTGAGTCTAGATTTCCAGTAGGTTCATCCGCAAGAATTAGGTCTGGTGAGTTTATTAGAGCTCGAGCAATCGCTGCTCTCTGCTGTTCGCCACCTGATAATTCTGATGGTTTATGACTAATTCGGTGGCCTAATCCTACTTGTTCTAATAGCTCTTTTGCCCTCTTTTTAGAGTCTGATTTGCTTTTTTTAATCATTGCAGGCAGCCTAACATTTTCCAAAATTGAGAGTTCTGGGAACATGTGGTATGCCTGAAAAACGAAGCCAATTTTATCAAGCCTGAACTGTGCTTTTTCCCGATCATTCATAGTTATGTAAGATCTTTGATCACATAAGATATTACCTTTATCTGGGCTTTCTAGTGCTCCAAGTATATTAAGGAGTGTTGTTTTACCACTACCTGAAGCGCCAAGGATGGCAATCCACTCGTTACGAAAAACAGTAATATCCAATCCTTCAAGTACGGGAATTATACTATTCCCAGCATGATACCTTTTATAAACATCAACTGTCTGCAGGAAAATTTCTCCACTCATAATTAATGTATCCCAGCTTCCGCCATCATCGCGTCGAGAATTTGCGTACTTTCTGTTATTGAATTGTTACAATGCTCAATAATCGCATTATAATTTTCAGGAGCCATTACCTGACCTTCCTTGAGCATTTCGATATAGCCCATAAGGAGAGAAAACTGGTTTCTTATATCCGTTCCAAGGTTTAGTATAGATTGAGGCCAGTCGCCTTTATTATATTTCAGTGCTGTCATCATTCCTATACGACTTCCGCACGCATCAAGAAGCGGAGATGTAAGAGGGGACTGTTTTTTATTATCATTTGCCGCAACAAAAAGAAATCCATATATAGTTTTTGCATCGCGTATAGGCACATATCCAATTGAATCAAG
>JAUUYH010000003.1 GCA_030590505.1 Kiritimatiellota bacterium
AACAGACAACAGACAACAGACAACAGACAACAGACAACAGACAACAGACAACAGACAACAGACAACAGACAACAGACAACAGACAACAGACAACAGACAACAGACAACAGACAACAGGCAACAGGCAACAGGCAACAAAACATCAACAAGCAGAGATTTTGATCTCTATAATTATGGAACATCATTATGGCAAAATTAATAATACTACCAGCAATTGATTTAAGAGCTGGAAAGTGCGTAAGGCTTCAACAGGGAGATTACAATCAAGAAACCATCTATTCAGACTCACCAGCGACACAGGCAAAAGAGTGGGAAGATAACGGTGCGGAATATATACACCTTGTGGATCTTGATGGAGCAAAAAATGGGGCACCTGCAAATCTTGAGGCTGTAAGAGCAATCACAGATGCAGTCACCACTCCCTGTGAACTGGGAGGGGGAATTCGCACGATTAAAGATGCTGAGGCCGTCTTTGCCGCCGGCGTTGATCGTATCATACTAGGAACTATTGCCTGTAAAAATCCGGAATTAGTTAATTTGATGATAGAAAAGTTTGGAGCAGAAAAAATTGTAATCGGCATTGATGCAAAGGATGGTAAAGCCGCTATTGCAGGATGGCTTAATGATACAGGACTGGACGCATTCAAACTTGCAGAAGATTTTGCAAAAAAAGGTGTAAAACGTTTTATATATACTGACATATCAACAGACGGTATGCTAACTGGTCCGAATCTTGAAGCCCAAGCAGAACTCTGCGGCAGGGTTCCAGGATGTGCGATTATCGCATCAGGTGGAGTTTCAGAAGCTTCAGATATTGCGAAACTCGCAAATCTTAACAAAAGCAATTTAGAGGGTGTGATTGTAGGCAAAGCCCTTTACGATGGTAAAACAACCCTGAAAGAGCTGTTAAAACAGTGTAAATAAAGAAGCTGTTCATTTCGCACAGGAATCAAATAGGCAGAAAAGATCCAGCAAGAAGCCACAAAAGCAAAAACTCTAAAAAGAGTCTGTTTTAGCCTCTGTGCTGATGAACTGCTGCAACAATAGCTGCAACTACATCATCATTATCACTTTGTGTGTTTTTCTGGGGCGCCGCTGCTTTTACAGGTTCTTCAAGTAGGTGAGCAAACGGAGAAAGTATTTTTGCCATCCATGTGATAAGCAAAACCATAATTGTAAGGAAAAGAAAAACCATTCCCATACCAGTAACCATCAATTTTAAACCATCAACAAACATATTATCAGCACTCCTTAAACATTCAGTTAATAAATTTTCTAATCTACTTCAACCTATCTTCGCAATCAACAGCGACGCTTGACGGCAGAACTCCACGATCTTTATACCGCAAGCGGTAGAGATCTTGTATTTCTTTGATTGACTACTCAACCTCAAGCGAAATGCTCAGATTTCACCCGCGTAAAGTATAGTCTGTCTCGATGCAAGCATCGTATAATCAACCCCACCTTAATGAGATTAAACTGTCATTGCCTCAACAATAATTAATAAAGTTGAAAAGTAACAGTAGACAACTTATCCATTATATATTCAATTTCAAATGAGTTAGGAAGAAATGATAGATATTTTCAAAGAATTACTGCTTTTGGGAAAAAATCAACGTTTTCCGCCATCTTCTACCAGGTCTATAAAAAAGAGACATATTTCCTTGGCCGTCAAATAGAAGATATTTTTTGTGTTGCGGCAGATATGATAATAGCAGAGCATCTCCTTTAGTTTTAGGTTTTAGTTTTTCGGGGCTGAAAGAATCAAGTTTCTTAAGTGATTTTAGGTCAATAATTGATACAGCCTTATTCTTATATTCTTCAAAAACAATCGCCTTAACATCATCTCTAAAAAAAAGTTTACGACCCGCAAGAGGTGACAACTGTTTTAAAGAATTATCAACTACAAGATTAAGTGGGTTTTGATATGACAACATGGCAAATATATTATTTTCGATACAAAGAGCGGCATTCGGAAGGGATTTTAAATTAATTGGAATCTCTTTAAGCTTCATATTATCGGAAAACTTAAAAACCTCAATCTCATTTTTGCCGATAAGAGCAAACTGAGAATCATCCGGTGAAATTACAGTTAGCCCCTCTTTCTGGTTGCACTCAATGGGAGTCGGCATCTGATCAAAACTTTTAAGTTCAAAGAGATAGAGCTTACTCTTTTTACTACCTGGTTTTAATATAAGTTTCTCTCCATTTTTTGTAATTGCGAAATTCGCAGAAGATGCACTTATAGGTTGTGATGATAGAGATATCTTACCTGTTTTAAGGTCTATGATATGGAGAGATCCCGAATTCAGATCTTTTTGACTCTTCTCCCAGACTACTACCTTTGTTGTAGAAGGTATAAACTTTACCTGCGATAAGAACTTGCCTGAAAAATAGAAGATACCATTAATATTAAAATTGTAAGCATTTATCAAAACTAAAAGTGTAGATACCGCTTTACCCTGTGATGAAACATTATCAAGGACAGCAATAAGAGATTTATCCTGCGATATTACCGCATCTGGCAGCCTGACTCCACCTTTCCCTGAGAAGCTCCAGTTAGGAAGCCATGAATATTTGGTTGAATTCACAACATCTGAAGCCAGTGACGAAGATGGTGGAGTGCTTTCTATAAATTCCTGATTGTCAAATTTATTTTGAACAAATGCTCCTGATTTGAAAAACTTGCGTCCATCATCAACTTGCAGCTCCTCGCTCTTCACCTCTGGTTGGTGAACAGTATTTGAAAATATTTTACTAAACTCATCTGCGTCAACAAGTTTCGCAGCAGAGCTTTCATCACTCTCCTCAGAAGAACGACTCTCTGTCATTGAGGGATTGCTCTTTTTAGAAGGCAACTCCTTAGCAGGTGCCTTACCGCACGAAGAAAACAGAGAGACGCAAACGAAAACCAAAAGTACATAATATATTTTCATAATAAACATTCCTGAGATGATAAAAAAATTTCTATTACTTATGCTTTAAAATAGCTGATAGCAGAGAAAAGGCAAGTTACAGGAGATTAAATTAAAGTAAAATTGATTTTAAACGTTCGATAATTAAACTAGTGAATGAAGAAATTTAAGACAAAAATTAAGGCAACTATCGACATCTTTCAGCTTTTTCTTCTCTTAGGCCACCAGCGACCTTGTGTCGTTGGAGCCAATGTCGAATTTTCTTCAAAAGAAAAAGCGACATCTCCCACCCCCTCCCCTCTGCCTTGTTCAAAGGCAGGGGGGAAATGCTAACTTCGCATACCGTAAACAGCAAGACCATTCTTTTTGCTTGCAACGTTATATTTGTGACGGGTTGAAAACCGTCCTACGTATGTCGGAATTCATTCCGACACTTTTTATGCTGCAAAAACGGAAAGTTTTCTTAGGGACAGGTTGATCAATCCCCCCATATTGCCGATTTAATATCATGTTTTTTCTTTAACAAACTGAATATAGATCAATGGTATCACATACAAGGAAAGGATGGTTGATGAGATTAACCCTCCTACAACCGCGATACCGCAACCTGAACGCAGTTCAGAACCCAGCCCATTTCCCAATGCCATTGGTAGAATCCCTAAAATTGCAGCAATACTTGTCATTGCAATCGGACGAAATTTTTCTTTAGCCGATTCAAGCATTGCCTGTTTAGGAGGTATGCCTTTTGCGCGCAAGATAATAACATTATCCATAATTAAAATTGCGTTATTGACAACAATCCCAATCAGCATTACGCCTCCTAGTAATCCCATCATAGATAGTGAAATTCCTGCAATAAACAATGCCCAATAAAGTCCGATCAAGGCTAAAGGTAGAGTTACAAGAATCATTAATGGTTGAGTCCATGATTCAAGAATTGCGGCAATAAGTAGATATGTGAGAATTGATGCAATGATAATTGCTTCAAGAAAATCGATTTGAGCTTCACTCATCTTTTCAACTTTGCCAGCAAATCGCATGGTATATCCTTGTGGTAAGACCTCCATTGTAAGTTTACTCAATTGATTTACAGCATCCCCTAAAGCTACCCCTGGAGCGGGATTCGCTAATATTTTCACAATGCGTCTTTTTTCTGCTCTTGTAATCTGAATAGGGATAGTACTTGGGGTAAGGGTAGCAACTGATTCGATACTCAAAGGACGCCCTGACTTTGTCAGAAGGGTATACTCTTTGAGTTGTCCCACTCCTTTTTCTTCTTCCAATTCTACTCTTATATCATAAGATCTATCTGCAATTTTGTATGTTCCTACTTCTATACCTTCGATATTCCCTCTCAAAAGCATCCCTACAAGTTGTGCTGACACTCTCATATCCTGTAATATAGGACGCTTGGGAATAATTTTAATTTCAGGTTTAGGAGCACGAACGGTATTATCCACATCTACCATTAAACCACCTGTTGCCGCTAGAGATGAAACCTTTTTCCCTAATTCATTAAGCACTTCCAAGTCATCTCCAGCAATTTCCATCTCTATTTCCGAATTTGAACCACCGACAATGCTGGGAATATTAACAGTTACGATACAATCAGGTTCATTTTGCAACTCATTGCGGAAAAGAGCTGCCATTTGCTCCATGTTCATATCTCGATCATTCTTTTCAGTTGTTTTGACCATTATTTCGGCTAGATATACTCCTTCGGAAACTTGCCCTAAAGATCCCTGTACTTTACCAATCAAAGTTGATGTCGTAATAACTTCTGGCAATTTTCTGATACGTTTTTCTATCTTCTTACTCCTTCTAATAGTCTCATCAATGTTGTAGTAAGAGGGATATTCAATTTTGACAGCAAATTCTCCTCTGTCATTATTAGGGAAAAATCCCATTCCGACGTTGGGAACAATAAAAATGAAGGTAAAAATAAGCAACGCAAAAACAAAAACAAAAACTATCCACGGGCGACGACTGTTTTTTTGTAAGCTTTTATAATAATAACCCTCACATGCATTATAAAATATATTCCAATATTTTGTATAAAAGCTCATCAGTTTTTTGTGTATAGGCATCTTATTTTTAAGCAATTGCGATGAAAGAAGAGGAGTAAGAGTAAAGCTTATAAAAAGTGAAACAAGAGTTACAGCGGTCATTGTAACAGCAAAAGGAGCAAAATATCGCCCAATAATTGATGACATTAATGCTATTGGAATAAAAACAACAACATTGGTAAGAGCACTAGCAACAACAGGAAGTGCGACTTCTCCAGTTCCTTTTCTCGAAGCATCTTTGGGGTCAAGTCCGGCATGAAGTTTCTGAAATACATTTTCGATAACCACAATCGAATTGGTCACAAGAACACCAACAGAAGTTCCCAATGCAAGTAATGTTGAATTATTAAATGTATAATTAAAATAGCGCATTATCATAAAAGTTATTATCAGCGAGGTTGGCATACTGATCACAACAATTATTGTCGAACGAACCTCATGGAGAAACATAAAAAGAATAACAGCGGTCAGAATTATACCGAGAAAAACGCTGTACCATGCGTCAGATACACTCGATTGAATAAATTCCGCATCATCGGTAAACCAGATCAATTGCACTCCTCCTGGCATGGCATTTGAATCTTTTATCTTCGCAACAAGCTCTTTAATTTTTTGAACCACCACTACAGCATTCGCTTCACCTTTTTTCGTTATTTTTAAGTTTACAGCAGGTTTGCCATTGTAGAATGCTCTTGTTCTTTTATCTTTTGACATCATTGTAACTTCAGCGATATCTCCGATATATATTCTACCGATTTCGCTTTGCCCGATCTCAAGTGCTTTTATTTCATCTAGGCTTTTGAATTCCGCATCAAAAGTTACACTAATTTCCTCAATCCCAGCATGCAGATTTCCCGAAGGTATTTTAAGATTGTTCAATGCTAATTGCCGGATAACATCAACACTATTCAATCCTGTTGATGCTAGCTTTTCTTTATCAATTGTAATATGAACTTCTAATTCTTCACCGCCAGTAACCTGCACATCTGCGACGCCTTCGATTGTAGATAATTTATCAGAGAGAGTTTCGTCAGCATAGTCATAAAGGTTATCTATCGGTAAGTCACCTGTCAATAACAGAGTCGCAATAGGTTTCGCATTAATATCAAATTTTAAAATTTTAGGCGTCTCAACGTCACTCGAAAAATCGTTTCGAATCAAGTCAATCTTTTCTCGAACATCAATTGCTGCAATATCAACATTGATAGAGAGCTGGAACTCCAAAATTGTTATACACACATTTTCCATACAATTGGAATGTACATGCTTTAAGCCATCCACATTACTAACCGCATCTTCAATCTTCTTTGCGACATCAACTTCTATCTCTTCTGGACTGGCTCCGGGATAAATAGTCGTAACTGTCACATACGGGATGTCAATTTCAGGCATATTATTAAGGCCTATTTTTCTATAAGAATAAATCCCCGCAAGAACTAAAGCAATCATAATCGCCGTCATCGCTATTGGACGTTTTATAGAAAAGTTACTTAGAAACATTGTGCAACTCCTTCGATCTCTTATCGATTATTTTAATCTTCATACCATCATCAAGAAAAGATTGCCCTTTGATTATTACAGAAAGATGATTATCAACAAAATCTTTTATCTCTGTATAATTGTTGTCAATTATTCCACATTTTATTTCTAAAGCATCAGCTTTATCTTTATTTGCAACAAAAATAATTGACCGATTACCGCGTCTTGCCATTACCGCTTCTGTGGGGACTCCATAAGCCATTTTTTCGTGAAAAATCAAATCAATAGAACAGAGCATTCCACTGACCAACTTTTTATTGTTTGGCAAGTCAATTTTAATTTCAAAAGTTCTGCTAGTTGGGTCAATACTGGGAGAGCAGTACGAAATCACAGACTCTGTTAACACTTCCTCATTAAGATTATAGATTACAGCTTTACTTTTGCCTGCTTCGATCATCGAATAATAGTTGGAGCTTAAAAGAATTGAGATCTCAAGATTATCTGGTTTCTCAACCATTAAAACACAATCACCTTTTTTTGCATATTCACCCAACTCCTTTATCACGGATGTAATAACACCGTCAATAGGAGCCTTGATCATTGAATCGTCTAACTCCTTTTTTGCTATTTTCACATTGCTTTGAGCTTGCTCAACAATTGCTTTGGTGTGTTCCAAATTTGCTTCAGCGCTTTTTATATCGGCTTTTGCTTTTTCCCAAAGGAGCTCAATCCGTTCAAAATTATCTTTCGATATAACTCTGTTTTCAATCAGCTTTTTTGCTCTTTTAAAATCAAGTTCACCTTTTTCAAGCTTAATCGTCTCTATTTCCAGCTGAATCAATGCTCGCTTTACTTTTGTCTTTGCGACATTTACATTTTGCTCAGCAACCTCAACTTCACTTTCAAGGTTAAATTTATCACATTGAAATAACATCATACCTTTTTTTACTACATCACCTTCTTCAACCATCATATTTTCCAGTACACCATCAATACGCGCGCATATATCAGCGTATTCCTTCGGCTCAATATTTCCTTGGACCCTGATCTTTTTTTTAAATTTCATATATTTTGGTTGTTCAACTTCAACATTGACTGGAGGCTTGTCGATTTTCTCTCTCTTCCCACATGAGCAAAAAATTAGAACGATACTGAGGGAAAATAAATGCGTTATATGATTAGCGTGCTTTATGTAGTGAAAATTTCTCATATTATTGTCTTCCTAAATTTTAGTCTTGAACATGCTCCATTTGTAATATAAGAAGCAATATCTTCGATACGGTTTTCCTTCTTCAGAAAATCAGATTGAAACAGCTGTTGGACAATTACTTTGTTTTGATCATAAAAAAGACATTGTGATAAAAGAGAGAACAGAATGATATAAACTTGCTCTTTTGACGTATCATCGGGAACCCCACAGCTTACATAGTACTCTATAGGTACAAAATATGGCTCAAAATATTTTTTGAAAAATTCAGAGAAATGTTCCGAAGGGTCAAGCATTTCCCGAAATAATATTTTATTCTTCCATTGCGAAAGAGAAGATGAATTGGTAACACTTGTTAAAATACCAAGAACCCAATTAAATATTTCACATTCCCACTCTTTCTCTGTTTTTATCGCTATCTTGGAGACTGCCTCCTTAGATGTATGCTCAAATAAATAATCGACGACATACTTATAAAGTATCTCTTTGCTTCTAAAATGGTAATTAATAGCAGCAATATTAACCTTGGCTCTATGACAAATATTTCTGGTTGTAGTCGATTGATAACCATTATTAGAGAACTCTTCAGCCGCCGCCAATAAAATCTTTTCTTTCGTATCCATTATTGCACCTTTATTAAATTATATAATTAATCATTTGATTCAAGCAACAATTTAAAGCATTTGTTTGAATATTCAATAGCGAATTTTAAAAAACAGCAAATAAAGCCTTACAGACTACTCTTTTGCTTATTCTTTTACATCTCTTTCAGCTTTTGCTATTTGCGTTGGGACAACGCAAGCTACTGAAGAAAAAAAATAGACCAATCCCTATTCTTTTCTGTTAAACCACCGATAATATAAAATGATTCTAGCTTTCTTACTTGCTTTTTTTTCTATTCATGCTAGCTTCTTGCTTATTAAATGAATGGCTCTTAACATCTTTAATATCTAATTATTGATATATATAAAAAAACTACCTCGATGTTTACTCGAGCATGGCGACAGATCTGCAAAGCAGATAACCATACGAGGTATATACGCTTTTAATAAAAGCTTATGCGAACTAACTAGGAAATACTATTTAATGAAAGTGGCAATTACAGGAAGGGGACTAATTACCCCGATAGGGAATGGCATTGAAGAGAATGAACGATCTCTCAAATCTGGCACAGTCGGCATACAATTCATACCTGAATGGAAGGATAAACATCTTGAAAGTCAGGTATGCGGAGTACCGGATGAAAACCCTGAATGCATTCTTATTGATAAAAAAATTGCACGATTTACCACGGCAAATGGAAGAATGGGAATTGCCGCAGCTTATGAAGCATTAATTGAGGCAGGTCTCTCTCTTGAAGAGGTAAAAGGCAGGCGCATTGCTGTAATTCTCGGATGTGCCGGCAGCCCGTATGATCTAGTATATCAAACCGCGAAGAGGCTTATTGATACTAAAAAAGTCAAACGTGTCAGCCCGTTTATTGTTCCAAAAACAATGACCTCCTGTGCTGCATCAAATATTTCACTTATTCTGGGTCTGACAGGCGAAAGCTATGCAATAAGTTCAGCATGCACAAGCGGTTCACATGCAATCATGATTGCGACTCGACTAATCAGAGATGGTGTTTATGATATAATTATTACAGGCGGAACTGAAGAGGCTAACTGGGTTACGGCATTAGGCTTTGACGCAATGAAGGCAACGTCACGAAACTATAATGATACTCCACAAAAGGCGAGCAGGCCATTTGATAAAAACAGGGACGGTTTTGTCCTAGCTGGCGGAGCCGGGATATTAATCCTTGAATCAGAAAAAAGCATAAAAGAACGAGGTGTAACTCCGAAAAGCTACATTTCAGGAATTGCAGCAAACAGCAACGCAACGGATATGGTTGTGCCTGACAGTTCATCTGCATGCGAAATGATGAGTATGGCAATTAAAAATGCGGGTCTCGCAAAAGAAGATATCGGATATCTTAATACTCACGGCACCTCAACACCAGTTGGAGATCCTCTTGAAATGCGTGCGATACAACAGTTATTCGGCTCCCATGCTGGCAATGTTGCTATAAATAGCACAAAGTCTCAGACAGGTCACATGATAGGTGCAACTGGTGCAATAGAGGCGATCTTCACCACAATAATGCTAGATAAAGGTTTTATAAGCCCAACGGCCAATCTTGAAGATCCTGAAGATGAGTTTAGTTGGGCGAATCTAGTTAGAGGAGAAGCACAAAAAGATTCAACCATTCGACATGCTTTAAGCAACAGTTTCGGTTTTGGCGGCACAAATGGAGCATTAGTTCTCTCAAAGGATTAAGAGAAATATACTTTACGGGGTAAAATCTTAGCATTTCGATTAAGGTTGAGTAGCCCAAAAAAAAACAAGATCTCTACCGCTTGCGGTATACTTAAATGAGGAGGCGATTATGACAAAACACATTGCAGCACATACTTTGCTACTTATAGTGGTATTATATTTTTCACTACCATCAATATCTTTCTCTGAAAATAGCACAAATCCTTCTAAAAAAAAGATTGAGCTGACTACTTTGCAGGTGGAACAATCTATAAAATTACTGCCGTTTTTTCTCAAATACAGTGCAAATAAAAAAAAATCAGTCGAACTAGCCACACCAACTTCTCTGAATCAACGTGCAATTAAGCATGGGTTTCAAAATTATCAGGAATTCCTAAAATCTGCCTCTGTAATAATGATGGCATATACCTATTTACAGTTAAAATCGAATGAAGCTGTACTTTCAAATCAGATTAGCAAGCTCAAACCTGACATAGCAAAAGCATTTAAGCCCCAAATGGAATCTCTTGCAAAATCTATAAAGAGATATGAAGAAGAGTTGTCTCCAGTTACAGTCAGAGCGGTACTTCCATACATGTCTAATATTGGAGCAATTTTAAACGCTAACAAATAATATGTCTATATTAACACAAGGTAAAATTTCAAAAAAGGAGAGTATTATCCTTTTTATTTTCCTTGCAATTATTCTATTCCTCCCAATAGCAGTTCTCTATTTCTTTAAAAATTCATGGGGAGAACTCTCCTGGCAAAATCACACTGATATCGCAATGCTTGAGTGGACTGGTGCATTTCTCAATATGTTTCTATTTCTTCTGCTATTCGAAACTTACAGAACAACGGGACGAAATAGATTCAATTTTATTGCCTGTGGCTTTCTATCGATGGGCATATTAAACTTCATATATGCAATAAATTCGCCAGGTACTGAGCAGGCTCTCTGGCTACGAACTTTTTCCATTCTTACTGGATCCCTAATCTTTCTTTTTTCCATTCCAGAAAGAAATAAAAAAAGTTCTGATGTCACTGGTGCTATAATAAAATTTGTGATTCCCACAATCCTCATCTCAGTACTCGCTGCCTGGATCCCTTTTTCCATGAAGCAACTTTTACCTCGCCTCATTACACCCAAAGGAACGATATCCATATTCGGATCAATCCTGCTACTTATCCCATCTGCATGCTTTTTCATTACCGCTGTAATATGGTTGCATAAATATATAACTAATAAAAAAAGTATGGATTTATTAATTGCCATAACACTATGTATTCTTGCCCAAATGACACTCCTGATGCGTGAATCTGAGACCTGGGGGGTTTTATGGTGGACGTGGCACATTGCATGGATTGTTAACACCTTAATTGCCTGTATTTATATGCTTATTTTTACAGTTAACAGATCTATTGTCTGGAAACTGGTATTTTCGCTTGGACTTACATTTGCAATGACTGTAATCCTCGCATCTGGAATTATACAAAGCCACTCCACAAAACTTGCAATAATCAACTACCAACATCAACTGCATGAACGAAATAAGAAACTTTTAATATCAAATGATATAAATTTAAAATGTGCTGATATGATAATAAATAAGATGGCAGACGATGCCTCCGCATTTAGCAACGAAACCCACCCCGAAGAGAAAACATTTAAACTGTGGGTTCAAACATATTTTGACTATCACCAGAACGACTGGATGATTTTATCACAGGAGTACGGATTTTACTCTAAAGAAATCGGGATGCATCTGCCACAAGAAACTGCTTCTATAATACCGCAACAACAGAAAATAATAAAAGATTGCTACTCAAAGGCCATCTCTAATCCACATTCCACAACATGGTCACATTTTTACTATCTACCAAAAAAACTAAAATGGTACTCCTATGCTTTCCGCCCATTAGGCAAAGGTGATATCAATGGTATGTTTTTTATAAATGTAGATGTAACAAACATTGTAACATCACAACTAATCAAAAGCGAAGATGATGCATTGCCAAAAACTATAGTATTTTCCCTAAAAACAGGTACAATCCTATATGCTTCACTTTCAAATCAAGATTTTCGACACAATTTACAAAACAAAAGAATACCTGCAAATAAATTAGTAAAAAAACTTATAGCAACAGCATTCAGCATTAAAAAACATGGTAGAGAAATTTCCGCCACTATTAATGGGGAGAAAATATTCATTTCTGCTCAACCGATAACTCCACCTGACTGGGGAGTAATGAAAATTGTAAACGAGAATACATTTCCTGTCCTTAAAATAGAATCCAGATATTTTTTAATCGCTGTTGGAATGGTAACACTTCTTTGTGGTTTTGTTGTGCTACTTATTCTTCTGCATAAACAGCTATCAAAACCCTTTCATAGCTTGATTGTTGCAACAAAAAAAATTGAACATGGCGATTTTAATATCAAACTGCCAAGTAAAGATGAATCTGAAATAGGACTTATTTCACGTGCATTTAACCACATGG
Organism: Kiritimatiellota bacterium; assembly: GCA_030590505.1. Taxonomy (GTDB): domain Bacteria; phylum Verrucomicrobiota; class Lentisphaeria; order Victivallales; family JAADHT01; genus JAUUYH01. The sequence continues at coordinate 12,468 of JAUUYH010000003.1, forward strand.
CGGGAACATTAAAAGAGCTCTACTCAAACCTTGCTACAACAATTGATGAAAGAACGACAGCCCTGGAAGAAGCAAACAAAGCGGACTCGGCAAAAGTAACCTTTTTCCAGAATGTTAGCCATGAACTAAGAACTCCGCTTCACGGAATTTTGAGCTATGCTCGATTGGGGAAAAACTTAACCGTTGAAGAAAATCCTGAAAAAATCAACAAATATTTTAACAATATAAATGAGAGTGGAGAGCGATTGATGGCAATGCTCGACTCCATTCTCGACCTTGCAAAACTAGAATCAGGGAATATCCAGTTTAACTTCCAACCTACAAATATTTACTTGATTATAATTAAGGTTAAAAATGAGTTGGAGGCATCCTTTACTGAAAAAAAGATAGAATTAATTCTCGATATTCCTGAAAAAAAACTTATTATTACAATGGATTCAGAGATGATTGCCAGAGTTTTTAGAAATCTACTGGGCAACGCGCTAAAGATGTCCACATCAGGATCAAAAATAATAGTAAAATTGGAAAAAGCAGAGAAGGAAGTGATCATAAGAGTGATAGATGAAGGGCCTGGCATCCCAAAAGAGGAATTTAATAATATTTTTGATAAATTCATACAGGTGGGAGAGGGTAAAAGAAAAGGTGGTACAGGTCTAGGCCTTCCAATATGCCGAGAAATCATTCATGCACATAATGGCTCCATCGTAGCAAAAAATGGTCCAGAGAAAGGGGCTTGTTTTACATTTAATATTCCCTTACATACTTTGCACGGATGAAATCTTAACATTTTCTATAAACTTAATTAGCTACCAAAAGAAAGACAAGATATCTACCGCTTGCGGTAAAATAAAAAAGGGGACAGGTTGATTATCAACCTCCTCTTGATATTAGGGAATTTGCTAAGTTCGCAAACCTATGACGGTCTTTAAACCGTCGCTTCAGATTATTGAAGATACCAGCAAGGTTGAATGTCGGAATAAATTCCGACTTACAGAAAACTCTGCCTGAAGCTATCAAGCTCTATACTGCACTAGAAGCATACTCCTCTGATGTGCCACAAATCTAAAAAAAATCAATCTTTTTTTCAAAAACAGCTTGACACTGTGCTTTATTAGGGTATTCTTTAGAAGAGGCGAATAATAAATAGTGCAAAATATGATTTTTTTTTGCACACATCTAACAAAAGAGGAGGTCGATGATGAGTAATTACAGAGTGTACAAGGCAAACAAGCAGGGAACAGGATCAGCAACAGAGTGGCAGTTATCATTTAAGGGTCAAGAAAAATTTTCCCCATGGAAGCTCTTTTTCTCAATTGCCAAGCAGTTAGAGAAGGATGCAAATGGCAATCCCCGATTTGACTGGGATAATGCAATTTGTGTAAAAATGGATATTACTGATATTTCAGAAATTATTGCCGTACTTGAAGATCAGCAAAAGGAGGCCGGGAATGGCGGAAAGATTTTCCATCAACACGGCACTGAAAACAAGATTATCAACTTCATTCAAAACAGAGAGCATGGCGGATATTTCATGAAGATATCACATCAATCTCAAAAGGGAGTAATAACACTACAACAGAATCTCACAATGGGTGAAGGTTGCGCACTTCGCATATTACTGCAAAATGCCGTACTAAAATTGACAAACTGGGGGTATGTGAATAAGCGTAAAAACTATGCCCCAAAAACAATTCCAGAGACGCAAAGACAGGCAGAGGTACAACCGCAGGTACAAGCACAAATACAATCGCAGACAGACTCCCCATTTCAGAAAGCGGTGTAATTATTTGATATAATTAAGAGGATGGTGAAATTTGAACATTTAATGTTCAAATTTCGCAAAAAGAGTTTTGTTATGAAATGACTCTTTTTCGTTCAGTCACTATTTAGATACAATGCCCCCCATCAATTCTAGTGAAGAAGAAATTATATTAAATGACTATACTATTCCATACACACTCGCCTTTCAGCCACCTAAAATGGAATGTTTACTAAAAGATAAGGGATTAAATTAAAAAAAGCACTTGACATAACACTAGCGAGAACTATAGTATAGTGAATAGTACGAAATTTACACTAGGAACTTATCATGGATTTAGATCGATTAAAAATTGGAGATCATCAACGCGAAAATGGTCGTGGTGGAAAATTAATATTGCTCTTAGTTGCCATCTTCGCATTTATCATTGGTGGAGTTACTGGGTACTATTCCCAATATAAAAGTAGCGGGATTTTAAAAGTAAAAACTGTTGTTGCAAAATCTTCATCAGGCAGAGCAAGCCTAAAAAGTTTTACAGCTGGTGGGTGGATAGAAGTTGCCACGCCGGAACAGCCCATTGAAATTAGTTGCAGGATCTCTGAACGAATAGATGAAATTTTAGTAAAAGATGGCGAAATCGTCCAACCCGGACAAGTGCTAGTACGTTTGTACGATTGTGACAAAAAAACCGAACTTGAACTTGCTGCAGCCAATCTACTTAAAGCTGAAAGTCATTATAATATGATGAAAAAGGGATACCGAAAAGAAGACTTAAATATTGCAAAACACACAGTTACTGATTTTAAGGAACGATTGAGAATAGCCAAAGCTCTTCATGATAGAAATATAAAAGTTGGTGAAAACGTGATGTCGGCAAAAACAATCGATACATCACTTGCGATCTATAAACGTGCTGAGGCAAGATATAATCAGGCAATTTTTGAAATGAAAAAAATGGAAGCTGGTTATCGTGAAGAGGAGATTTTGGTAGCTAAAGCAGAATACCAAAGAGTGAAAGCGACATTTGACCTTGCTCAGAGATATCTTCAGTACTGTACGATCAAAGTTCCGGAATACGGAGCTCCGTTGAAGGTGTTGCATGTTAAAAGAAAAGTTGGTCAATGGGTACGAGTCGACAATAAAAATACTAGCTCCACCCTTCTATCTCTTTATGATCCTAAAAAAATGCAAGCACGTGTTGATGTAACTCAAGAGAGCATCGGGGCTGTAACCAAAAATGCACCAGTTATTGTAAGAACAGATGCTCAGCCAAATAAAGAGTACAAAGGCAAGGTTTTACGTATAGAACCTCTTGCGGATCTCGCAAAAAACACTATCACCGTACGAGTAAAAATTGATAATCCAGATGATATGCTATTCCCTGAAATGACATCAAAAATAACATTTTTTGATAAAAAAGGTGAGGTTTCAAAAACCAGTTCTGGGGATATCACTATTCCTAAAATTGCTGTAATATCACAACATGAAAAAAGTTATGTATATATTGTTGAAAATAATATGGCAAAAAAAACACCTGTAAAAATCGTAAAACAGAAAAGAGATTCATACGACATTACTGGAGTAAAATTCGGACAAAGAGTGATTATTAACAATCTAAGCAAATTAAAAGATGGGGTTGAGGTAGAAGAGTTGTAAAATTATTCAGTTTTTAAGGAAATTATAGTATGAGTAAAAACATTGTGATACGGGATCTTATGAAGATCTATACAAAAGGCGATAATGAAATTCACGCACTTGACCATGTCAGCCTTGAAGTAGAAGCTGGTGAATTTGTTGCCCTTATGGGACCTTCTGGATCTGGAAAAACAACACTTCTTAATATTATTGCAGGAGTCGATGCCCCTACATCAGGACAGGTCTTTGTTGATGAACAAGAAATTACAGGAATGTCGGAAACGCAAAAAACAAAATGGCGCACACGTCATATCGGGTATATTTTTCAGTTTTACAACCTCTTGCCGGTTCTAACTGCATACGAAAATGTAGAACTCCCTCTCCTGCTGTTGCCGATGTCAAAAAAAGATAGACATGATCATGTTGTTGCTGCACTTGAAGCGGTCAGCATTCTTGAACGTGCCAAACATTTCCCACGTGAACTATCAGGTGGACAAGAGCAGAGGGTTGCAATTGCTAGAGCAATCGTAACAGATGCTCATCTCCTAGTAGCAGATGAGCCTACAGGAAACCTGGATGCCGAATCTGAGCAGGAGATAATGACCCTACTGAAGTCATTGAATAAAGAGCTAAACAAGACCATTCTTATGGTTACACACGATGACGCCGCTGCGGAATTCGCAGATCGTAAAGTGAAACTTGCAAAAGGAAAATTATTATAGTTAAATTCGCTATTTTTGCATACTAAAAATAGATAATCTTTTAAAAATAAACAAAAGGAATAGAGAGCAATGCCAGATAAATTTTTACTGTTAATCATTAAAAATATTTTCAGGTCGAAAGTGAGAGCTTTTGCGACAGTTTTCGGAAGTATAATGGGAGCATTAATAATATGCTTTTTTATCACTGCCGCACACAGTCTTGATCGTCTTATTGATCAGGTTGGAGGAGAATCCAATCTAATTATTACCCAAAAGGGCCGACACTGACCGACGAGTAACAAGCTCCCCGAAAGTGAGATGAATCAAATCGGGAAGCTCCTTCCGCAGGTTGCGGAAGTGATGCCTGTAAAATTGCTGATGACTGCTTGTGGCTCAACTACAGATGTTATGGCAATTCATGGAGTCGATAAAGAGATCTTTACATCGTTTTACAAATACAACATCGCCCCAGATGTGCTGGCTAAATTACGTGCATCAAAAACCTCTGCCATTGCAGAGATTAAAGTCGCAAATCGCTTTGGCTGGAAAACGGGTGATTTCATAACTCTTGAGGAGTTAAATGGAATAAGTTTTACTCTTGCCGGAACCTTTAAATGCGAAAATGCCTCACAAGATAATATTATTATTGCTGGTCGTCGCTTCATTCAGGAGGCGGTAGATGAACAGGGAATAGCAAACCATGTACTAGTACGGCTAAATCCGGGTGCTGATCCAAATACGGTCTGCAAAGAGATTGATGCCCTCTCCTCTCTTACCGTTGATACTTTGACGCAACCTGAGCACCTTTTTCTACTTGCAGCAATTGAGCAATTGGATGATCTTATGCGAGTGAGTAGAATTATTATTTCAATCATTCTAATGGTAATGCTTGTTGCAATAGGCAACGCCATATCCATGGGAGCTAGAGAGCGATACCCTGAAATGGGAGTCCTCAGAACTCTTGGATTTTCTAAGATGGCGATTATGCTACTAATCATAGGTGAAGCTGTTATATACACCCTGACTGGTGGTATCATCGGTGCATTAATTGTTCAGGGATTTATTGTTTCTGGAATTACTGACACCCTGCCAACGTGGGGCACTGCTGTCAGTATCTCAATGACTGCTGATTTCTATACCTGGGCTGTAACTCTCGGAATAGTTTCACTTGCTGGTTTTTTCGGAAGTATTATACCTGCATGGCAGGCATCTCGTATAAATATCTGTAATGCAATAAGGAAAAGTGAATAATGCGGATAATGACAAAATATGCTATAAGGAATCTATTACGCAGAAAATGGCGCACGCTAATGACTATTGGAGGATTATTCCTATCCATTTTTGCTATAATTCTTATGTTTTCGCTATCTCGAGGATTGGCGATCAGGACAACAGCAACAGGCGATGACAAGAATATTCTTTTAATTAGCCGTAAGGGAAAAAGTGTAATGTTCGGTTCTATTAAAGGTGATGAACTTGTACACCTTATGCAGCTTAAAGATATTGCGGAAGACGCAAATGGAGACCAACTGATCTCTCCTGAAGTAATGCATGTAAGCATAGCCGAAAGTGACGATAAAAAAGGAAAAGCACCTTTAAGCATTCGGGGTGTCAGCAATATTGCCTATGAAGTTCATAGAAAAGTAAAATTAATTGAGGGCAATTTTCCGGAGAATGCCAATGAGATAATGGTGGGAAAAACCGTTTATATAAAACTAGGATTAACTGAGGATACCTTAAAAATTGGAAGTTATATTAAATTTGAAAATGTCGAGTGGTTAATATGTGGAAAATTTGAGGCAAATAACAGTCTGTTTGAATCGGAATTATGGTGCGTTGACGAAGATCTTATGACAATACTTAAACGCAGAACTCATACATTTGCAGTCATTGCGTTTACGGATAAACAAGCTGCAGAGAAAGGATTAACCTCTTTTTCAAAAACAGGAGCGATAAGTAGGTATTTTAAAGGTTGGATTGAGAACACTTATTATCGTGACTTCTCAAAAAATCTCCAATGGATTGTCTGGATATCATTTATCACATCTATTGCTGTTCTAGTTGCTGCGATTCTTATCGGAATAAATACTATGTACACTGCAATTGTAAACAGAATGCGTGAGTTTGGAACACTAAGAGTCCTAGGATTCAGCAGAATTGATATAATTGCAACTCTGATCTTTGAATCAATCTTTCTTGCATTACTTGGCGGAATTCTCGGTATAATTCCAGGCTTGTTCCTAAATGGGGTTCCGGTAAAAATTGCGAATAGCGCATTTTCTCTAATCGTTGATTCATCTGTAATTATTGCCGGGCTTTCTGTAACTCTATTGATCGGCCTGCTAGGTGCAATACTTCCATCTATGCATATCATTAAAAATACAATTATTGCATCCTTAAATACTCGACGTTGATTATTTAAGGATCTCTGTTATTTTTTCAATAAAAGTATCGATCTCTTTTAATGTATTGTATTTACTTAAAGAGAGACGGATAGCTGCGAATCTTCGTTTCTTCTCTAGTTGCATTGCAGTTAAGACATGTGAGGCCCCAGGGGTTGCGGACTTGCATGCAGCACCTGTGCCTACAGCAACTCCCTGTTCATCGAGCAAGGAGACAAGTGATGTAGAATCCAGCTCAGAAAAACTTACATTCAGGGTATTTGGCAAAGATTCGATCATGGAGCCATTAAAGAGTGCATCAGGGCATGATTGTTCAATTTTCTCAATCATATACTCTTTCAAAGTTTGCATAGCATCAATATCACCCTGCAGATTATTTGTAATCATTTCGCATGCTTTACCAAGAGCTACAATTCCTGGCACATTTTCAGTTCCTGCACGCAGGTGGTTCTCATGAGATCCCCCAAAGAGGATAGGTTTTATTTTTATGCCTTTGCGAATGTACAATGCACCTACGCCTTTCGGGGCATATATTTTATGAGCAGAAAGCGAGAGAAGGTCAACACCAAGCTCTTCGACATCGACTTTCATTTTACCGATAGCCTGTACTGCGTCTGTATGAAAAATAAGATTATGTGAATGTGCGATGTTCGCAAGTTCTTTAATCTTTTGAACAGTACCTGTTTCGTTATTCGCAACCATTATTGACACTAAAAAAGTGTTATCGCAAATTGCATTTTGTAACTCTTTGGGATCAAGAAGTCCATCAATTCCTACAGGCAAATATGTAACTTTAAAGCCGCATTTTTCAAGTTCACGACAAGTGTTCAGAACACTACCATGTTCAGTAGATGATGTAATGATATGTCCATTATCAGATGTTGATTCTGCAAACCTTGCTCGTCCTCCAGTGTGGCTCGCAGCTATTCCAAAGAGAGCAAGATTATTTGCTTCAGTACCACTACTAGTAAAAACGATATTTTCAGCATCACTATTCAAAAGCTGTGCCACTCGCTTACGGGCACAATCAAGAGCTGCCCCAGCATTGCGCGAGAAAGAGTGCATACTAGAAGGATTACCGAAGGATTCTCTAAAAAAGGGCAACATCTCTTCAAGAACTTCTTGAGCTACTGCCGTACTAGCATTATTATCAAAATATATACTCATAATTTATGCTTAGATCTCTGATTTTTAACAAACCGAAACCTAAAATCTCCTTTATTGTTATTCTAAACCCCACACAAAAGAGTGGGAAAACTACACAAAAAACATATACAAATTTAAACTGTAAACTCCTCGATTTACCATACCGCAAGCGGTAGATATCTTGTATTTCTTTTATTGACTACTCAACCTTAATCGAAATGCTAAGATTTCACCCGCGTAAAGTATACACTACTGGCTTTGCCCCCCTATTTTAACCTAAAATCTAAAAATTTGAACCTCTTCCCTACTGCAACTGCATTGTTGGCATAAAATCTCTATTACGTTGGGTCGGAACATCAAGTGGCGGTGTGGATCCAGCAATTCCCCATCTTCTTGAAAACGGCCAAAATATGAAACAAGCTTTACCGATAATATTTTTGCGCGGCACGAAGCCCCAGCGTCGACTGTCACTACTATTTGCACTGTTATCACCCATCATAAAATAACACTCATCTGGGATAATAATTCCGCCCTCGGAATCAAAAACAACCTGTGCTAATGGATTTTTAGAATTTACCTGATAAGCACAGGAATCCCTCTCCTCTTTTGAAGGTGAGAGTAACCAGTATGGAAGGTGTCCATGATAACCACTCTTGCCACTGTAGATACGATTTATACCTTCAATTCCGAAATCTGTGATCGGTTTATACTCTGACTCACCTTTAGGTTTCACATGCACAAGCTTGTCAATAATTTTAAGGTGGTCGCCTGGTAAGCCGATCAGCCGTTTAATAAAGAAATACCCATCACTGCCAGTATTAACCCCATTTGTAGTAAAGATTGTAATGTCCCCTCTTGCAGGATCCCGAAAGTGGAATGTTACACGATCTACAAACAGATGATCGCCTAAAGAAAGCCAACCATCACACAAAGTTTCCCCCTCCGCAAAAGGTCTATCCATATAGTGTTGCTTTACCGGATCCTGTTTTGAGCCGATACGTGATGGATCATAAATAAATGATTCTTCAAATTTTTCAAGCATCTTCCCTGTATTCACTTTACTCTGAAAATCACAATATTTGAATACTTGCGAAAAATCCCCAGGCAGATCATACTTTACACCACCGATATAAAATGATGTGCGTTGATTAAAGAGGCGGTTCGTATATTGCGAAAAACTATTCGAGTTCAGCACCCCTTCATGAGAAATCTTCGCCTTTGCTGTCTGAGTAGAGTAGAGTGCATAGTGAAGCGGTTGCGGTAGATCAGGTAGCGTTCGCGATCCGTCCGGCAATTCGGTGTCTTTTATAAAATGGATACCGAAGAGAGTCGGTTGCATACTGCTTGTCGGAATCTTAAACGGTTGCAGATAGAGTGCTCGGAGCCCAAAGGCAACAGTCAGAGCAACGGCCAAAATATCTGCATATTCGCGAAGAAGCGAATGTGTACGTTTTGGGAGAATATCCATCACCCGCTCAGAACCTTTTGTTAGAAATTCAGAAACCACATCTGGATTGTCAGAATCAATCGTACCTGCATCCGTGAGAAGTTCGTTCAAGTTATCCTTTGTTGCATCAGCAAAAATATCATCATTTACATGTGCAAGATACTTAATATGCTTCTTAAAGTGCTTAAGATGCTTTCTCGCCTTTCTTTTTTTGTACCAACTAACTATGCTCATACTAATATTTTCCAAATCCTAAATGGGTTTTGATATACTGTGCACGGATGCGATCTTAACATTTTCTTTAAACTTAATTAGCTAGCAAAAGAAAGTTAAGATCTCTACCGCTTGCGGTATATTCTAACTTTCATCTTCTAAATTCTTAATTTCACTACTAATTTTCATTGAACAAAATTTTGGGCCGCACATTGTACAAAAATCACTCTCTTCAGACTCTTTTGAAACTTCTGGTTGCTCCTGCTCTGCTAGTGCCTCTTTGCGAAGTTCGCGAGCCTTGTCTGGGTCTAGTGCTAGGTCAAACTGCTTCTCCCAATTAAAATCCATCCTTGCCTTGCTTATTGCATCATCACGTTCACGTGCATGTGGACGCTTAAGTGCAACATCCGCTGCGTGTGCCGCAATTTTATACGCAATTACCCCATCACGAACATCATTCGCATTCGGAAGCCCTAGATGCTCTTTAGGTGTAACATAACAGAGCATTGATGCTCCGAAATATGCCCCGAGTGTTCCTCCGATGGCACTTGTAATATGGTCATAGCCTGGAGCGCAATCTATTACAATCGGACCCAATATATAAAATGGTGCACCATCGCAAATCTCATCTTCTTTCTTCATATTCATCTCAATTTCATCCAACGGAATATGTCCTGGCCCCTCGACCATTACTTGCACTTCTGCTGCACGACAGCGTGTTACCAGCTCGCCAAGGACATCCAGTTCTGCGAATTGCGCATCATCTGATGCATCAGCAAGACACCCCGGTCTAAGTCCATCGCCAAGTGAGAGCGTTACATCATACTCTTTACAAATATCAAGCAGACGATCAAAATGTTCATAAAACGGGTTTTGCCTGTTGTGGTGATTCATCCACTGAGCAGTTATTGCACCGCCGCGACTTACAATTTTAAGTAATCTTTTCATTGCTGCTGGCACATGCTCTTTAAGAAGTCCAGCATGAATTGTCATGTAATCCACCCCCTGCTCTGCCTGACGCTTCACTACATCTAGCAGCAAGTCAATATCCAGTTGCATAGGATCATCCACTAATCCAAGTGCTTCATAGATCGGCACAGTTCCTATAGGCGCAACACTTCCTGCAATAATCGCTTTGCGAATTTCGCAAATATTTTCACCAGTACTGAGATCCATTACTGTATCTGCTCCATACCGCAATGCCGTCTGCAGTTTTTCAACTTCCATACTCGGACAGCTTGTCAGTGTTGAATTACCGATATTCGCATTAATCTTTGTTCTCAATGCCTTACCAATACCAATTGGAATAATATTTTTATGATTTACATTTGCCGGAATAACAAGTCTGCCAGCGGCAACCTCATCACGGATAAATTCCGCCTTTAGGAATTCGCTTTCAGCCACTTTGAGCATTTCGGGCGTAACCTCGCCTCTCCTTGCTCTACTTATTTGAGTAATTTTCTGCATAATTTAATTGTTCTTTCTGTAGCACCTTTATGTTTCTCTATAGACTTTGCCGCCCGCTCTCCAAGCTGCTTACATTTCTCAGGAGAATCGAGAAGTTCTGACAGAACGGACTCCAACTCGGAGTCACTGTCAATTGTGATTAAAGCATCATCGCTCTTCATCACGTTCAAGACAAATCTAAAATTGCGAAGTTCGCTTCCGGTAACAATCGGCTTACCTAAAAGCGCCGGCTCTATAATATTATGGCCCTCATTCTGACCGGCCATACTTTTGCCCATCACGACAATATCAGCTACACTCATAAATGCAAGCATCTCTCCAGTCGTATCTGCTAATAAAACGTCAACATTCTCATAAACAGCACTATTTTCAGATCTGCGGATAAAACTCAAATCCAAATTTTTCAAAATTCCAGCAATCTCCCCTCCCCGCTCTGCATGACGCGGAACAAGAATCAACTTAAGGTTAGATTGCGAAGTTCGCATTTTTCTGAATGTCTCCGCCAGAAGTTTCTCCTCACCCGGATGCGTACTTGCCCCGAGGATTATTTGATTCTTCCCGTTGCCAAAATAATTTACAAGATCAATTTTTGCGAGTTTCGCAGGAATTTTCTGGTCAAACTTCAAATTTCCAGAGATATTTGGGTGTAATTGAGAAGAGACTGCAAGAAACCGCTCAGCATCAGTTTCCGTCTGTACACACAGCAAAGACAATTTATTCAGCACAGGAGCAAAAAACAAAGACCACCGCTTGTAACCTGCAGCCGAACGGTCGGATATCCTTGCATTAACCAGAGCAACCGGAGCACCAGTTCTGCGAACTTCACCAATAAGGTTCGGCCAGATTTCAGTTTCAAGAATAATGAGCATAGATGGTTTAATAATCCTAACAGTCTTGCGTACAAATAGTATAAAATCGATTGGACAGAAAATAACCTCAACCCCGTCAGATGCTTTGGCTCTAGCCAGTGCTTGCCCAGTGGTAGTAGTAGTCGAAAGCACAAATTTAACCGAGGGATCAACCTCCTGCCATGCCTGGATCATCGAGAGTGCAATCGCCGTCTCTCCTACACTTACACTATGCACCCAAACAGCACCTCTATAATCCGCAAGGACCTTAAGCTTATCATTTGCGAACTTCGCAAACCGCTCGCCATAATTATCCTTTTCGCCACCACGCCGGATATATTTAACAATCATTCCAGGCACAAAAAAGATAAATGCCAAAGGGAAACATAAATTATATAAAAAAAGCATCAATTAGCTTCTCCACTCAAATTATTAATACCATAAAGACCAATTTGTAATCCGAAATATAGTTTTTATACTTTGCACGGATGAAATCTTAACATTTTCTTTAAACTTAATTAGCTAGCAAAAGAAAGACAAGATATCTACAGTTTGCGGTATATATCAAACTACAGAACGTTCAGATACTAATTAGTGCCTGAAATAAAATATTACACGAATTCGGAATCAAGCAACCCCCTAAACATGCATATTTCAATCTTTCTAATCCAATAATGGCAGTTTTTATCTCACCTGCCCCCTTGGAAGCGTTTTCATCAGAGCTCAGTAAGCCTATCCAAGCAAACACCCAATTTCAACAGAACCCAAATGAAAATTACAACCTAAAAAACTATAAAAATCAAGCACGAAGTTTGTCAAAACGTTGACTCATACGAATAACATTTAAACTCTTTCTCTTCCGCTTGATCATGCCTATTTAACAGACAAAGAATATTGTCCTCTTCTTCCATGCCATCGTTTTTACATGTCACGCAGAGAGAAGGCTTTTTTATAAGATCCATCTTTATCTTATTACCGTCATCATCATATATACCAGAAATTTCATCTTCTTCAAACATTTTTCTAATCCTTTTCGTTCAAGCACTAAATATAAGAAATTAAATTTATAGCGGGCGGCGGCTTCCAAATTATTCTCCCGCATAGTTTTCATCGGGAGGCGATTCATTAAATAACGCTTTATATTGTTGAGAAAACTTTGGCATATTGGATGTAGGTAAATCCTTTTCATACATTAAATAGGCAATTGTAGATTTGATTTGTTCATAAGTTATCCTTTTAGAATCCAATAGAATTTTCATTAACTTTAAAATACCTATAACATGAATCCCGACAGTTTTTGCAACTTCAACCATTCCTCCATCATCAGTAACCAAAGTTAAATTTTTCACTTGTACGGTTGCTATTGCCATTGAGTCGATTTTTGAATTATTATATTCTCTTCCTTGCGCATCAATAAAAGAGAATGCCAGCTTTATTTTCTTTTTCTCATCTTTTGTTATTTCAATTTGTTCATAGATCCTATTTCCCGAATAATCCTCATCCATAACCCATTCGAATTTATTCTGTAGCCTCTGGCATCTTTTATATTCATCTTCAAACTCATTTATTACATAAAGACAAAGATTTTCTTCATCAAACAGAAGTGGATGTAGACTATACGCAAGCCTCAAATAAGCATTGCTGTCTAAAAGGAACTCTTTCTTAGGCATTTTACTTTCGAAGCTCCTTCAGTAGTGCTTTGGAATCTGTCAAAGGCATTTGCAATACTTTTTGAATAAAACTTGCTGAATATCCTGTATCATCAAAATATTGCTCCAAGGTATCAAAGAAGGGAGTTTTAAAAATCTTTTTAGAAGTGGCAATATAGTCTTTCGCTGAAGGTTTCAATTCTTCCCCAAATATACTTTCAGAAACAGGTTTGTATTTTTTATTAAAATTAGTAATTGCTCCATAAAAACTCTTTCCAAAAGTTATTTCAGGTAAATTATTTGCTTTCGCATATATGTCTACAGATTTTTTCACAGTATATGGGGATATAGTAAACTTTTTAGCATATCTCAGAGCGGTTCCTATCTTTTCCGCAACAGTTTGTTGTGTAGTAAGCGTTTGATATGTATTTTTTGCCAACTCTTCAGGGAAGAGCAATACTTGTGCAAATAAATCTGCAAAGTCCTCTCCTTCATCTCCTTTTAAGTTAGGGGCATATACATGCCCCAGTTCGTGAGCCATCCAAAATTTAAAGTCATGTATATTAGTATCTAGATTAATGAAGATCCATGCTGTCATAGATTCGGGAAGATAAATATGAAGAGCATTTTCATGCTTATCCTTATCGCCTAATAAAACAGGTATCAGTACAGCATCCAATATGTTGAATTTATCAATCAAATGACTGAACTTGATTTCTTCTTCAGCCGAAACTCCAATATCATCCCTCAATTTCCCGCAGACTTTATTTAGATAATTGTAATCGATAGAAGGTTTTTTTAATGTAGGCGGTCTTTCCAGATCATTGGATGATGGAAGAAATGGTACAAGAGATTCAAGAAGTTTTCCTGTTTCCTGTGCTCGTTTAATGTGTTCTGGTAATGTTTTTCTATGTGCTTTTTTTCTAAATGCAACAATCGGAGCGTTTGGACTCTCTTCTTCAATTACTAGCTTATCATACTCAAGTCCAAGTGCCATCCCCATTTTAAACAATTTATCAGGACGTGGGAACTTTTTCCCTTTAAGCCATTTTGAAACAATCTCTCTTGAAACGCCAATAATCTCAGCAAGACTGGCCTGACTTAATCCAGCTTTCTTCATACTACCATCAAGCAAAGATACATTTAATGTTTTCTGCATCAACTTCCTCTCTTTACATAAAATATTTGTCAACTTTCGTCAACCATATTTACATCATTATACTATATTGTCAAGTAAAATGCAACAGTTTTTATGTTATTTCCCAAAATCCTTCACAAATAAACTACCTCTATGCAAGACGCTTTTAATAAAAGCTTGACAAAATATATTTATTCTGTCAATGATTGTGTCTTTGCCCAATTAAGGAAAGTCAAATTTTTAATTACACCAATAATGCTTAGAATTGATACAAGTAAGAATATAGTAGGAACTCCCACGGTAAAATAACAGAAAAATACAGCTGCCGCAAAAGTGAGTTTCATTAATAATCTAACTTTGACAAGATCTATGTTCCTTGATGGATTTTTTGCTATTAAAAATTCTCCTACTCCTCCGCAGATAAGAAAGAGAGCTGGCACATATATATATCCTGGATGGTTGGGAAGATCAATTCCGAGAGATTGGAAAATGTTTTTATAAAACAATAGAAAGCTTAATCCCAAAAGGATATCATAAACGCCTACAATCCGAAAAAATAATGGAAAAAGTTTGTTCTTAACCATAAAAGACCTCCTTGTTTTTATTTTTAGTAATATAAACTGTAACTTTTCATGGTCAAGCATTGATTCCCCAAAAAAGTTCCTTATTTTGATGGTAGAGATTGAACCATAAAAAGAATATACGTCTCTTCAATGTTCATGCAAACTTGTTTTTTACATTGCTCACTTTGTGCTGTATTCGACTCGAATTGTAACTCGGCCGTGACTGGTGCCGTAACTGGGACTAACTCTACCCCCCCGAAGTTGTGACTTGTGCGGTGGCTTCGGGGGGTTCTATAAAATCAGGGTGGCAATGGATTGCCGACAGAAAGGAGATTTGTTCCGGGTCGGTGATGTATTCGGCTTCAGGTGAACCGTTGCTTTTCAGGGGAAGTTTAGGGTCTCCATTTTTTACTTTATTATCTCCACTGATGCAATCCATATCGTAATATCTGTCAAAATCTTGACTCATACGAATAACATTTAAACTCTTTCTCTTCCGCTTGATCATGCCTATTTAACAGACAAAGAATATTGTCCTCTCCTTCCATGCCATCGTTTTTACATGTGCTTTTTGGTTCGTCTCTAAATATAAGAAATTAAATTTATAACGGGCGACAGCGTCCAAATTATTCTCCTACATAATTTTCATCAGGGGGAAAATTCATTAACCTCTCAAATCCATTGCTTAACAGTAGCATTGGTAGATGAAGAAAAGTATTCCATTTATCAATATTCTTTAACTCAAACAGCCCCTTTTGTATCAATTTAACAGAAACTGTAATTTCATCATCAATAGAATATTCTCTAAATTTTGCTGGTAATTTTTTTGTCATATTTTACCTTTTTGCGAGTTTCGCAGATTTTAAATTAAGTCAACAGCAGGAGTGTGATCTTGTATCTCAATTCACGTGTCAATTGTGTAAAAAGTTAAAAAAATTAAGCCAGTAATTGTGCAAGGTCAAAATACATGAGTACCGTAAATTTAGTAGGTGTCGGGGTTTCCAGATATTTAAACCCGTTTTTTTCATAAAATGCCAGAGTGCCTTTTCTGTTATATGCGTCAAGGGTTATGAATCGACATCCTGTTTTGTTCTCATCAAGAAACCAACCCTTTGAGAAATCAAGAATTTGTGAACCTATTTTCTGTCCATGAAAATCCTTAGCAATTCCAAGTCTTCCTATTTTTACAGCTGGATAGCCAGCCTTAATTCTTTTTTTATTCGGGATATGACGCGAAACACTGTTCCATTTTTCAGCGTTAGCTGTGATTTTATCATTTGAATAACTGATAAAAGCCACCGGAATTTTTTCGAAAAAATAAACAAATGTTGCAGACATAAGTTCATTTGAATATTTCAGGGCATCATTTCTGATAAAATCATTCAGGTCAGGGCAGGCACAATCAAATCCCCCCATATCTAAGGAAGAATTCAGGCGCATTCGCGATAAGCTGGAAATATCAAAAGTATTAGACATTAAGCAAAGAAGTATCGTGTTTGGATTTGACTCTATCATATACTGACATAACTCTTGCTCGTTCCTCTATGTGACATGAAGCAAGTGCAGTTTTTTCAGCTTTTTTAATAAAACCATAAGCTTTTTTGCCTGTCAGCACTGGTGTTTCTTTTATTGGTCTGGCCATGATAACTCCTTGTTTCAAACCTTTATTCTTGTTCATAATAACCGAATATAACATGTGTGAAGAGAAATGCCATTAAAAATCGTTTTTTATATTTTTAAAAAAATAGGTGCGAGTTTCGCAGATTTCAAATTAATTCAATAACGAGAGTGACTCAGTGATGTCCACGATTCACGTGTCCCTATGTTTCCGTTATTAGATATCTCGCATCTTTTTGTGAAGTTATCAATAAGCCTCATAGACCTCATAGGCGGTAGAGATAAATTCACCAAGATTTGCTGTTGTGATAACTCTTTCATTTGTTAATTCATACATTTGAACACTGGTATCAATAACTTTTAGTACTTCTTGCAAAGCTTTTTTTTTATTTTTCAATCCCCAACTGGCACCATATCCATGATCGAAGTTGATTTGATAATATTCCTCTGGATGCTCTTTGTCAATCCTGAGATTTGGAGGATTTCCTACAAATCTTGAATTGCCAAGAATTTCGAATATTACCTTGGGATCATTCTCTATTGACAAGGGAATAAAGTTAACAGATTGAATCATCCAGCTTTCTTTTGAACAAGATAGCGTTCCTCTGAAAAATGCACCTTCATCAAAAAAGAGCATAAACTCAAAATATCTTGTTAATATATAAGATTCTTCAGTCATTATTTCGATATTGCCTGAAGGAAGTGAAGCATACTCATAACTCTCAAGCTTGTTTTTAAATCCATTCCAAAATTCCATCAGAAGATCATCAAGAATCTCTTTTTGTGCAGGATTTTCAAGAACTGCATAATCTTTTAAGTAATCAGCTTTACGTGCTTCTCTAATGAGCCAGTTATCTTTCATATTTGTATTCCTTATGTACATTTCACCTTTTTGCGAGTTTCGCAGATTCTTTTTAAAGAAACTGTCGTTCTGTTAAAAGAATATCATCTATTTTCTTCTTGATTCTATAGGAAAAAAGATTGCTTTCTCGTATCTTCATCAAATATTCTTCTGACTCTTCCAGATTACACAACTTTAAAAATTTAAACACTTCTGTATACCAGCCTCGTGTTTGATTATTCGATGGTGTATTAAAAAGGGTCTCAACCAGAGGAGCAATCAGTTTTTTTCGATTTTGATATGGGTGCAACTTTCGTAAAACATCAACCATCAGATTAGTTGTATCGGTGTTTTTAGATGGAACCAGTTCCATTAAATAATTAAACAGCATATCAAATGCTGCTGGATTGTTGTTTGCAACAAGTCCGCCAAGGGAAGATATTGCTTTTTTCTGCGATTCAACACAGGAGGATTTCAATGCATTCTTATATTGTTCAACAGGCTGTTTCGACCAGTCAACATTGTCTATAATCAAAGAGAGAACTTCTTCCTTTGTCATTGGGTTGTGCAAATCATCCGCAATTTCATCATTATCCTCGACTTCACAGGCTTCAAAATTTTCACAAGAGTGTTTGCCCTGTATTTTATATTTTTCAAATAGTTCACGGCATTGTTCCGGGATTTCCCCATTAACAATATCATCCATAAATGGTTCAAGAGAATCATCAGGTTTCTGTAAACATAAACCGTAAGAATCTTCTGAGACGACATGCCCTTCTACGAAAAAACATGCGCAATTCGCACATTTTTGCAGTATATTAAATTCTTCAAATTCTTTATCATAACTCATTTCATTATTCCTTTTTGCTAGTTTCGCAAATGATAATCTAAGTCAATAAATTGAAGCAGAATATCATATTCCCTTTTCTTTTAATCTAATGAGTTTTTTTAGGGCTTCATTAGCTATCTCAAGGAGATCTTTATTTTTTTCTGTCTTTAAAAAACTTCTAAGATGTGGTATAGCATCGACATAATCATCAAGGTAGAAGTTCTGTAATGCCCGAACTTTCACCAGTTGATGTTCGTCGTTTAAAAGTTCCAGCATTCGCTTATAAACCGCAGTAGATTTTTCTCCGCATAAGGCGTAAGTTGCTTTAACCCGTATATCATCATCCTGATCATAGGTTAATGGTAACAGGAGTTTTTCAGCTTCTTTATTGTCTTTAAACTGCAAAGCTTGAATGGCTGCCAATTTGATTTTTTTATTTTCGCTCTTTAAAAAGCCTTTAACTTTGTCTATAGGAAATTCATTTTCTGATCCCCGACCGACGGAACTTTCAAGAGCCGCAATAATTACTTCCGGATCGCTATCATCCAGCATTTTTACCCGATTCGCGACCCCTGCTTTACCTTCATATAAAGATTCAAGTGCAAACACCACAGCTTTCCTTACTTTTGCAGAAGAATCGTTTTGCGCTTTTCTAAGTGCTTTTTTTACCTCATTATCTTTTTCAGAATAAGCAAAAAACGCTACAGCAAATGCACGAAGTTCCGGTTTTTTTGCACCAAAAAAAGTTTTAACATGAGCGAATATTTTTTTCTTGTCATTTAATTTTTTGCAACGCTTGGCGAACTGCCCCAGTGCCAAAGCTTCATTAAAGGTCAAAAACTCTCCCTTGGGTTCAGGTGAGATTACTTTCATTATACTTTCTGCGTCTCCGATAACTCTGAGTGTATCAGATGCCTGTTTTTGAACTTGAGGGTTACTGTCTTTATCAAGCGGTTTGATTTTATCGATAATATACTGCCATTTGGGTACTGCATAAGTATCACCAAGCATTAACTCGCTCTGAAGTTCTTTAATGGCTTTAATTCGTTGTTGGGAATCTTTCTGTTTTAATTGTCCTAGCAGATATTCTACTTCATTTTCAGGCCTAATTCTCTCGTGTTTTGTTGCCATATTTACTGAAATCTTTACCGGCAATATTCCGTTCACATCTCCCTCTCCCCTAAGCTTAACACGATATTTATCATCAATAAAAAGAGTATATTCATGCCCCGGTCCTGAGGACCATGTTCCTACAGAACCACTGCGGATATAGGATTTATACGGTCCCGCTACTTTAGAACCACCTGGTTGATCCAGCCATATTATTTCAAGATTGCTGAATGGATTTTCTCCATAACGGAGCCTTAAATCGCTATCTCCTGGTAGGCTAAATCGACCCGTTTTGTTACACCATATAGCAAGATTTTTTTTATCTGGTAAAATAATATTCAGTGCACATCCCGGAGAAAGAGTAATCTTTTTGGTATATGGTATTTCTTTGTCAGTAATTACCACTTTCGGACAAAGAACAGAGGTATGACTATCCATTTTTTCATCATACCACTTCTTTAAAATCTCAATTTGTTTTGAAAATTCCTTCTGATCATGTCCCTTTTTAGGAACAGGATGGGAAAGAGCGGGAGAAACCCTCCATTTATTATCAATTTTGACTAAATATATTGATTGCAAGTTATGTGCTTTGGTCTTGTCTTTAAGTAGTTCGTATGCAGTAACGACAGCATAATCATCGGTCTCTTTTGAATCAACGATTTTTGAGTTCAGCCATGGGCTGAGAACCGTTGATAACTGCTTATGAATCATAGTTTCCATTTCAGGAGTCATTTTATCCATCGGATTCGGGCCGTAAAAAAAGAGAAGAGATAGGTATGATTCAGTTTTTTTCTTTTTGAATGAGTTAATAAATTCCGTAACAGAATCTTTTGGCGACATTGAAGAACCGGCACTCAAACTGCTTGCACAAATAAACATAGCAACACCCATACAGCACAATATAACCTTTTTCATTTTCCATCTCCCTATCTACTCATTTATATATTTCAATTTCCCCAAATCTTTATCCTTCAGTTCTGCAAAACAATCGACTTTAGGAGAGTTGCAAGAAAGCCTCTCTCCTACATTTTTTGATCAGAACATTCGACATAGTACTCGAGTGAATTATTCTAGTAGTTTTACAAATTCTAATGATATTTTCCTAGTAACATCATTATCTTTAAACCATTCAGGATGCTGCTCTTCGATTAATTTCAATTCCAGTTTCCCCCATTTGTCTTCTGGGGGAAGTTTACGGGCTCCATTTTTTACTTTATTATCTCCACCGATGCAATCCATATCATAATATCTGTCAAAACCTGCGAAATTCGCAAGTAATCCGATAAGATCAACCAAGATGGGATCTTCTAATATTTTTTTATCGTTTTCAGCAAAAGGGAACAATCAAGTAAGAAAGTTACAGTTGAAGCAACAAGTATCAAGCTTATGTCCCCAATTTTTTTGCAGTTTTTTATGTGGGATAGTTTGCTAATTAGCAAAGTTGCCCATATAGCAAACAAAGAAAGGAGAACAATAAGATGAAATCAATAGAAAATAATACTCTTAAAAAAGGGATCAGTATTCTTTTGGAGGAGCTGGGTAAGCGCAACATTCCTGCTCTTGTTAAAAAAATGTTATGCTTTATGAGCAGGAGAGAGATGCCATTGTCGAGATTCATGAGTTGAATGTTAACTTTGTTGTTGAGGCAAAATCGCCGTTCTATCCCCAGCAAATTGAACAAATTGCTTTTTCTCATGGCTTTGATAATAAAGAAGGCTCGATACATAATCCTTTAGTAATTACTCAATTGATAACAGAATCTTCTTTTGATATGTGCAAGGAAAACGACATATGTGTCATTGATTTAAGTGAAAATATCCTGATTAATCTCCCAGGCCTTTATATAGAGCGATACAGGAAACCGAAACATGAAAGAAGAAAAGGCACTACTGGGACAGTTTTTACAGCAAAAGCATCACGTCTTGTGCGTGCTTTGCTTGCATATCCAAAGAATGAATGGACTCATTCTGAACTTGTTGAAAAAACAAAAGTAAGTGCTGGATACACAAGTACTCAAATAGAGAAGATGAAGAAAGAGCGATATATATCCAAATCAAAAAATACGATCAAACTGATTGACCCTGAAAAGATGCTTAATGATTGGAGAAATGCATTTCGTTTTGACAGATATAGAGGTCGAAAATTTTATGCTATGAATAGCAGCAATTACGAAATGGGCTTAAAAAAATGGAGAAAGCTGACAGGTAGTGAAGTTAATTTTGCGTTCACTGGCTGGAGCGGAGCATTTATTAGAGCTCCATACTGCACGTCTCATTTATACATGGCTTATGTTGACCATTTTCCAGTTGAATTGGATACAATGTTCCCGGTAAATGAAGAGGGGAATGTTATATTATATCTCCCACAGGATGAGGGAGTATTTCAATTTACAACTCAAAGTGAATATGGGCCTGTTGTTTCTGATACTCAACTTTATCTGGATTTGACCGAAATGCCAGGTAGAGCGATTGACCAGGCCGATTACCTGAAAGAACAAAGACTACATTGGGAGAATATGAATAATGCCTGAACCTAAAACAATTCGTGAATATACACCGGAAAAAATTCTGCCGAAAACGACAAGAAGCATTCTTTTGTTCAGCGAATTGATGGGCACAATATTATTATTGATTTCCTAACTCTTCAGTATGCAGGAAGAAGGGGAGCAACAATGAAAGGCCTTCAGGAGGAGTGAAGGCTTTGGTTGCAGAGATAACCCCTGAAGAAAGAGCTGAAAAATCTTTTAAAAATGCAATAAGGTCTTTACAGAAACATTTTGCCAGTCCTAACCAAAATGGTTGTGTAAACTATGCTAACTTTTTAGGCGATGACACTCAAAATATTCAAGCCTTTGCAGCTGTACAGGAATTCTTGAAAGAATTAAAATAACAGAGTAAGATTTTCATCAGCCCTTCGCTTAAGTGGGTAGAAGTGTTATGGAAAAACGGAGTTTGCAATACGACTATTGGCTTGCCCCCAAGTTTTTTCTTCAAACATTTTTATCACCTTGTTGCTAATTTCGCAAATTTTTAATTAATTCAATAACGAGAGTGTGACTCAGGGATGTCCACTATTCACGTGACCCTACGGTTTTCTCGTGTTCTTTTTTATGATTTGGATTGCCTAAAAAGAGAATATTTCGCATTTTTGTGAGAGTTGGTTATTGGCTTGTGCGGCAGTCCAGATGTCGATATGTTTGGTTATTAAAGATGTTATATTATTATTCATGGTTTATTCTTTGCGATATCTGTTTTCCATTGTTAGTAAGTCTGTATTTTTGATTCGGATCAAATTTACTATCTGTCAGAGGTTGCATTAACTCTCTCTTCAGTGCAGGATTGAGGTAGTTTTCTCTGAAATGTTTACGATCTTTTATGCCTACAACAATCATTAATTCAGCTCTTGTCATTTCTCCTTTTACTGCCAATAAGAGAGCTTTCACCTGGGGGGTAACCTGGGGGGTAACCTGGGGGGTAATTTCCGTGGTTGCTTGACCTTTATCTTTAAGGTTTAAGTTTGATCCATCTTTTTCTATGAAATCAGAGTGGCAATGGATTACCGATAGAAAGGAGATTCGTTCCGGGTCGGTGATGTATTCGGCTTCAGGTGAACCGTTGTTTTTCAGAGATCGCGTGATCTTCGGGAAACCGGTATTACGCCCTTCTGTGAGT
>JAUUYH010000059.1 GCA_030590505.1 Kiritimatiellota bacterium
ATTTCGGAGCTTAAGATATCTTCACTGTTCGTTACGGCTGACGAATCTCCTCCCTCACGGCTCCGGCTGATTTGTTACCGCCTCAGCCTCGTGAGTTTGTTTCGCACTGATAGGCTATCTCGTTGTGCGAGCCGGTATTATCCGGCCTGTTTGTGCCAGCTTCGCTTGGCACACTGTCCCCAGTCTGCATTCTAAAAATTTCTTCAATGTATATACTGTCAACCGAACTCATGACTTTTTCTGCTTCTGCCGAGCTGGAGTTCAACGTTCCCAGGTTAATAATCTTTTTCAAAATCTTCCGATTTTTCCTTGACTTTATGCTTAAATTCCTATATATTAATTATGGTATATACTAGTATTACGCAATAAGTATAAAATGGAACTCAAAAAGGTTGAAAATATAATGTTAACTACTATACAAGAAAATGTGACGGTTGAACATAATGGACTAATACAATTACACACTCATGGTTTTAAATATAACTCCAGGCTTTCTGTGGTAGCGGTAATTGAGACAGAGAAGCAGGATGTTAAAGGTGATTGGACATCATTTATTGAACAAACAGCAGGTTCTTTAAGCTCAATGCCGATTCATAGAGTTTTCGAAGGAGAATTTGAAAACAGAGAACCACTCTCATGAAGTATCTTCTTGACACTAATATATGCATTCAATATTTAAATAATCGATCTGAAAAAATTATTAACAGACTATTACATGTCAAAACTACTGAAGTTGCTATATGCTCAGTTGTAAAAGCAGAGCTCTACCTCGGAGCTCAAAAAAGTAAATTTAGAGAAAAGACATTGGAGCAAATTGAGAATTTTATGTTCTTTTTGCATTCATACTATTTCGATGATATAGCAGCAAAGGAATACGGTATCATAAGGGCTACTCTTGAAATGTCAGGTAATGTAATCGGCCCTAATGATCTGATGATTGCGGCAATAGCAAAAGCCAATAACCTGATACTTGTGACAAATAATACTCAAGAGTTTAACCGAATATCTGATTTAACAGTTGAAGATTGGAGTATATAAATAATAACCCGGAGATAAATAAAAAGTTTTTTAGGGACAGGTTGATTATCGACCATTTAAAAAGCACCCTTTAAAGGGCTTTTCTTCAATTTCTTCAATTTCTTCTATTTCTTTCTTCATTCGATGTTCAATGTGCGATCTTCATTCTCCTACTCTTTGTATCCTCTTCAAGTACGTTAGGCATGATTATAATCCGTCACTCCGTTCGGGGACCTGCCTGACATAGCGTAAAAAAGCAAGCATAATAACATGCCCTTCCAGAGTCTGTAAGGCTTTTCTAAGGGCCTTTTTTATTCCTAATATCTTGCCCCATGTCAGGAATGTCTAACGTACTTCAGAAGCCCTTCGGGCATTATTATTATCATGCCTAACATACTTGGGCTTCGCACATTTCTTTTACTTCTTCTCTTACTCTTTGTCTTAATCTAAACCCCTCTTTCTTATTTCTTTTCTTAAGCAAAAAAGGCAATAAATAGAGCCTTATGGCTGTTCTTTTGCTTGTTTTTTACATCTGTTTTGGCTTTGCTATTTGTAGAAGCTGTCTTTCTAATGTAGCATAACCGTCTCGGTTATGCTACATTAGCGGTAGGCCACTTTTTCCAAGCTTAACGGTTACACTTTTTGTGCGATTATGCGGATCGTAAGTGTAAGTTGTCGCTCCGGGAACACTGTGGGTTGATGATTGCATAAGTCCATTTGTTGTTAGATTTGTAACAGTGGAGCTGTCAGGGGCAGTTGAAACAGTCGCGACTTCTCCTGCACCGCTATAGTTGATATGAGAAAATAAAAAAGAAGTGCCAGTCCTCAAGTTTTTTTTATTTTAAGCATTTCAATGCTTCTTCTTTTTTAAAAGGTATTTTCATTTGAAAATAATATTTTTAGAGTGTATATTGCTTTCATTTATTGGTAAAATCAATAAAATCTTGATTTTTTTGAGTGAATAAATCTTTTTTGTAAAAAGTTCACGAATTCAAGTTTAATTGTAGGAAAAGGCAAGAAGCATAATATAAAAACGGAAAATAAAAAATTAGAACATGAAAATTATAAATCATAGAGTCGTATATTTTCTAGCAACATTGCAGTTACTTGGCACGTTAAGTTTATCTGCGATCGAAGATGAAGACACCCCTAAACAGCGTGAAGCGAATAAAAAGTCGGTTGCAGAACAGTTGTCGGGGCTTTTTAAACCAACCGATTCAAAAAAGATTCAACAATTGATAACAAGTAAGGTTAAACCTTATCTGAAGATCATCGAAAATAAAAAAGAGGGCAGATCAACACTTATTTACCGTTGCCGATATGCAAAAGCACAGGGCCTGGTCAATTCAATGGAAAGTGTTATCTCACCAGCAGCTACAGTTGAGTATTCAGAAGAAAAAAATCTGATAGTTATCAATGATCTTACCACAAAAATGGACGAACTACAACAAGCTTTATTCGCTATAGATATTCAAGTTCCGCAACTGCTAGTTGAAGCACAGATAGTTGAAGTATATATTGAGGCTGGTATGGAGCGTGATATGCGTATGGAATATACAAAAACCGATAGAGGAGACGGTAATACTTCTACTTTTGGATCTGATTTAGTCCCACCTCCCCAAATTCCTCCTGAACAGGGGGCTGGTTTTAATTTTTTCCCATATTCATCGGGCACAACAACAAGCAGAATAACGAAAAACTTTAACCTGTTTATCAAATGGCTTAAAAATACGCGTGATGCAAAAATTCTCTCTGCTCCGAATATGATCGTGGATCTTGGAGCTACGGCAAGCATTATAACTGGAGAAGATCTTCCGATTCAGGAGACACAGGTTACTGGAGATACTGTTACCACTTCTACCCGATATAAACGGGTTGGAGTCAAACTGAATGTAACACCTGAACTGATAAATGAGGACATTGTTCAGATCCAGGTCAACCCAGAAGTCACCTCTGTAGTGCGTTATGACACATTTGTACAGAATGGCAATGAGATAAAAACTCCGGTAATTGCGATACGAAACATAAATACTGAACTATCAATGATTGACGGTGAGATTATTATGCTAGGTGGGCTCTATTCCAGTGAAAAACTGACATCAAAACGCAAAACACCATTTCTAAGCGACATTCCGTATATCGGCGAATTATTTAATTCAACAGAGGATTCAAGTGTTCAGAAACAGTTAATCTTTTTTCTAAAAGTACATGTAATAACCCCAGGCAATCTTGATGATAATAAATTTCGTGATATTGACAAAATTGCGGAGGAGATCCATAAAGCAGCAGATATACTTGATGATTCAGATAAAGTATTTCCGCTGAAAAAAATGCGTCTCAAAAACGATTTTATTAAGATGATTGAAGATTCCCCTACGATTGAATCACTAAAAGAAGCCAATAAATAATAAACTCAATAAGTACATTTTTATGTTAAAAAAAATTATCATAAGCATCTCCATATTAGCCGTCCTGATTATTATACTCTATTTTTCTGGACTCTTCCTCTCGACGTCTCAAAGTTCAACAGGAGATAGTGCACAAGAATCCCCTGACCGCCTTTTTAAGGTAAAAAAGGATGACCTAATTTTAGGAATTGAATTAACAGGAACAGTAAATGCTAAAAAACAGCATAAGCTTGCCTGCGAAGTCTCGTTTCCTACAAAGCTTATCTCAATTGTGGATGAAAACAAAAAAGTGAAGAAGGGGGATATTCTTGCGGAATTTGAAACAGAAGAGTTAACGCAGACAATTCAAGATCTCACCTTAAGCGTAGACAACGAAAAAAAAGAGTTACTCATAAGAAAAGAGGAGAAAGAGATCCTGATAAGCACCAATCAAGCGGATATAGAGAAAGCTAAAAATACGGTTGGAGAATCTCAGGATGCATTCAATAAATACTGGAAACTCGAAGGCCCTAAAATAAAAGATCTGCAAATCAATAGAGTGGAGACAGCCAAACGACAGCTGGAAAAAGCAGAAGAGGCATATTTAAAATTCAGAGAAAAAATTAGTCAGACCGTTTATTCAGATGTAGCTGAAGAGGTTGAGGCAAAATCAACACTTGCCAATTTGAAACAGTCATTAAAAAATAACAAGACTCAATATAGCAACTCTCTTCTTGATCAGAAAATTTTAAAACGATATACCCATCCTAATAAAATCACAACTCTGCAAAACCGCCTAGAAGAAGTAAAATTGAATTTAAAAAGAATTAAAATAACAACTGCCTCCTCAATGATACAAAAAAATAATCAAATATTCCATATGGAAAGAAAAATAAGAAAATTGGAGAATGATCTAAAAAAACATGAAGAATTCCTTCCTAAAATGAAATTGATCGCACCTGTAGATGGATTGGTCATATATGGTGAGGACAACAAGCGTCGAGGAGGGTGGAGGGCGACTGAGATCAAGGTAGGAATGAAGCTTCAGAGAGGTAATGTGATCATTACCATTCCTGACTTAACCGAACTTATCGTTAATTTTGACATACCTGAACAGTACAGAGCTAAGATCAAAATAAAAAATCTTGTTGTAATCACTCCAGAATCTCTACCTACATTAAAGGTTAAGGGCGTAGTTGATCATATCGATTCCAGGCCAGTAAACCAATTGAGATGGGATCCGAATTCACCAAAAATATATCATTCATCTCTTATTATCACTGAACAGAACACAAAACTTATCACTGGGATGAATGTTAAAATTGCCATTGTCAATAAAATATTAAAAAACCGATTACTAGTTCCCATTGAAGCTATATTTGAAAAAAGTGGACAATATTTTATCTATTTGAAAACGGGTGAAGATTTTAAGGAAGTAGATGTTACGATTGGAGAGTCAAATGATAATTTTGTGGAGGTTAAAGAGGGCTTGAGTGAAAACGAATACGTCTATCTTTACCGTCCATACAAAAGTAGTAATAATTAAAATTCATAAAAGAGAAAAACGGACAGAACAGTAGAGTGATAGAATGTCTAATAGCAAAATAAAAAAACAGATGCAAACCAGTAATGAGATAGTCAGATTTGAGAATATTGAAAAAACTTATTACCTTGGAAAATTGGAAGTCCCTGTCTTGAAGGGAATCGATTTAGTTTTTAAGAAAGGAGAATTTATCGGAATAATGGGTGCTTCAGGTTCGGGCAAATCAACTCTTTTGAACGTCCTTGGACTTCTCGATGTACCCACTGCAGGAAAATATTTTCTCCTTAATCAAGAAGTGGAAAATTTTTCTGATAATCACATGGCTGAACTTAGGAACAGCTCCATTGGTTTTATTTTTCAAAGTTTCAACCTTTTTCCTCATCTTACAGTGGAACAGAATATTGAAGTCCCTATGGTGTATAGTGAAATCCCAAAAAAGAAAAGGCGTAAAAGGGCAAGAGAATTAGCAGATAGGGTCGGATTAGGACATCGCCTGACTCATCGGCCTACGGAGCTTTCCGGCGGAGAGTGTCAGCGTATTGCTATCGCACGGGCACTCAGCAACAATCCATCATTTCTGCTTGCCGATGAGCCGACAGGGAATCTTGATGAAAAGACAAGCCATGAGATATTGGATATTTTACATGACCTTCATCAGAATAAAGAGACGACTATAGTTATGATTACGCATGACCCAGAAGTGGAATGCATTTTTGACCGTATTTTTCATTTAAGAGATGGAATTATTGATAAACGAACTGAAGCGGGGGGTGAAAAATGTTAATTAGTGATCTTTTCAGACTCTCTTTTCATAACTTACTGCTGCATAAAATACGCTCTCTGTTGACTTCACTTGGAATTATTTTCGGCGTAGGCAGTGTAATTGCGATGCTCGCAATATCAGAAGGGGCAAAAAAACAGGCACTTGATCAAATTGCAGAAATGGGAATCGATAAAATTATTGTGTTTACACAAAAGCCGTCACTTGTGGGGGAGAGCCAAAATACAACACAAAGTGCACTTCTCACATACGGACTAACAGAACAGAACGAAAACCATCTTCGCGAATTTGATAATATCAGTGATATTACCACATTACGTCATGCAAGAAAAGTGATAACCCGAGGAACCACCCGTCTGGATTTAAAACTTGTTTCCACCACTCTGAATTTTCTTGATGAAACTAAATGTCAACTGGTCGAAGGGCGTTGGCTGAGTCCTATAGACATGGCCAATAAATCTCTTGTTTGTGTGGTTGGACGCAATGTAAAACGTAAGCTTTTCAGGTTGGGCAAAGGATCCTTAATTGGGCAAAAGATCCCAATTCAAGGTGCTGTTTTTGAAATTGTCGGTATTATAGAAAATAATATTGGAACGCAATTCCCGGATCTAAACAGCCCGAATGATATGATTCTGATTCCAACAACCACTTCTAATGCCATTTTCAGTTACTGCGGTATAGATTATAGTGGAGGTGGAAGGTTTGGAGATCTCTTCCATGTTGAATATGATATTATGCTTGTTAAGGTTACTGATGTTGCATATATAGAACACACAGCCGAAAGGATCAATTCGTATCTATTAAAGAATCATAAGAAGAGCAAAGACTGGGGAATTAAAGTCCCTCTTGAACTCTTGCAGCAACAAGAACATACCCAGAACATTTTTACAATTGTAATGGGGTCAATTGCCAGTATTTCACTGATAGTTGGTGGAATAGGTATTATGAACATTATGCTGGCAAATGTTTATGAACGACGAAAAGAGATCGGAACACGCCGGGCACTAGGGGCAAAGAAAAATGATATATTACGGCAGTTTTTGATAGAGACAATATTTCTGACCGCACAGGGAGGGATGATCGGTATAGTGCTTGGAATATCTCTTTCGAAAATTGTAACATATTATGCTCAATGGCCAGTAGTATTTTCTCCATGGAGCATCATTCTTTCAATTATGATTTCTGGGATAGTAGGAGTCGTTTTCGGCACTTACCCCGCTTGGAAAGCCGCTCAGCAAAATCCTATAGACGCACTGAGAACAGAATAAACAACCTTAAAAAAATGATTAAAATAGAAGAATTAAATATCAGAGAGCCGATTCCCTTAAGAGGAATATCGATTGTGGAAGCGAGTGCAGGAACTGGCAAGACTTATTCCATTACGAAGATATTTCTGCAGGCTATTTTAAGTGGAATAGATATCAAAGAGATTCTGGTTGTCACTTTTACTGAGGCAGCGACTTCGGAACTACGTACACGTATTCGCACAGAGTTGTATGACTTTGAAAGATTTCTAAAAGCGCAAATCCAAGGGGAAACAAGTTCAGATAAGAATTATCTTGGAATTTCTGCGATATTCGCAAACTCAACGTCGCTAGAGGATCAACTAAAAACTATACACAAAGCATTGCTAGATATTGATATGGCTCCGATCAATACAATTCACGGATTTTGTCAGAGAATGCTTGTAGAAAATGCTTTTGAAAGTAAGATTGCTTTCGGGGCAGAGTTGCTGACGGATCTTTCTGAGATTTGCAAAGAACTTGCAGAAAATTTCTGGCGTAGAACAATGATTGATGTCACAGAAATTGAGAAAGATTTTTTGGAAGATATAAGTGTGAATACACTTCAAACATTGACTCAAAATTTCCTACAATGGAAAGATGTTCTGTTAAGCAATACCACTGATGAATCATCTACAAACTTGCACAATGATCTGAAGGGAATAATGCTACAGAGCAAAGCCGCAATTGCTAAATATGAATCTCCAGATGAGATTGAAATAGAATTGCTTGAATATTATGCGAATTTCGCAGAAAAATTAAAAGGGCCTTTTGCTGAAAAGAAATACGAAGCTACTATTCAGAACTGTATGGATGATGTTCGTGCTGGCAAATGTTACTCAAAAAAAATGATCCCGCTTGACCTGAGTATAGTAGAAGAAAATATCAGGGCAAATGCTGCAAAAGCAGGATTTGAACTGCCTGATGCTGATTTTTTTGCGATTGGCACTAACTTTGCGAACTTCGCACAAAAAAGTAAACTTCTGAAAAGTGCACTGTACAAAGAGTTATATGAGTATGTACATTCAGAATTTGACAAGATAAAAGATAAGCGGCATATTCTTACCTTTAATGACCTGATTTACCGGCTTTACGAGGTGATCAAGAATGAGGCATTAGTAGAAGGAGCAGCCCGACCACTAACTGAACTTATAAGAGGTAAATTTAAGGTGGCACTTGTTGATGAATTTCAGGATACCGACCGACAGCAATATTATATTTTTAGCAAGATTTTTGGAGAGAGTGCGAAGCACGCATTTTTTATGATTGGCGACCCAAAGCAGTCGATCTACAAATTCAGAGGTGCGGATATATTCTCATATCTGAAAGCAAAAACTGATGCAGAATATGAATATACTCTGCTTAACAATTACCGCTCTGAAGCAAATATGATTGCAGCGGTCAACAACGTTTTTGAATATAAAAAATCTCTTATAAGCGAAGATTCTACAGCGAATCGCTCTGTGTTTGTATATCAGAATAATGAAAAAAGTGGAGATGGGATTCCGTTCTATCCAGTCACTGCTGGGAACAACGATGCTCTGAGAACCCTTACAACAGAAGAGGGGAATCAACAAGCACTACAGTTACGTATTCTTGAGGCGGATAAGAAGTCATATCTTAATCATAAAATCACCATAGATATTTCTAATGAAATTGTACGCCTTCTGACACTTGCCGACTCGGAGAAAGCATATTTCAAAAAACAGGGTGAGCCAGAGAAGAAGGAGATACTGCACCCCGGCGATATTGCGATTCTTGTAAATGAACACAAACAGGGGCTATCACTAAAAAGAGCCCTTAATGATGCAGGCGTGCCCTCTGTAATTCAAAATAGAGCAGGAATATTCCAATCCCAAGAGGCCCATGATATAAAAAGGTGGCTGCAGGCAGTAAAAAAACCGATAGAAAAAAATATTCGTGCACTTTTTATAACTAATATTTCAAAAAAAGGGTTCAGCGAAATTGACACCATAAAAGAGACAGAATTGCTGGCAATTACTGAAGAGCTATTAGGGCTCCAAAAACAGTGGCAGGCGGTAGGTTTTTTTGCAGCATTTAAGCTGTTTATGGAAAAATTTCAGACCCTTAAAAAGATCCTGCAACTCCAGAACGGTGAACGTATTATTACCAACTATTTTCAACTTGCCGATCTGCTGCACCAATATGAACTTAGACAGGGCAGAAATATAGAAAAACTGATATCATATCTACATATTGCTATGCAGACACAGCAATCTGGGGATGAATTCAACGAAAAAATGGAGACAGATAAAAAATCAGTAACTATCATCACTATACACAAATCAAAAGGGCTTGAATTCCCGATTGTCTTCTGCCCGTTTTTGTGGGAACATTCAATTGCTGCACATGAAGCAAATAGGGAGACGTTGCTTTTTAATAACGATATGGATGGAATTTATACACAATGTCTTGATTTCAAAGCTGATGAGGATCTATTCAAAGAGAGGCAACAACATTCAAGGAAAGAGGTTCTTGCCGAACATATAAGAATGCTCTATGTATCTCTTACTCGCGCCGCGAATCGTGTCTATCTCTATGCTGCGGAAAATAAAATAATGGGAAATTCCGCATTTGCATATCTATTTACGAACAATAGCACAGATTTTGTATATACAATGTCTGCAAAAGGAAATAAAACTTCTGGTAATATAGCAGAAGATTGTATTGAAAATATGAAGATATTGGCGAAGCAGAACAGTGACGTTATTCACCTTGAAATATTGCCTAAATATCTACAACAGCTCCGCTACACAACAAAATGCAAAGCTATTAAGAAAGATTTCAAGATTAGAACAATGAATAAACGGATATATCGTCAATGGGGGGTGAGCAGTTTTTCAGGACTGATCTCAAACATTGAATACCATGGAGACCCTATAGAAAAAGGAGAGGGTGCATTCTCTCTGCCCTCTGGTAAACAGTTCGGAACAACAGTTCATAAGCTATTTGAGAACTATTATAATTTTGGCGAAAAGTATTTTTCAAATGAAAAAATAAAGCGTCGTTATTTCGACAGAGTTCTTGATAATTCAGGCAATGAGTTAAAAAAAGATGAGGTTAAAGTTGTTGTTGAAGAGATGATGAAAACAACGCTGAATGCGAAAATAGCAACTGAATCCTTTCAGTTCCAG
Organism: Kiritimatiellota bacterium; assembly: GCA_030590505.1. Lineage (GTDB taxonomy): Bacteria > Verrucomicrobiota > Lentisphaeria > Victivallales > JAADHT01 > JAUUYH01. The sequence goes on from JAUUYH010000059.1 coordinate 10,167, forward strand.
CTTAAAGACATTCCTGCAGAAGATGCAAAAACGGAATTTTCATTCTATCATATCGTCAATAAAATATCCCCGAAATTGTTGAAAAATATTTTTGCGAAATTCGCAACGGGAAAAGTCCAAGAGTTTGCGAAGGAGATGCCACCGCTCGATTTTATGATGAAACATGGCTACCTGCTCGGCGAAATAGACCTGCTCTTCAGAAAGGATAATCGCTACTTTGTACTAGACTGGAAAACAAACCATCTGGGTGCGAACTTCGCAAATTACGCTCCTGATAAAATTGAAGAGAATATGTACAAACACTACTACCTTCTTCAAGCGCATATCTACGCACTTGCAACACACTTGTTCCTCAAGCAGAATCTAAATAACTACGATTACGATAGGCATTTCGGCGGTTTCATATATGTCTATACCCGCGGAGTCGATTGCGATGGCAACGGAATTTACTTCAATAAACCACCCCGAGCACTGATAGAAAATCTAGAATATCTATGCACGCATAGTTAAAGATCCTGCCAGCGAAAGATTATACTTTCTCCAATCCTTTTAAAAACTCTTCTGGTGGGATTCGCAGAATAAAAGAGATTGCTGAAGGTGAGTCACATACAAAATTAAGAGCTCTTCCTGGTCGTGAAGAGACCACACCATTTACGACTTCTACATATTTTTGATCCGTTCCAAAGTCGACAACCCCTTTTCCTCGCAGAATCATATTACGATACTTATCGAGATACTCATAAAACGCAACTTTACTGCGTATCTGCCCTGTGCGAAGTTCGCAATTATAGATATCTACAGGCGGTGCCTGACATAATGTGGCTGATCCCTCTACCGCATTGGCGGGGGATATCTCCTTTGCCGTATCTAAAGATAACTCTTCAAACGGAAATACAGCGTTCTGTGTATGATAGATAACTGCTACTGGATTGATTTTTTTCACAGTACTTTTCAATTCATCAAGATCTTTCTCACTCACACAATCAATTTTATTGAGCAAAAGAACATCTGCACTTGCGACTTGCGCACTTAATGCTGGCAGAATTGTTGCGAGTTTCGCAAAATTCAGAGCATCGACAATTGTAATAATCAGAGAAGTCCCGTAACTCTCCTGCAAAAATGGAGAATCGAGAAGAAGGGAAATATCTCTTGGCTCTGCGACCCCGGTGGCTTCAATTAAAAGCACGTCAGGCTGGATATCGCGAGCAATTTTTTCCATATCACGCAGAAGATCAGTTTTGACACATACACAAAAGATGCTCCCTTTGTTAATCTCTGCAAGAAAATAATCACCTTGAGGCAGCAATGCCCCGTCAATGGGAAGCTGACCAAATTCGTTGATTAGTACGGCAATTTTTTTACCCTTAAAAACCTGCGAATTTAACAAATATGATATCAGTGTTGTCTTTCCTGAACCAAGATATCCTGAAACCATGACAACTGGAATTTTATGTTTTTTCATAATTGATCCTATAAAATAATTTCCCCGATCCCGCAACAATTATCTCTGCCGCAAAAATCGAAAAATTTTAACTACCTTGGTGGTATTAATCATTAAGAGCTTTAATCCACTCCTTAATGATCTGCTTTTCAACCACCTTGCCAGTACTTTTGACGGTGAATTTCTCCACAATCACAGCTGGAGTATTAAACACACCATAAGAGCGAATATTCACTTCATCACAAATCTTTTCGTATTCAACATTTGATCCAAGCTCTTTTATTGCAATTTTAACATTATGCTCAAGATCAGAATAACCATCCTCTTCAGGATTGCCGAGTAGTAAAATTTTACCTCTATTGTACTTGATCTTCATTGCAAATTTTTCACGGATCCGCTCCTGAATTGCAGCAAGCAACTCTTCACGAGGCGGTATGCGGGATACAAATTTAATCTGACCGTCAATACATATTGTAGGAATGTTCCGTACATAGAGAGATGACATCATTGTGATTGAATCAGGGTGTTTAATTTTATGCTCTCTCCATTCAATCAAATCCCCAAATTCTGGAACCACTGCTTTTACAGCTTCAACCATATACTGACATGGGGCACAAGCCTCAGAATCAAGAGTTATTATGTCAACTATCACTTTATCAGTCTGTCCGTATTCGCTCATATCAAGTAGATCACATACGACTGCATCTCTTTTCGCTAGTTCGCGGGCAACTTCCTGCTGATATGGGTCATGGACAACAGCAGCAATAGCTTTAACATTATCCACAGGTGTTGCATAAGGCATATCACATCCCGGAGCAAGAATAAATCCTTTTGTTCCGCCAAGTTCTATACATTCAAGGGCGTTCACTTTGTTATCATCAGGACTTCCCAGAAGCATAACGGTGGTTAATTTCATATTCCCACCAAAAGAGACACCTTTAGAATCACAAATTTCCTTCACGTAATCTAATGGAATATTTTCATCTACTGATATATTGTCACAATGGCAATCACACATAACAGCAATATTATTCTGGGCATGGCCACAAACAAAAAATGAACCTTTTTTCTCTTTGCTTCTGATGAAATCAAAAATTTTCTGAGATGGCTTCGTGCAGAATTCAGAAAACTGATCTGGTCCAATCTGACTGGTCATAGGATCAACAAGAGCAATCACATCACAGCCATTATCCATATACATTTCAGATATTTTTATTGCGACATCCGCACAAAAATCAAGTACTTTATGGATATATTCAGGGCGGTCAAACATTCCCATAAATATATCTGTTCCAAGAAAGTGAAGGGCGAG
>JAUUYH010000227.1 GCA_030590505.1 Kiritimatiellota bacterium
CATCCCTCTGTGCGTCTTCCACGATGCTAGGAGTTAGATAGAGTTCCTGAAGCACATAACCACCGCCGAAATATGTTCGAACATCATTACGCATATCATGACTGCCCGTTTGTGCGTTTGTTGCAAATGGATGTCCATTGGCAAAAACAATACCGTGATTCATTAATGCATTCAATGGATATACAAGATTCCTATCGCTTTCGGTATAGCTGATTTTTTATCTGCAGTTAAAAGAATCACCTTTTTCTTTTACTAAAAAGAGGACGCCCGGCAACTGATTCTGGTCCAGTTTCCGGGTGTTAATCATTACTTTGTTAGATATTGTTTGATTTTAGCAGCAACTTTTTCAGGAGCAAATCCGAATTTATCTGCGAGTGTTGCAGCCGGAGCGGAAGCACCGAAGTGATCAATACCGATCGCCAAACCTTTCTCGCCGACAAAACGTTCCCATCCAAATGTAGTTGCAGCCTCAAGAGATATGCGCTGCTTACAATTAGGGGGAATTACTGAATCACGATATTCTTTGCTTTGTTTCAGAAATAACTCTTGTGAAGGCATTGAGACAATACGGAATTTACCACCTTCTGCACGCAAAGTTTCAACTGCTTCAAGTGCTGTATTCACTTCTGAACCTGTTGCAATAATAACTGTATCAAAATCGGAATCCTCGGAGAGTACGTAAGCTCCTTTTGTTAGGTCAACTCGTGTTGCCATATCTGCATTAAACGGTTTTAGGTTCTGTCTTGTCATAAGCAGAGCAACAGGGCCGTCTGCCTGAAGTGCAGTAGCCCAAGCATGTGCTGCTTCATGAGCCTCTGCAGGCCTGATAACAGTTAAGCCTGGAATTGTACGAAGCATTACAATCTGTTCAATTGGTTCATGCGTCGGCCCATCTTCACCTACAAAGAATGAGTCATGCGTGAAAACATAAATTTCTTGTAGTCCCTGGATGGCCGCTAGGCGAATTGCAGGCTTCATATAGTCACAGAAGACAAAGAATGTTGATGTATAAGGAATGCATCCACCATAAAGTGCCATTCCGTTTCCGGCAAGTCCCATTCCCAGTTCACGAACTCCGAAGTGAAAATTTCTGCCAGCACGGTTTTCAGGGGAGAAACTTGCCTCTCCCTTGATGTCTGTTTTTGTGGAAGGTGAGAGATCTGCAGAGCCGCCATAGAGTGCAGGGACAAGCTCAGATGCCTTTTGAAGAATTGTTCCGCCTGAGGCACGGGTTGCAACAGCTGAGTCTGTTGGTGCAACAGAAAGAAGTTGCTTAAGTATATCAGCAGGCACTTTTTTCTCCATTATTGAGGAGATCAATTCTGCTTTTTCTGGATTTACCGCTAGAAAGTTGTTGTATTCGCTATTCCATTTAGCTTCCTCTTCTGCGAGTTTCGCAACTCTGGCTGAAAGTTTTGTGCGAATTTCATCACTAACACAAAACTCATCTTCCGGTAGATCTAAATTCTTTTTAAGGGCAGCTATTTCATCTACTCCTAATGGCTCACCATGTGCGGATGATTTACCTTGCTTGTTTGGAGCACCGAAACCAATTTGCGTTTTCCCTACAATAAGTGTAGGACGTCCGTCTGAGTTTTTTGCTTCTTCAATAACAGCATCAATCTGTGCTGAATCATTAGCATTCTCGCAGACTAATACGCGCCATGCGTATGCTTCAAATCTGGCTTTGACATTTTCTGAGAATGCAAGAGAAGTTGAACCTTCGATGGTGATTGAGTTATCATCATAGAAGCAGATAATATTATCAAGTTTCTGGTGTCCTGCAAGTGATGCGGATTCAGCAGTTGAGCCCTCCATCATACAGCCATCTCCAGTAATAACATAAATTTTGTTGTCAACAAGTCCAGTCTGATCAAGTTCCGTACGTGCAGCAAATGATTTTGCTGCCATCGCCATGCCTACAGCAGAAGAGAATCCACTACCGAGCGGGCCAGTTGTGATTTCAACACCTTTGGTCTTTTCGAACTCAGGATGCCCTGGAGTAAGGCTTCCCCATTGGCGGAAATTTTTCAGCTCGTCCATTGATAGTCCATATTCAAAAAGATGAAGAAGTGAATAAATAAGCATTGAACCATGCCCTGCAGAAAGGACAAATCGGTCTCTTCCAAGCCATTTTGCATTATTAGGATTGTGTTTCATGTGTTTGTAAAATAGCGAAAATGCGAAGTCCGCACATCCTAAAGGCATTCCGGGATGACCTGAATTCGCTTTCTGAATCGCTTCCGCCGAAATTACTCTGATTGTATCTGCTGCATGTTTTTCAAATTTATAATCTGACATTTTTATCTCCTGTGTATTGTAGTTAAACCTGCTCAAAGAGGCAGACGGTTAACTCATTTTTAAATTTTCCCCTCATCTTCTGAACCTATACCGCAAGCGGTAGAGATCTTGTCTTTCTTTTATTGACTACTCAACCTTAAGCGAAATGCTAAAATTTCACCCGCGTAAAGTATAAAACCACCTTATTAAAATAAATTTTCTCTTAAAATTCTGTTTTTTAATGGAATTTTTCCGCCTATAAGGTACTGTCTTATATGTTTTTTTCAAATAATTACTTATTATTTTAAAGGTAAAAAGAAAGGCGAAGATACTATGGCAGATGATAATGAAAGATTTTTAACTTCTACATTAAACAAACAGGACTTTGAATTTGAAGAGTCCTTGCGTCCACAATCCTTTGATTCATTCCCAGGACAGGATAAAATAAAAGAGCGCCTTAAGCTTTATGTTCAGGCAGCTCAAGAGCGTAATGAACCACTTAACCATCTCCTCTTAAGTGGACCACCTGGATTGGGAAAAACAACTCTAGCATATATTATTGCCAATGAGCGGGGAGCAAATATAAAATCTTCCAGCGGTCCTGTTATCGACAAACCTTCAGATCTTGCAGGACTTCTTACATCGCTTCAGGATGGTGATTGCCTCTTTATTGATGAAATTCATCGCCTGAATATTACCGTAGAAGAGTATTTGTACAGTGCAATGGAGGACTTTTTTATTGATATTATGATAGACCAAGGGCCCGGTGCACGCTCGGTAAGACTTAATTTACCACATTTTACACTTATTGGTGCAACAACACGACAAGGCATGCTTTCAGCACCACTGAGGTCGCGATTCGCTCTGGTCAACCGTCTTGATTATTATAAGCCTGAAGTTCTTAAGGATATTCTTTTTAGATCTGCCAAAATTTTAAATATAAAAATTGATGATGGTGGAGCCTTGGAGCTGGCAAGACGTAGCCGAGGAACGCCGCGTATAGCAAACAATCTTCTGAAGTGGGCAAGAGATTATGCTCAAGTGAGAGGCAAGGGTGTCGTTGATCAACCATCAGCAGCAGCAGCCCTTGAAATGCTTGATATTGACAAAGACGGGCTTGATGAAATGGATAGAAGAATTCTTGAAGCAATTCTGTTTAATTTTAATGGCAAACCTGTTGGTGTAAAAAATATAGCTGTTGCCGTAGGAGAAGAAGAAGGTACAATAGAAGATGTTTATGAACCATTCTTGATTCAAGAAGGTTACCTAATGCGTACTCCAAAAGGACGGGTGGTAACAAACAAAACGATGATTCGTTTCGGTATTGATCCTAATGATAATTCCCTTGAAAATGAATAAA
>JAUUYH010000033.1 GCA_030590505.1 Kiritimatiellota bacterium
GCTTCTGCCTGTTCTGCGAGTTTCGCACTATTGCTCCCTGCGGCAATCCCGGATACATGGAACTCATCTGCAAGATGTTGTACCACCTTTACAGCATTCTCTCCAATTGATCCGGTCGAGCCGAGTATAACAATATTTTTACGTTGTTTAGCCATATATTTACTTTATTATACTTTCCACGAATGAAATCTTAACATTTTCTTTAAACTTAATTAGCTAGCAAAAGAAAGAGAAGATCTCTACCGCTTGCGGTATATACAGAAGTGTATTATTTCGGTATCTGCAATATTGCACCAGTATCGGCACTGGTTGCCATTGCTGCGTATCTAGCCAGCCAGCCTGTTTTGATTTTAGGCTCGCGCGGTCTCCAGTCGGCTTTGCGTTTCGCAAGTTCTGCATCGTCAACTTCAAGAGTAATTGATCTGTTCGGGATATCAATTGTTATTGTATCTCCTTCTTTTATGAGTCCGATGACACCACCAGCCGCAGCTTCTGGGCTGATATGTCCAATGCAGGCACCTCGTGTTCCGCCGCTGAACCGTCCGTCGGTAATTAGTGCAACATCTTCACCGAGCCCTTGCCCCATAATATAACTTGTAGGTGCAAGCATCTCCTGCATTCCTGGTCCGCCTTTCGGACCTTCGTAGCGGATTACAACCACATCACCTTTTTTGATTTTTCCTGCGAGGATTCCTTCACATGCTTCGTCCTGACTTTCAAAAATAACAGCTGGACCAATGTGGTTAAGCATTGAAGGTGCGACTCCAGCAGTTTTTACCACGCACCCCTTCTCAGCAATATTTCCGTATAGTATAGCGAGTCCGCCGTCAGGGCTGTAGGCATGTTCGATTTTACGGATACATTCGTCATCAGGTTCTGCCGCAGCATCAATAACATCTCCGATTGTGTTGCCCATGACTGTTAGACAGTCACGGTTGATAAGGCCAGGAATTTTCGCAATTTCTTTAATTATTGCACTGATTCCACCAGCCGCATCAACATCTTCCATGTGATAATTACTTGAAGGTGAAACTTTGCAGAGGTTTGGAGTTTTTTTACCGATTATATCAAATTTTTTGATATCTAGTTTTATGCCCGCTTCGTGTGCAATTGCAGGTGTGTGAAGTGTGGTGTTTGTACTTCCAGCCATTGCTACATCGACTGCGACAGCATTTAGGAACGCATCTTCAGTTGCGATATCTCTTGGTAGTGGGCCGTCATTTTTAGCCATCTCTACCACACGATGAGCTGCTGTTTTCCAGAGATCTTCACGTCGTTTGTCGATTGCAAGGATTGTTCCGTTTCCAGGCAAACCTAAGCCGAGAGCTTCAGTTAGGCAGTTCATGCTGTTTGCAGTGAACATTCCAGAGCATGATCCACATGATGGACACCCTTCATATTCAAGTTTAGTAAGCTCTTCTTCTGAGAGTTTTCCAGCCTTATTTTGTCCAACACCCTCGAAAATGGATACCAAATCACAGGCAGTGCCGTCCTCTTTATGCCCTGCCGCCATTGGGCCACCGGATGCAAAGATTGTAGGAATATTCAGCCTCAGTGCCGCCATTAGCATACCCGGCACGATTTTATCGCAGTTCGGGATACAGATCATAGCATCAAACGGATGAGCACATAGCATAGACTCTACCGTATCAGCAATTAGTTCACGACTTGCTAAGGAGTATTTCATCCCTGAATGTCCCATTGCAATACCGTCGCAGATTGCAATTGTATTGAATTCAAACGGTGTCCCGCCTGCTTTTCTTATCTCTTCACAAATTAGTTTACCGACCTTGTCAAGATGACAATGTCCTGGCACAATATTAGTGTAAGAGTTGCATACAGCGATAAATGGTTTTTCAATATCTTCTTTTTTTACGCCTGTTGCGTACATAAGCGATCTGTGCGGAGCACGTTCGATCCCTTTTTTTATAATGTCACTTCTCATTTTAGTTTCCTTTTTAGTCTTAATTTTAGATATATGCGAAATATGCTGAGATCAAATAATTGTTGCGAAAACAATTATTTAAACTCAAGCGAGATCTGCCTACGCTCTTCGTGTTTCCATCGTCATAAATCACGACGAAACAAGACGACGTGACAAGCAACTTAGGCATCATAAATTAAACTGCGTAGTTCGCAGTAATTTAATATGAAACATTAAATGCGACAATCGCATTCACATCTTTTGCGATTTTTTCAATAATGTCAGCTGGAGTTTCTGCATCAGTTTTGATAACAGCAAGTGCTTGATTTGCTTTTATATCCTGTGGAGCTCTCAAGTCAATGATATTAATACCATTCTCTCCGAGAATACTTGCAATTTTACCTAAAACTCCGGGTGCATCATTGTATTTAACAAAGAGGTTATGTCCAGAAGCTTCAAGGTAAAGTTTATCAAAATCATTCAGTCTTGAAATCATTAGATTGCCTTCAACAATTGTTCCGCGTACGCTGACTTTTTTGATAACATCTTTACCTTCAAAAAGATCAATCGTCATTGCATCACCATAGCTTTTGTCCGTAGCGGGTTCACGATTATTGATTACAATTCCGCGATCATTTAGGAATGCTTCCGCATCAGATGAATCAAGGAATATATCAAAGTCGGACGCGATAGCTGCTACGATTGGTGGTAGCATCCACTGGCTGTAATTTTCAAGATCACCGTAAAAACTAGTTTCAATCTGATGTGGAGATACATTTGAACCGAGATAATTTCTTGCAAGTTTAGTAAGGGCAAAAGCAAGTTCCTGATTTTTGGCATCAAGTCCGTCTGGAACGCCTTTGTTTACGACACAGTTTGTTACACCTCTATCTCTGTAGGCAATTGCCTGCTCGGCGGCCTGCTTTGCCGCATTGAAATTTGCCTCTTTTGTACTGGCCCCGAGGTGAGGGAGCATAATATCTGCGATATCCGCAACGCTTTTATCGCCAGCTGCGTCTTTCGCATAAACGTCATTGCAGAAGATAATATGTTTTTCATTTTTAACTTCACGCAGATCATCTTCATTTATAACTCCGGCACGTGCTCCGTTTATAAGAACAGCACCTGGTTTCATAAGGTTGAATAGTTTTTTATTTATAATTCCCTTAGTTTCGTCAGTTTCAGGAATATGTAGTGTAACAAAATCGGATTTTTCAAACACCTCTTCCATCGTAGTGAGAGTTATACCCATTTTTCCGGCAAGGTCTTCTGAAACAAACGGGTCATAAGCTAGAACCTTTACATTAAATCCTTCAAGTCTTTGGATGACAAGTTTCCCAATATTTCCAAGTCCGAGAATTCCGACGGTTTTATTGGAGAGCTCTGTGCCCATCAGGTTTTTCTTTTCCCACTGCCCTGCACGGGTCGAAATATCACCTTTTACAATGTTACGAATTCCGGCAAGCATAAGTGCAATGACCTCTTCTGCTACAGCATTGGAGTTTGCTCCGGGCGTATTCATTACATCAATATTGTTGCGGCGTGCATATTTGGTGTCAATTGTATTATATCCTGCACCAGCACGAACAACGAGGCGTAGTTTTGGTAGAGCGTCTATAATTTCAGATGTAACCTTTTCACTTCTTACAATCAGCACCTCTGAATCAGGGCTACTTTTTACAAGTTCTTCAAGGGAAGTGTCAGCATCCTGTACTACACAGAAACCATTCTCTGTAAGAAGTTCAGCTGCAAACTTATCGAGCTTGGTCGGGATCAATACATTTTTCATAATTATACTCCTTTTTATTCTAAAATAGTCTTAGTGAAAGGTGAAAAAACATTCCACTAAAAGACGAAGCATATAAATTACATTAAATAATTTATTTAACAACTGAAAAACTATCGAACTCTCGTTTTTCTGTAGAATGCTTCAATTGCACTTTTGTATTCTTCTGGTAATTTGACCGCTGCACCCGTGCCGCCAGTTTGATCTACGGTACGTTCGCCTTCGTTTTTCTTAAAGTCAGCGCCCGTAAATCGTGCATTCGGATCATTTGAAAATCCCCCTCCTCCTTGTCCTGGTTTTAGGCCACCTTTGCCTTCTCCACCCTTTTGCGTTATCATTTGCATAAGCATTGACATCATCTGTGCACCTTGCTGTGATTTAGAATCTTTGCAAGATTGCTGGAACGCTCCAGAAAGGCGCTCAATAACCTCAGTTTCTGCCGCAATAGTTTCAAGGTCAGTCTGCGGCTTTGAGAGCATCTCTTCAGCATCTTCCATGGCTTCACCAGCTAATGTAAGCATTTTTTTAATTTTCGGGCATTTTATTTTCTGTTTTATTGTTTCCAACAAGCGAAAGAGATCATTCTGTTGATCAGCTACTCTTTCTGATTTTTCTTTGTACTCTGTTTTCTTATTTTTTACCTGCTCTAGGGCTCTTGTTTTATCTCTGATATTCTGTTCGCCCTGAATTATTCTAAGCATTGCAAGGAGGACTTCCATGTCGATCTCACTATCGCCTCCTCCTTTACCTCCACCTTGTCCTGATTTTTTATCCCCTGATTTTCCGATGATGTCAGCCCATTTATTGAAATTATCAGCTAGTTTTTTTGAATCTATCATTGATGCACCAGTGTGATTGACGTCAAGGCTCTTTTTAATTGCAATTAAGGCCTTATCCATCTTCTCTTTCTCCATAGCATCAACGACAGTCTTGTATTTTTCTATTCTGGTTCTTACGAAAAACGCAGTTAATTCCGCTTTTATCTCTCTGGCATTCTTTGTTACAGATTTGTGAGTTGTAATTTGCTCAAAGTACTGTTTTTTGAATTTTGCTGGAAGCTCATCAATAGATAAACCTACAATATCTTTCATCATTTTTTTTATATTTTCGGTAATATCATTCTCTTTTTTTGCTTCCTTTCTCAAGCGATTTACAAAATTATCAACAGTCAATGATTTTAGAGAATCATCCATTTTTTTGAGGATTTTTTTCATTTTTGCAATCATTTTGCGTTGAGCTTCCATACTTTTCTCTAGATCTTTCTTGCGCTGCTTATTACTCTGCGCATTTCGCAGACCAGAAACAACATCTTTCATCTCATTATTCGACATGTTTTGCATCTGCTCTAATAATTTACTCCATTCCGAAAGAGTTTTATCTGGGAATTTTCTATTTCTGAGAGCTTCTTTCATCATCTTCATGCCTTGGGCAATCATCCGCTTTAACTCTTTACTCTCTGAAGCTTCCCTCATTTTTTGGTCAGTTATTTTGTCGGTTGCCTTCTGTTTTGACAACTCTTTATTCTCCAGTTTGCTTATCTTATCAGTTTGAGTGAGGGACTCTTTTTCCCTTCGTATCAAATCTTCAAGTTGTGACATAATTCTATCTAGGCGATCCTGAATTATCTTTGCATGCTGTGCATGGCTTAGAATGTAGATTCTGTGTATTACTGATTTACTCACTTTGCGATTCGGGTAGAAATCATTGGTTATTCCATTTAAAACAACGAGTGATTTTTCTGGAATGCTCATTAGTTCAGGAGAAAATGTAAAACTTGAATTCAGTCGTACATCTGTATGCTTTCCTGCAGAAAGAGAGACCGTTTCCACCTCTGTGGCATTGCTCTTTTTTCCGTCTGTAGATTCGATATAATACTCAGCATCCACCATCTTAATGCCGTAATCATCTTCAGCCCGTATCTTGATTTTTAGGGATTCATCAATCAGCATTGCAGTAAAGCTTGTAAGTCCTGGACACTCAACCGAAGGTGCTCTATCCTCAATAACAGCAATTTTAAGTTCATACGGCTCTGAAGGAAGGAGTTTATGCTTATCTATCCAGTTTAACTCAATTTTGCCAGATTTATCCGCATTGAGTACGCCTGTTGCGAACTTAGCATATTTTGTAGAGATTTTTTTGTTTTGAGATGATTCTGAAAATTTTATAACTGCTGACTTGAGTTCACGGGAGACCGTGCCCTTTAACATAAATGTTGAACCTTTTAGCAATGATACACCTCCACCATTTACTTCCTGGGTTAAGAGAGGACGTTGTATATATTTAGGAAAGGTGATTTCTGCCGACAACATTTTTAATGAGGGACGCTGTACAGGTTTAATTTTTACAGAAGCATCAGTATCACCTGCAACTATATTCAAGTTTGACACTTTACTGATTCCAGCAAATTTTAATTCAGCCTCATTGTTTTTGTCAAATGGAGCTGTGCCAGAATCGCTGTTCTCTAAGTTGTATGCTAAGTTTTTTGGTTTCCAGCGTGATGCTGGATCAAGTTTACATTTCAAATCAAATTCTTCACTTACTGGGACAATTTTTTCTTCCGGCATAATGCCTAGAATCGTAAAGGTGAAACGTGAAATAGATGAGAGTGGATTTGACCACCTTGAGAATGCATTATTAAAAGCATCTGGAACAATATAAAAAAGAATCCCAACAAGAGAGCAGAGCAATACAACAATTGCGAGAGCACGAGTGGGGCGTTTTCGGTCAACATCTTTTTTAAAATCACACTTTGCAGCCTGTTCTGCGATCTTCTGGATTGCTGCAATTTGTAGTTCCTCTGATATATGTTCATCGGAATGGTCACTATCCGCAAGTTCAATAGCTCCGAGCAACCTATCTCCTAGCTGGCGATGGTGTGACTGGATCTGTTTGGCTAGATCAAGGACAGTTCTGCGTTTCCAGATCCAGTGCTGCCCCCAACGGAAGAGATAATATATAAAAGGAGATATCCCTAAAAGAATTATGAGCAATCTGACCGTAGGTGTAGTATTCCATAGTCTATCAGACCCGAAGCCGAGAAAAAACGATAATAGCATAAAAGAAAATGCGGCACAGAAGGTTAATAGAGACTCCGTTCTTAGTAGAGCCGCTTCATAGCCTTTTAGTTGTTTTTTCAATGAGTCCGGAATCTTATTGTCTGTTTGCATAATATTAACTACAAAAGTTAAGCACGGGTGCTATCTCTTTTTTTAATAATTTCCTCTAATTTTTAAAGTTATTTATCTTTTAATTTCTTTTGAACCCTACTCATTTAGGGTCATTATATATTCCTTTGTGACGTCTCTTTATAAACAATTGTGATAACCAATTTTTTCTTAAACTTAGATACCTCACTTGTCCTGCTAAAGAAGTTCATTAAGTAATGTTTAACAACGTAATCGCATTTTATTTTTTTTCAAATAGATAATGTAATTTGATGTTATATCTTGATCTTTTTATCACTTCTGCTATTAGTATACCGCAAGCGGTAGATATCTTGTCTTTCTTTTGCTAGCTAATTAAGTTTAAAGAAAATGTTAAGATTTCATCCGTGCAAAGTATAGTATAAGTAATATCGCTAAATAAAAATATAAGGAGGCTCTTATGTCTGTCAAACGATTATCTACGCTCTGTCTATTTTTTGCAGTTGTTGCAACTTTTGCGAATATAGCAATTGCGAATAATGAAATTGCTAAAGATACAATTTCTAAAGATGTAGTAATGCAAGGATCATACAAATGGGTTCGTAAAAAAAAGGAAACTTCTGGTACTATCACAGCAACCTTTACTCCTGCCGGTGATAACAAATGGACTGTTGTCTTTAAATTTGACTGGAATAAAACACCTCATATATACACTGGAACTGCTACTGGAACTCTAACTGATGGAAAAATTGAGGGAAAAGTGTTGAATGACAAGAAAAAAAGAACATTTACCTTTACTGGAACAGTTAAAGATGGTACCCTGAAGGCATCTCATAAAGAGATCAAAAAACGCAGAGGAAAAGAGATTCCAACTGACACTGGTACAATTGAAATGAAAATCAGTTAACCCCATCATGGTCGGGGTAGCAGGATATTCTTGCGAAATACGCAAGAACCGTCACTCACTTTAGTTTCTTGAATATCAGTCCAATCTCTTTGTGTAATTCCCCAATTTATTTTTGTGCAAGCCCTAACCTGCTTCGCAGGTTCTCATCCTGAAAGAACTTAGTAGAGAAAAAAAAATGGTCGGGGTGGCAGGATTCGAACCTGCGACCCTCTGGTCCCAAACCAGATGCGCTAGCCAGGCTGCGCTACACCCCGATCGAAGAAGAGTAACATAGCACCATAATTGATATTGCAAAGTCCTAAACACTATTTTTTTAATAAATCTTCATTGTCATGGTAAATTTCAGCAATTCCCCTTAGTGTAAGCTCAATTCCACCATGTTTAATTTCTGGAATATTTGATATAAAAAACCCAGCATCACCTCCAGTTGCGTAAATTTCACATTCAGGAACGTCAAGATCAATATGAATTTTATCAATTAAAGCTTCCGCCATACCGATAATCCCAATATCACATCCTGCGAGAATCGCAGTTTCTGTTGTTGTTCCCAGTGATGATGGTAATAATTGATTACTGAATTTTTCAATATACGGCAATAGTGCCGTGTAGCTGTTAAGGCTTTTTCTCCATAGTTTTCTGCCAGGTGCAATAATTCCACCAGCCAATCTGCAGTCAGAATCAAGAACTTCAATCGTGATAGCAGTTCCGAAATCAACACACATTGCAGGGAGAGTTGCGAACTTCGCAAGTGCTACGGCATTCGCTATTCGATCTGCACCCATGCTCTTGTAGTCAATTAGAGAAAAATCCACTGGGGTCTTATTTGTATAAGAGACAAAAAACGGATTAAAGTTAGCAAATAATTTATTTTTTTCAGGAACAACAGATGCGATTGCAACTGGGACTCCTTGCGGAATAATTGCAGGAGATAATTTTTCGGTTGATATATACTCAATTTTCCCAATATTGCTATTCTCGGAAATAGCATATTGAGTATTGGTATTCCCAATATTAATAACTAGTATTTTATTCATAATGATTTCATGTCAAGATAGTTTTGAAGAATAATAGCCGCTGCAATAGAGTCAATTTTTTCCTTTTTTGCAGGTGCCTTCATATTACCCTCCGTCAATATCTTATTTGCAGAGACAGTGGTTAAGCGTTCATCTAGGAAGTCTACAGGTAAATTTGTGGCTTCCACAATTGCAGCCCCAAAAATTCTGGCAGCTTTTGCACTCTCACCTTCATCTCCGTTCATGTGCTTCGGAAGACCTACCACGATCTGCTCTGTTCCAGTTTCGCTACATAACTCTTTGATGTTCTCTATACACGTTTTTCGTGGTTCAGCATTAATGTAGCCCTTAGGCAGAGCAATAATCGCAGACGAATCGCTTATAGCCACACCGATCCTAACACTTCCGTAATCGAATCCAATAATGCGCATTAAAGATAATCCTTCAAATCCGATTGTTCACCAATAAGATGTACAATTTCCTTGACTCTTTGTGCTGATTTTGATTTACATATAAGTGTTGCGTCTTCTGTATGAACAATAATCAGATCATCTATATCAATCGTAGCTATAAGGTGAGAACTGTCTCCTACAATAATGCAATCTTTTGTATCTAATCCGATATGTGTTCCCTGCACAACATTATTGTTTTCAGAAGGTCTAATCTGGTTTCTTAATGCAGTCCAACTGCCGACATCATCCCAGTCAAATGTACACTCTGCCACCACAACATTATCTACTTTTTCCATTACAGCATAATCAATGGAAATTTTTTCAAACAGCTCATACTGATTTTTTAATTTATGTTCAAATGAACCTTTAAAAATAGCATCAGTTAAGGCATCTGCTGCTTTTGCAAGATCGGGGGCGTGCTTACGGAATGCATCCATTATTGTAGAGATGCTCCATACAAACATACCGCTGTTCCATTTGTAGCATTCAGCATTAATAAACTCTTTAGCCTGATCTACAGCCGGTTTTTCTCTAAAACCTTCGCCATCGTAGAACTGTGTGGATGTCTCAGTTTCTATTTGAGTACCGCATTTGATATAGCCATATCCAGTGCTCGGGTATGTAGGATTGACTCCAATTGTTACGATCTTGCCTGACTCTGCGACTTTCGCACAATCACTGATTACATCTAAAAGCTCTTGCTGATTGTTAATAACATGGTCAGCTGGTAGTACAACCATAACAGCATTTGGATCATCTGTTTTTGACGCAACTACAGCCGCGGCCAATGAGATGCAGGGAGCAGTATCTTTTCCTAACGGTTCACCGATTATATTCTCTTTAGGAATATCTTCAAGCAGTGAACGCATCGGAGCAACATAATCCTCATTGGTAATTACAATAATATTCTCACTTTTGACAAGAGGCGTAAGACGCTCAACTGCCTGCTCTATGAGAGTTAAATTACCAATCAGTCTCAATAACTGTTTAGGCTTTGAGGTTCTGCTCTGGGGCCAGAACCTCTCTCCTTTTCCGCCTGCCATAATGATGGCAAAAAGATTATCTTTTATCATTGATCATCCTCCAAGTTTTTCGATGATCGAGATCAAAGGCATGAACATTGCAATAACGATTGTACCAATCACAACAGCAAGGAACATAATCATTATCGGCTCAATCATTGCAGTTAGGGCTTCAACGGCCAAGTCAACTTCTTCGTCATAAGTATTGGCGATTTTTTCCAGCATCTCTGGGAGTTTACCAGTCTCTTCTCCCACCTCAATCATACTGATAACCATCGCAGGCATAATCTTTGTAGCATCAAGAGGAGCGGCTACGCCTTCACCCTCTTTTACCGCATCATGTACCTGTTGTACCGCACTTGATACAACTTCGTTACCAGCGGTATCTCGTACAATTTGAAGTGCTTGCAGTACGGGTACCCCTGAGCCCATAAGTGTCCCTAACGTTCGAGAGAATCGCGCAATGGAGGATTTTGATATTATCGGCCCGAGGAGTGGCATATTGTATTTGATCCAGTCATATCCCCATCTCCCTTTTTTGGTTGCTACAACCACTTTAAATACAATGGCACCAACGATAAGACAGATAATAATTAAGACAAGATTATTCATCAATATATCACTAAGGTTCATAACTTTATCTGTAAGCCATGGTAGTGGCTCACCGTCAAGCATCTCTTCAAAAATCTTTTTAAATTTAGGTACGATGAAGATAAGCAGACCACTCGTAATACATGTTGCCATAATCATAACCATTACAGGATATACCATTGCTGCCTTAATCTTGGCAAGCATTCTTAAGGCTTTTTCCATAAAAGAAGCAAGGCGGTCAAGTATCGATTCGAGAGCACCAGCCGCCTCTCCAGCCTTAACCATATTTAGGTATAATTTATCAAATGATTTTGGATTTTGTGCAAGCGATTCGGAAAATGTAAGCCCACTTTCAACCGATTCTGAGGTCTGGGCTAACACTTTTTTCATTGCAGGATTTTTAGATTGCTTCTCCAGAGTTTTTAATGATCTAACAAGAGGAAGACCAGCATCAAGAAGAATTGCAAGCTGACGCGTCATAATGGTCAGATCTTTTTTCTTTATAGCAACAGAACCAAGTTGTATTTCACTTAGTTTGGAAAACATGGAACCACCTTTTTTCCCTCCTTTTCCTCCTTTTGCTTTTCCAGTTTTTCGACCTCCACCACTGCCTTTAGCTTCTTTTATAGAGGTAGGAAACATCCCTTCCTCTTTTAATGCTACACCGACTGCCTGCTCATTTGCTGCCTCTATCGTCCCTTTTTTCTCTTTCCCAGACGAATCCATTGCTGTGTATTGAAATTTTGCCATATCCGAACCTCTCTATTTATTATAGGTTAAATTTAAATTATATAAAACTAATTCATCTATTTGCATTCTGAGTACATCTCCTATCCTGCTCCACCCAACTTCTGCAGAATTCCCTGCGGATCTTGTGCTTTCGTAATCATCTCACCATAGGAGATGATCTCCTGCTGATAGAGTTCTAATAGATGAGAATCTAATGTATTCATTCCATATTTTGCACCAGTCTGAATATCAGACGTTATTCTAAACGTTTTAGCATCACGAATCAGAGCCTGAATCGATGGTGTTGAAATCATAATCTCAAATGCCGCAACTCGTCCGGGTTTATCTATTCGCGGTAACAGTACCTGTGATATCACTGCTAGCAAGGATCCTGCCAACTGTGAACGAATCTGTTCTTGCTGGTCTGCAGGGAAGGCATCGACAATCCTGTCAACGGTTCTGACAGCTCCCGTTGTATGGAGAGTTGCAAAGACAAGGTGCCCAGTTTCTGCTGCAGATACAGCGGCTTCCATTGTTTCTAAATCTCGCATTTCTCCCACTAGAATCACATCTGGATCCTGTCGTAAAGCTCTTTTCAATGCTTCACTAAATGATGGAACATCCACACCTATTTCACGCTGAATTACAACACTTTTTTTATGTTGGTGATAAAATTCCACAGGGTCTTCTACGGTAATTATATGTACATCTCTTTCTTCATTAACAATATTAATCATTGATGCAAGAGTTGTACTTTTTCCACTCCCAGTAGGTCCTGTTACTAGTACGAGTCCACGTGGTCGGAATAGTAGATCTTTCAAGGAAGGGGGAAGTCCAATCTGATCCATTGTAAGCAGTGTATTTGATATTTGACGAAGTACTGCACCCAGATATCCTTTCTGTTTGAAGCATGATACACGAAAACGTGCTTTATCTTCAAAAGCGAACCCGAAATCCACACCACCCTCTGATCGAATTGCCTGAATATGCACATCAGAAGCTATAGATTTTATCAGCCTTTCGGTATCCTCTGGTTTTAATATATCAGCATCAAGGGGTGCAAGAGATCCATTCATTCGCAAAACTGGTGGAACTCCAACTTCAAGATGAAGGTCACTTGCTCCCTCTTCAACAACAAGATTTAATAGATCACTCATTTCAATTGCCATTATAGTTTCTCCATTTATGTATATTTTAGTACTTCTTCAATTGTGGTGTCACCGTCAAAAATAGACCTTACGCCATCTTCTCGCAATGTTTTCATTCCGAGTTCTCGTGCCTTTTCTCGAATTACAATTGTTGGTGCTTTCTCAATAATTAACTCTTTTATCTCTTTACTTGCAAGGAGCAATTCACTTAAAGCTTTTCGACCTTTATAGCCTGTTTGATTACAGACTGAACAACCTTTGCCATAAGAAAATTGACGATCTCCGACATCTTCTCTTTCAAGATCAAGTGACTCTAAATCATCGTCAGTTGGTGAAAAAGAAGTTTTACATTCAGAGCAGATTTTTCTTATGAGTCTTTGACCTAAAATCCCCTCAAGTGATGAAGTTATTAAGAATGGCTCTACTCCCATATCAATAAGTCGTGTAATGGTTCCAGCTGCATCATTTGTATGGAGCGTACTGAATACAAAATGACCTGTTAGGGATGCCTGAATAGCCATCTGGGCCGTTTCAAGATCTCGAATCTCTCCAAGCATTATTCGGTCAGGGTCTTGTCGTAAAAATGCTTTCAATGCCCTAGCAAATGTCATGCCGATAGAATCATTTATCGGCAACTGAATAATTCCTTCAATATCATACTCTATAGGATCTTCTGCTGTTAAAAGTTTATCTTCAATTGTATTGATCTCTTTAAGTGCAGAGTAGAGCGTAGTTGTCTTTCCACTACCAGTAGGACCAGTAACAACAAAAATTCCATTTGGAAGATGAATAACATCACGAATTTGAGCAAGAACATCTGGTGAAATTCCGAGAACATCCAAATCCAGGTTGATAACTGATCTGTCAAGTACACGTAAAACTACCGATTCCCCATGTACGGTAGGAAGTGTAGAGACACGTAAGTCAACAGGACGTCCGGCAATGCGCAACTGTATTCGTCCATCCTGCGGCAGACGTCTTTCGGCAATATTCAGTCCACTCATGATTTTAAGACGACTGATTACTGGTGTCGCAAGGTTCTGAGGTGGTGGGGACATCTCGTAAAGAGCTCCGTCAACACGATATCGAATTTTGAACTCGCTTTCAAATGGCTCAAAATGAATATCACTTGATTCCGCCTTAATTGCTTGATATAAAATGACATCAACAAAGCGTACGATTGGGGTTGATTCAGCCATATCTTCAATGTTTGTCGTCTCTTCATCAAGTCCATCATCAATTTCTATATCCATCGATTCAAGCATATCATGCATTGATTCTTCTTCAATCGGGTAGTGTTTTTCAATTGCCGCATCAATCTGGTCTTCAGGGGCAATAACGATAAAAACATTTTTACCCAATATAAAGTGGAGCTCTTCTGCAATTTGGTAGTTTAGGGGATTTGCTGAAGCTACAGTTAGAATTTCGTCTTCATACTTTAGAGGCATTACTCCATACATACGTATTGTAGATGAATCAATGATGTCAATAACGCTTTTTTCTATTTCAAATCCTGTAAGTTCTACGACATCTGTGCCTAGATTGCGTGCAATTAATCCAAGCAGTTCCTCTTTTGAAATTATTTCATAATCAACAAGAAGAGTCTGAAAAACTTTTCCAGTCCTTTCATGCTCTTCTTCAATTTCAATTAACTGATCTTCAGAACAAAGTCCCTCTTCAATCAGCATACCTTTTAATGTTTCGCTTTCCGGATCCAGCATAAATATTCCTCAAAATTGTTTATTCTACTATCAATTTAATATCCTATTGTAATATCACATTCTTTTTAATCTTCATCTGTTGCAGTAATTCTAATTACCTCTTCTAAGGTTGTTGATCCTGCCATTGCCTTTCTTAAACCGTCATCACGAAGAGTTCTCATCCCCTGCCTTCTTGCAGCATCTCGAATCTCATTTGCCGGTCTATTATCAAAAATAAGAGACTGAAGCTCTTCGGAAACCATAAATATTTCGTAGATCCCCATTCTTCCCTTATATCCTGAATCTCCACAGGCTTCACAGCCACGCCCTTTCATCAGCTGAGCTCCTTCAAAATCCTTAAGGTCTGCTTCCAAAAGTCTTAATTCTTCAGAGCTAGGCTCAGTAGGTTCTGCACATTTTTTGCAAATACGCCTTACAAGTCTCTGGGCCATTACAGCCTTGACCGATGATGCGACAAGGAATGGTTTTACTCCCATGTCAACAAGTCGTGTTACTGCACCCGGGGCATCATTTGTGTGCAGTGTGCTGAATACAAGGTGACCTGTCAGAGCAGCGTTAATTGCAATTTCACCAGTCTCCATATCACGTATCTCCCCTACCATTATAATATTAGGGGCTTGTCGAAGCATTGCACGAAGAGCTTTTCCAAAAGTCATACCGACCGTTTTATCAATCTGTACTTGATTTATGCCGGATAACTGGTACTCGACTGGGTCTTCTGCTGTTATAATTTTGCGGGATGGTGTATTAATAGTATTAAGAAATGCATAAAGTGAGGTGGTTTTCCCTGATCCTGTTGGCCCTGTTACAAGAAAAATACCGTCTGGCATTGTAATAATCTGATCTATCAGTTTCTGGTCATCGCTATAAAAACCAAGGTCAGGAATGTCAAGCTGAATACTTGCCTTGTCTAGGATACGCATAACTATACTTTCACCATGGTTTGTCGGAATCGTAGAGACTCGTAAGTCAACATCTTTACCTTCAATTTTAAGCTGAATTCTACCATCTTGAGGAACTCGTTTTTCAGAGATATCAAGCTTTGCCATAATCTTTAACCTACTTGTTATATTGCTTTGTAGGTATTTGGGGGGGGCTTCCATCTCCTTTAGTACTCCGTCAAGTCGATAACGGACACGATAGCGCTTCTCCATTGGTTCCAGGTGAATATCACTTACTTTTGTTTTATATGCTTCTACAATAAGCAACGTAACAAGTTTAATAATCGGAGCATCGTCCTCTTCTACTGTTCCACCCTCCTCGGCTGCCAGTGTTAACTGACTCTCAATATCATCGTTGTTTATATCGTTAAGGAATGAATCAACGCTATCTTCAATACTTCCATAATAGTGGTCAAAGAGTTTCTTAATCTGTTCTGCAGATGAGACAACAGCATCAACATCACATTTTAGAACATAGCGCAAAGAGTCAATGGTCTCCATATCTGTCGGATCGCTAATTGCAACAGT
Source organism: Kiritimatiellota bacterium (assembly GCA_030590505.1). Taxonomy (GTDB): domain Bacteria; phylum Verrucomicrobiota; class Lentisphaeria; order Victivallales; family JAADHT01; genus JAUUYH01. Next base: position 15,906 of record JAUUYH010000033.1, read on the forward strand.
AAGCATATCATCATGCTTCATTACTGGAATAATGCTATACTGTTTTGCAATATTTACAGGAACTGACTCAATCACTTCGGGGGGGATTTGGTAACCTTGTAGGTCAAGTGTTTCAAGCCCAAATTGCTGAGCTAGAATACTCAGCACCTCACTATCATCCACATATTCAAGCTCTTTCAAGGCATCAAGAATATCCAATTTGCCTTCAGAATTTGCAACCTTTTCCCACCCTTCATCAATCTGAGCAGGGTCAATTAAGCCATGTTCAGTAAGAAGTTCTAAAACAAAATCAGTATTTTGTGCCACTTTTTATCTCCCAAGTCTCTATCATAAATAAAATCTACAAATAACAGAGCATTCTTGACCATTTCATCAATATATTTGCTCTTTGATTAAGGAATATATCACCGTTTTGAAAAAAATGAAATGTATTTTTGAATTTTATGTTGACAAATTACATTGAGATATTATTTTACCACTTCTGACAGACAAATGCCAACTTAGCTCAGCGGTAGAGCCACTGATTTGTAATCAGTAGGTCCTCGGTTCGATTCCGAGAGTTGGCTCCATTATTTTTTAAAATTGATAATACACGCCCGGATGGCGGAATTGGCAGACGCAACAGACTTAAAATCTGTTATCTTTTTAGGTGTGTGGGTTCGAGTCCCACTCCGGGTACCATAACATTCAACGACTTACAACTTTTAAAGCTGTGAGTCTTTTTTTTGTTGATAGTCCATTTAATGGCATTTAATGACATATAACACCCCCTTTTAGGCCCTCCCTCTTTTTGAGTTTTCCTTTTTGGGATTTTGTTAAATTAAATTTTCGTTTCAAAAAGCACCATCGGGATCCTTTAATTATAACTTCTTTCCCTTCTTCTTTTAATCGCTTGGCCGCTGCGCCCAGATGCTTCGAACCTGTGTTAGTACTTCGTACGGCTTCTACAGGTCCCCACGAATTCAGGAAAAGAGGCAAAAAAAGAAGAGAACTTGATAGATATTATTTGAAATAAGAAAAAAAGATAGTATATTTCAAATTGGTTAGGTTCTCTAATTTGTTCATCACAAATGGCCCCCAAGAAGCAAAACAAGAACTTTGTTTAATTTAAAAAAGGTAACTATGAAAAAAATCTTTCTCACTTATAGCTTTCTACTATGCTGTGCTATTCTCCATGGGGCATCTAGCGAGGTTAAACTAAAAATGACTTCATCTTTTTCTAGAGGAAACGGGATAGCAACTGTAAAACTAAATAAAAAAGGAATGGGCGAATTACTCTTTGCAAATAGCAAGGGAAAAATCCTTATAAAATATACAAAATCTCAATGTTTTGTTGACAAGAATAATGATGGGAAATTTGAGGGTGATGATGCTAAGCCTATAAAGTATAATTCAGTTTTTTCAGTTCCCGTAATATATAAGAAAACTAAGTATGAATACGAAATGAAAATCCCCATAGCTACTAAAAAGAAAGTATTTATAATGGGAGGTTCTTGCTTACAAGGAAAATATAAAGGCTCTCAAGTAACTCTCTTTGATAGAAATGTAAATGGTGATTTCAGTGAAAATGGTATTGATAAAATTCAATTTAACAAGGATATCCCAACATTGATAGCAGGTGTCATATTTATCAAGAAAAAGATGTTTTCTACTGAATATAAAGAAAAAGGAACAATCGTTCGTTTTACAAAAAACAATGCCCCCATCGTTAAAATAAAAGTAACGACCCCAAATGATAGATTGGTTAACATGCACATTAGTAATGTTAATGGAAAATTTTCAACACCTTTAAAGTCTGGAGAAGAGGTATATGCTATCCCAGGAGAATATGAAATATTAAAAATAAAAACAATTGGTAAACCAACTAAAAAGATGCCAAGAGGTTGCAATTTAATCGCAGGATCTGGTGGGGTTATAGTTTTAAAAAATGGAATGAATACAATCACGATAAAGGGGCCATATAAGTTAAACTTTAAGGCAGTAAAAGTAACAAA
>JAUUYH010000210.1 GCA_030590505.1 Kiritimatiellota bacterium
AATTTGAGAATAGAGTAGGAGAAGGTGCCATCTGTCCGAAATCCAGCATATCATTGAGAAATTTAAAGGTTGTATTTTGGGCACCAAATCCGGTTGCGGCAATAATTGCGGTTTTCGCAATTTCATCCTCAGATAAAGCAGATGACCTAATTGCATCTTTGGCAACGGTCAACATTGAAAGACTTAATTTATCTGCCCTTCTGCGTATTCGCTTAAACGCGGGATCCTTTAGTGCCTCCTCAGGAATTAACCTTGTGGTGCACTCTTTATATGCATTTGCATGAATTGCGTTTTTGAGATCATCAATACCATGTCCGAATGATCCAAGAATGCCTACTGTTGCTATTTTAACATGAGGTGATATGACTTTTTTAATAGTTGACTGTTCTGTCTTAATGCTGTTACTGTTTTTTGTAAAGAGAAGGGCGGAGCAACTTCCGCCAAAAGCCATGGATGTTGACAGTACTGCATTGCCATTGTATGGAATTGTTCCAGTACCGTTCACCCCTGGGAAGTGTCCTTCGCGCATACCTTTTATACAAATTGCCGCTTCAATAGCTCCTGCCGCACCGAGGGTATGACCTGTGTAGTACTTTATTGAGCTATATTTGTGCTTTGTACCTGTGGAAAGGCGATTAAAGACAAGTGCTTCAATCTTATCATTTTCGAGAGTTGCCGTGCCGTGCGCATTTATATAATCGATATCATGGACTGTCAGAGAGGCACGCTGCAGAGCAGAAGTGACGGCAGCAAACAGACCGTCACCTTCTGGATGCGGTCCCGTAAGATGAAATGCATCACTTGCCCCGCCACATGACGCAAGAGTTATCTCAGAATTCACTCCTCTTTCAATTGCAGAAGATTCAGATTCAAGAATAAGTATGCCCGCTCCCTCCCCGAGATTAAGTCCCTCTCTCTCAGGATCAAACGGCAGGCAGGGGGTTTCGCTCATCACCTGTAGTGAATTAAAGCCACAATAGGGAATTAAATTAAGTTCATCTGCCCCACCAGCGATTGCAATATCACATAGCCCTGATTGAATCCATGAATAAGCAATTGCTATTGCATTCGTGCCCGATGCACAGGCATTGGCAACGAGTGCGATGGGTCCTTTTAGTGCGAAGTTCGCAGAAATATTTTGCGCAATATTTCCATCGACATAACGTTGAAGCGGTTGGAGATCAGGAGTTTCGTTGTCTCGTACTTTTGAGTAGAAATCAAGGTTATTAAGTGTACATGCAACAGTTGTCCCGATACATACACCTACTGTTCTATTTTTAAGATCTTCCTCTGTAAATTTTGCATCGTTCAAGGCCTCATCTACAGCCTTGAGTGCTAGGGCAAGTGTGCGTTTGTAAGGGAGTAGTTCAGGATCAAGGACAGTTGAATCACACTCAAAAATAGGTCTACTAAAATCACAGTCAAAAACAGTAGGTGCTACCTTAGGGAAACGTTTACCTTCAGACATATTTGCGAAATTCGCATCAACATCACTCCCTGCTGCACTGATTGCTCCAATTCCAGAAACTATAACTGAGCTATGGTCACAAATCGCATTTTTTTTCTTAAATGGTTTTTTCGTATCCATAATCTACTACAACTCCATTTCGGGATCGTTGATTACTTTGGTTGATTTTCTGAGATATATTTTGCAAGGGTGTCAAGATTTTCAAAAATTTGCCTGCCCTGTTCAAGATCTTTAATCTGAATTCCAAAGTGGCGTTGTAGCAGAACAACAAGTTCGACCGCATCGAGGGAGTCGAGCCCAAGCCCATCTCCGAACAGGGGAGCGTCGTCGCTTAGCTCTTCTGGTGTTACATCTTCGATTGATAGATCTGAAATAATCAGATGCTTCAATTTTTCCTTAAGTTCACCTAAATCTTTATTTTGTTCTGTCATAATTTATCTCAAGTACCTCGTATGCTTGCATCGAAGTAAGTTATTTAATAATATTTCTACTGAACTTTTAATGTATATCAAAGTGTACATTAGTTCAATAGAAAGATGGAAAAAAAAAGAATTTTCCTTTATTCATGAAAAAAACATCTAATTCCCTCTTGACCTTTAAAAAAATAGTGATATATTCGTTTTGAGTTTGATAAGTTTATATAACTTTATGTATAAGTTATTAGGGGAATAATAAACATTTTAAGGAGATAAAATGAATCTGAAAAGAACATTTATGATTGTCACTGTATTGATGGCTGTAGGTCTTTCTAATTACAGTGTAAAGGCTAATGTAAATGAAGATGTAGAGTCTACACTTCCACCAATCAAGAAACTCAGTCGCGGGATTGTCAATGTGGCAATTGGTGTTCTAGAGATTCCTATGAGTATAATTGACACCAATAATGAACTTGGTGGATTTGCAGCTGTTGTATATGGTACTCTTAAAGGCTTTTGCTTTTTCATCGCTCGTGAAGTAGTGGGTATTATAGAGATTACAACCTTTCTTATTCCTCTTCCAGGAGCAACGGATGAGCCACGCGACACAGGATGGGGCTATGGTCCAATTATGCACCCAGAATGGGTTGTTGATGAAGAGCATGATTGGTATAACTTTGTACATCCAGACTATCCTCCAGAGTAGAGAGTTGTCTTAAACGATTCAGCCCTCCATTAAATGGAGGGCTTTTTTTTTGTTATTTGTAGACAAATGCCAGAAAACGTAATTTTGTGAGATTATTTTAGTAAGTATATAGAATTAAAGAATAAATAAATAAATTGGGATATCAATTATGAAGAAGAAAACAGTTGGAACAGGAGAGAAACTAACAGTATTTGATTGTACTGTACGTGATGGTGGATTAATCAATAAGTGGCAGTTTTCTGATACAATGGTCCGGAATGTGTTTGAAGCAGTTAATGCGTCAGGTGTAGAGTATATGGAGATTGGTTACCGTGCATCTGAAAAGATGTTTTCACCAGAAGAGTACGGCCCATGGCGTTTTTCAAAAGATGAAAAGATCCGTGAAATCATTGGAGAAACACCCCTGAACGTTAAATTGGGAGTTATGGTTGATATAGGACGCGTTGAATCTGACGATCTTATGCCCGCAGATGAGTCTCCTCTTAGTTTTGTGCGCGTTGCAACATACCTTAAAGATATGCCGAAAGCAATCTCGCTTGCTAATCTTATTGCAGACAAGGGCTATGAGTCGTTTATCAACATTATGGCTATTTCAACAGTAAATGATTATGATTTAGCAAAAGGACTGAAAGATATAGAAGAGCAGACCAATGTTACCGCAGTGAGTATTGTTGATAGTTACGGAGCGTTGATGGCGGATAATGTAAAACATTTAGTGGCGACCTTTAAGGAATCATTAACAAGTAAACATGTAGGTTTTCATGCTCATAACAATATGCAACTTGGCTTTGCAAATACGATAACAGCGCTTGATTCAGGTGCTACTTTCTGCGATGCTACAATAAACGGGATTGGGCGTGCAGCTGGAAACTGCCCACTTGAACTGCTATTGAACTACCTTAATGATCCTAAATACAATCTTGATCCTGTCTTTCAGGTTTTGCAGAAAGTATTTATTGACCTCCGCAATGAGATTGAATGGGGATACCTATTACCATATATGATAACAGGAATGTTAAATGAGCACCCTAGAGTTGCAATTGCATTGAGAAATTCTGCAGAGAAAGATAATTGTGGAGATTTTTTCAGACAACTGACGACACCTGAATGCTATAATAATTAACGGGGTTTCAGTTAGACTGCCACACTGTGGCACTATTAACCTGTTCCTATTTTGTAGCATAAAAAGTGTCGGAATGAATTCCAACATACACCCCCTGCCTTGTTCAAAGGCAGAGGGAAGATCACTATCAACCTGTCCCTACGAAAATTAATCTTTGTCTTAATCTAAAATCTTCTTTCTTATTCCTTGTATTCTCTTCAAGTACGTTAGGCATTCCTGCCTGACATAGCGTAAAAAAACAAGCATAAAAACATA
>JAUUYH010000083.1 GCA_030590505.1 Kiritimatiellota bacterium
AGTGTAGTACTGCTTTCTAGGGATAGAATACCAAAATACAGTTTTGGCCAATAGAATATAAGTTTAGAGTTGCGATTTTCGCAAAGAAAAACTGTCAATTCCGACCTTATTCATGCAAAATTCGTGGCTAATTAGAGGCTATTTAGATACAATACCACCCATCAATGATAATAATCCGCCACTATGTTCGGGTACTAGTGAAGAAGCAAATAAACAGCCTTTTTGGCTTTTCTTATTCTCTTTTATACTTCGTTGGAGGCCAGACGCATCCGAGCGAATTCACAACTATATTGGCGACAAGTCACTTTTCAAAGCTTAACGGTTACCTTTTTATGACCATTAACACATTTTTAACAGTGCATTGTTGATAACCTGCTAGCCTTTTACCCCGCACTTGTCGTGCCGCAATAATCTGCAACCATTTCAAATGTAGTTAAACTCTTCTTCTTCAATTCATTTCCACCCAGACAAAGTGACGGATTCTTATTATCATTGCAATCATTCTGAACCTGTTTATAATCCACAAGTTATTAACAGGCTTTTTTATAAACTTCATAATTACCTTATAATCAAAACATTAAGTATAATGATATCGCCTAGCTTCTCCTTGTGTGACTTAACATAATATATATTATGCGACGTTACATGTAAGACAAAGCAATCCAGTAAGATTTGCTAAATCGTTTGATCTTTGAGATATCACTTGCTTTAATTTCATCGAACAGTTGTGCTACATTGGTGGCAACCACCTTAACAGTTACGATTATAAAACCAATAGTACAGGTTTTATTAAGAAATTTCCATTATAAAAGACAACAATAGAGTTTTATTAAGAGATAGTTAGAGACCTAAGTAAGCCCGCAACCTAAGGCCAAGGAGGCTTAAAATGAGACATTTATGCTTTTCGAGGATGAAATCATAACAGTTTCTTTGAACTAACTTAGATAGCAAAGGAAAAAACAAGATATTTACCGCTTGCGGTATGGTGTTAAATTGACCCATCTTTAAGCTTAGAAGCCAGAATTTTGAGTTTTTCGGCAGGAACATGCTCAATCGAAAGTCTAATAAAGTTGTTTATTGAGAGCGGAATATTGCGTCTTTGATGCTCCCAAGCCTTAACCGTAACAATAGAAACACCAAGAATATTTGCAATCTCAGATTGCGATAAATCCTTCCTTATTCGGAATTTTGAGAATTCCAGTCCAGTAATGTGCTTCTTGTATTTCATGTAAATAGTTTAGCATAGAGTTACTGGTTTACAAATGATAATAATAAAATTGTATAAACAAGGATAACTTCAAATGTATAACATATTTTTATTAGTATATCTAGGTACGAAATAGACAAAAGTAGATGGATTTATAAATGATGAATTATAAAAATTAATTAAGCTGTAAATATAAGATTCCGCAGAGATAAATCTCCAAATCCAAGATAATATCAGCAAGATTGTGCTTGCTGGTTTACATTGTACCATATTACTGGTTCACAAATGATCAAATAATTGACTTAATTTTTAGATTTGCGGAGGGGGTTATTTCAACAAAGAACAGATGTATACCTAATAAAAGCCCCCTCCCCCACGCACAAACACGGTTTATTTTATACTAATAAAGTAGATTTTAAAATGATAAAGCAAAGTATGATTTTTTTATAAAATATAAGTATTTATTTTTTCATGTTTTTTATATAATTATCGATTAACATTGTATAAAAATATGAAACCCTTTTTTTGATTTTTTTTTTGCGAATTTCGCAAAAGATGAACCAAGAAAAATCTTCTCTAAAATCGTATGCTCTCTATTTTCTCCCCGCCTTCACCCGTGGATATTCCTCACATTCTTCCCTTCCTCCCCGAACGCAGTTACGGATGATTCTCATCCTTTCAATATTGCCCCCCTCCCCCAGGCTTACCCTGATTTGCGCATATCGCAAATAATTATGTAGAAAAGTCAAGGGGACAGGTTGATAGTGATCATCTGGAATTGAAGCAGCAAAAGATTCTCGAACGAGAGGGTGGAAGAAGAGAGGGCTCATGGATTATTCATTTATGAATTATTCAGTAGGCACTATGTAGATTGCAAACTATGAAAATAGTCATTTTTTATTCTTCTGTTTGAATTTTGTCAAAACCTCATTACTTTCATATAAGTATATAGGATATGCAAAAAAATATACATACAATAATTAGGAGATTGAAATACAAATTATGAAAATAATACGATGTACACAGAAGTTGATGAAAAAGCTGGACGTTGTGCCGAAAGAGAATATATGGGCGAAATCCTGGTTGGAATCGTGGCATGCAAATGTATTTAACATTGAGGAAGAGCAATGTGTTCTTGTGACAAACGATGCCACTTTGTATTCCCTTTTTCTCTGTGGAGTTGAGCGGCGGGAAATGCAGTATTTACATTCTATTATCAATGATTATTTTTTCAAATTAATGCGTATGGATGGAGTACCACAACATCTCCTTGAAAAAGCACTGTCGATTGGTGATGATGTAGTATATACACCAAGTGCAAATAAAAGTGTTATGGGATCAATGAATGGGATAAAACAATGTATTGAATCTATAATATATAGGCATGGTGGTCTGAATGATGGTGGTGCATTTAAAGCACAGAATTTAATCAACAAAATGCCGCTAAAAGTAATGGGATTTCAACCCCCTGTCGAAGCATTTCTTGAAAAATTAGAAAATGATTGATGATCTGACAAAAGAGAAACGTTTATGAGTATGAGGCAGATACGGAAGAAAAACATCTGCGAACTTCGCAAATTGGCCTAAAATAATGATGACCTTCCAGTCATTTGACAACGGCGGGTGGTTCAATCTCTTCTGCACCCCCTCCCCTCTTCTTTTAAATCTTCAAATCATTACTACCCGAACGAAGAGACGGATTATTATCATCGTTTCCCATCTCCGCCTTTTCTCCACCACTCAGCAGAGTGATCTTTATTGAAGTCACCAATCGCCATTACGCCTCTCCAGAAACCAATAAGTCCATCAATAAAAAAACCGCGTTCTCCAGTACCCTCTGCATCACACGCATCGAAAAATGCTTCTTCTTCCGCAAGCAATCTCCTCTCTTCTTCGAGATCCTGGAACTGCTCTTCAGTGATAGGGTTTCCGTTGTTATCCACGTATTCCGGGCTATTACTTGATGTTGTAGCACACGATACAGAGAGCAGACAGCTAACCGTCAACAGCAGAATTATCATATAATTTTTCAATTTTTACCTCATTTTATCTATTTATTACTATTTTTAACCTTTATAGAGTCCGGAAAACCAGACAATGAAGGCGATTATTAAACTCATTAATACAGCTAGACTTCCGATATCCTTTACTGCTTTTGCTCGAATATCATATTCAGGCGATATCATATCAATAATAACTTCCATGCCAGTATTGAGAGCCTCTACAACCAAAACAAGTAGAAGTGACGCAAACATCAGCAATTTGACCTGCAGTGTCAGATCAATAAAGAAGAGTGAACAACCAGCAACAATAGTCAACATTAACTCCTGCCTGAATGCAGACTCTTTTAGCATATATAAGAAACCGTGAAAAGAAAATGTGAAAGCACGCAGAATACGGCTGATCCCTGTCAGCTTAATGGGAATCGATTTTTCACTATTCTCTTCGTCTCTATTTTTATCTCTATCTATCATACTCTAATTATACCTATTTAACCCCACCAAGGTGGGTTTTATTCCCATCTGAAAATATATTTTGCCAAGCTTTTATTAAAAGCGTATATACCTAGTATGCTTATCTGCTTTGCTGATCTGTCGCAATGCTCGAGTAGGCATCGAGGTAGTTTATTATTCACTTAACTAAAAATTAAAAATCTTCTAAGAATCAGCTTTCGGTAAAGCCTGCTCGCCTTCTGATGTGGTACGAATTCTTGAGTTAACCAGCTCAGTTAATTTCTCGGTCATGGTAGTCTGGGTCTTTAAAAGTGCGAAATGCGCAGTTTTTCTTTTACCTTTCTTATTATTATATGGAATTTCAAGGATATTAATAAAAAATCTACGTCGCATATAGGCCTTTGGGATCTCTTCAAGAGAAATTTCCCACTTATTCGACATTAGATATCTATGATATAGAAAAAATAGTTTATTGCCGACGACAACCAAAAAGCCATTCCGCCCGCGTATCCCTGCAATTCCACTGCACTTACACTCAAGTGATGCATCAACGTCAACATGCCCGATTAACTCCATAAGCGCTGACGGAACTGTATCGTATTTGCTTCTTGTATTGAACCAGCTTGCGAACATCGCAAAAAATGATTTGATAAAAAATAGTGTCCAGCGAAAAAGTCTAGGAGCTATAGCAATTAAAATACCGAGAAGAATTGAAGCCACAATTCCTGTAGGAATAGGATAGGTTAACGCACACCAGACAAAACTAAACACAAATACGTCTTCCGCTGTACTTATAACCACATTAGAGACAGTCTCCGCAGGACTTATCACATTAAGCGCCACACGTGTTCCGGCTTTGCTTACATGAGTTTGTAGAGCAATTGCACCACAGATAAGAGAACCGCCAATGGCAACAGCTGGATCAGCACTTCCGAGTGCCGCTGTTCCTATAGCAAATGCCCCAACAGGACGTATGAAGGTTGAAATAACATCCCAGGCATTATCAAAGAATTCAAATTTATCCACCACAAATTCAATCGCATAGAGTACTAGAGCAATAGAGATTAACGCCCAGTTGTCAAAGACCTGCAATTCCTTAGGCATCCCCTCAATCCATTGATATTTCTCGCTTAATCCAACCATTGCCACGGTCGCATATAAATTTATCCCCGCAGTCATTGAGAGCGGTAGAAGTGTTGCTAGTAATTTTAATGATTCCATTTTATACTGTATCCATATTTTATATTATTGGTTCAAATCATTAATAAATATAGCATAAATTACAAATTATCAAAACTAACGAAAGTAAAAAGTGGTAATTAATCCCCCCAAGGTGGGGAGGTTGATGGTTCTTGGTGAAGAAAAAAGAGTCAAGTTGAAAACAAAGGGCAAAATCTTAAGTAGCTTGCGTTGTCCCCAACGCAAATAGCAAAGCCCAAATAGATGCAAAAGAGTAAGTAAAAGAAGAGTCTGTAAGGCTTTATTTATTGCCTTTGTTTTGGGCTTGTTAGTTGCTGGCTAATGCGTTGGGGACAACGCATGCTACTTGAAGAAAATGGAAGAAAGAAAAGAACTGCTAAAATGAGAACGTTACAACTGGACGTTAATTGCATATTAAGAGGTTGATTTGTATTTAACTTTTTGATATATAATATCTTATAGTTTCCTAAAAGGGTCAGACCCTTTTGGAGACCCTTTTAAGTTGCTTAACTCTTTTGTTTGTAATGAATTATGGCTTTGGTATTATTTAAAAAGCTACTTATCACTTAATTAAAAGAGTGCAACCCGGGTTGAGTTAGTTGATTGATGGTAAATTAGTAACGCATATTTTAAAGATTTTTTTTATGGTCGATAATCAACCTGTCCCTTTTTTCTGTTTTTGTCAGCGTCAGGTTGAAAACAAAGAGCATAATCTTAAGTAGCTTGCGTTGTCCCCAACGCAAATAGCAAAAGCTGAATAAGATGTGAAAGAATAAGCAAAAGAATAGTCTGAAAGGCTTTATTTATTGCCTTTTTTTTGCTTGTTGGTTGCTGGCTAATGCGTTGGGGACAACGCATGCTCCTTGAAGAAAATGCAAGAGAATGGAAGAGGTTGCTGTATGGGGGTGAGAGTTGATTTTTTAGTCTTTGTTGGAATCAATAAAAATATAATGAACTGCCTCGGTGCCTACTCGAGCATTGCGACAGATCTGCAAAGCAGATAACCACACGAGGTATCTACGCTTTTTACAAAAGCTTAGCAAAATATTTTTTTATATGGAAACGCCCCAAAGGGACGGGAGATAAAACCCACCTTGGTGGGATTAAGATTCGGTTTGGTAAAATATATATTAACTTTATTTTTTATAGACTGGAAAAATTCGATTTTAAGTGTAATTTTTCTTTTCACTTTTTGACTAATAAATTTTGATAAGGAGATATCTATGAAAAAGTTGGCAAAACACGCCTTATATGTTTCAAGCAGCTTAGCTGCACTATGTTGGAGTAGTGTACTTTTTGCACAAGGTGCCGTTGAAAAAGTTGCAGAGACGCCTGGCAGTGATCTTGTAGTTCAGGAGACTGCGGGAAAAGAGAATCTATTTGAGATGATACTTTTGGGTGGGTGGGTTATGATTCCCTTAGGATTGTGTTCACTTGTTACTCTTACGCTTCTTTTAGAGCGTGAAATTATGTTGAGAAAGGTGAAGGTTATTCCAGACTCATTCTGGCATGGGATGAAAGATATTCTAGCTGGTGGCAAAGCTAACCTTGACAAAGCATTTGAATATTGTGTCAATAGTAAAACGCCGATCGGTGATGTTTTAAAGGTCGGAGTTGAAAAGTGGAAAAAAGGGAGAAAAGCTGCAGATGTTGAGAGAAGTGTAGAGGATGCAGCTTCGCGTGAAGTCTCAAAAATGGCAAGAACACTTCGCGGCTTTAAAATTGTTGCAGGAATTTCCCCGCTTCTCGGACTTCTTGGTACGGTTTATGGTATGATTGTTACTTTTCAGGCCGTTGCAGTCGCTACTGACTCACTGGGGCAGGATAAAGCTGCGAAACTCGCACATGGTATCTATCAAGCGATGGTTACAACCGCTGCAGGTTTGACGATTGCGATTCCAACTCTGTTGATCTACTACTATATGAATCGCCGCGTTGATGCCTTTGCTGATGAGATTGAAGTTGTATGTACAGATTTTATAGATGAGTATCAGGAAGCCAATAAATAGAACTACTGTTCTTAATCTATACCGCAAGCGGTAGATATCTGGTCTTTCTTTTGCTCGCTAATTAAGGTTAAAGAAAATGTTATGATTTTATTAGTGCAAAGTATATAAAGTGATGGATTCAAAATATATTTGACATTTGAACATCAATGTTATAGCTAAAAAAACAGATAGATAAATATAAGGTAAAAATATGAAAATACGAAATAGAGAACAGGATCTTGAGGGAGATATTATAAATACATCCTCTCTTGTGGATATTATGTTCATCTTACTTATCTTTTTTATTGTGACAATGTCATTTAATGAAGAAGAGCGGCAGGTTACAGTAAATCTCCCAGATACTGATACAAATTTAAGTTCAGCATCTAAAGCCCTGATTATCAACGTACGCCAAGATGGAAGCTACTTTCTTGGAGCCAAAAGGATTAACCTTTCTGGACTTCAGACTTCGCTTAAGCGTGTCATTGAAAAAAATCCGCAACAGAAAATCCTTGTTCGTGGTGATAAAAGTGCCCTTCACGGTCATGTTGCAGCGGCAATTGCTGCATGCAGAACCAGTGGAATCCTTGATGCAAACATCGGATATGTGAGTAATACTAACTAATAACAATAGACCCCGTTTTTTATGGATAATAAAAAGAACAGCATTGAAATGAGCTTTTGGCGAAAGTGGAAGATTGTGATAATCTCCGTCTTTGCCACACTCTCTGTTGTTGCGCTTATTGTAGTTGCACTTGGCATTGGCTTTCTCAAATACTACAGTGACGGTGGTGATATCAAAAGAACAGCACTTGGTGCCCCTCTCCGCTCGGTTCTCTGGGAAGATCCAAAATTACTTAGCGGATATATAAACAAGGTTCGGAAAAATCGTGATGCCACCATATCTCCAGATGGCAAAATGATAATTCTCTCACATGAACAAAGTGAAGGCAATTACTGCCTCTATGTTTCTCACCTAAAAAAAGACAACACATGGACAAAACAGCTACCAATTGATGAGATAAACTCAGCGTACAACGAAATGGGGCCTGAAATTAGCAGTGATGGCAAGTTTCTATTTTTCTATTCAAACAGGCCCGGTGGATTTGGTGGATTCGATATCTGGTACTCCTTTATCAACGGAGATCAAATATGGTCACGCCCTGTAAACCTTGGTAAACATATAAATACAATATCAAACGAGATTGACCCAGCAATATCTCCCGACAAAGAACAGCTTTTTTTCGCATCCGACCGAGCGGTAACAAATAATGACCTTGGAATTGAAAAACCCGACTATGATCTGTACGTGGCAAGTGCCGAAAAGAAGAGTCTTGCAGGGGGGGAGGATATTATACCACGTCCACCAAAGTACAAACTCCCGATAAATCTATACGAAATAAACTCTCCAGCAAATGAGCGAAAAGCTGTAATTACACCTCGTGAAAACACCATATATTTCTCTTCTGACCGTGGCGGCGGTAATGGCGGATACGATCTATATCGAAGCTATTTTGTTGAAGGAAGATTCCTGAACCCTATAAATTTTGGCACACCAATCAACAGTCAATTCGACGAAACAAGCCCCACAATGACGCTTGAGGGATTCGGTATATATTTCAGTTCAAACAGAAAAAGCCGTAACTTTTCCGATTTCTATATCTATAGTAGTACATCAAGAGAGGTTATCAAGAAATTTGACTACAAAGCACTGATGCGCCTCATCACAATCGTACTTGTAATTGTTGTCTCTATTATTATCATATACATTCTTCTTAAAATAATGCTTGCAGATACAAGGATGAAATTGCTGACAAAATGTTTCTTGGCCGCAATAATTCTTCATCTGATATTCTTAATTTTAAGTGCATTCTGGTATCTGACCAAAGAGGTGGGAGATGCTCTGGAGCAGGCCCCAAAGGAGATGACAATTAACGTAAACAATCTGGCACGTGAAAGCATTGCAATGGCAATCAGAGAGAGTACTGCATCCCTACCACAGGTGAACGCAACGGCAGTTGCCGAAAAACTACCTATTCCAAGTCAGAAACCTGTAACCAGCAAAAGTACACCGACAAAACCGACCACTGTCCCAAAAAGTGCAGTAAGTCCTGTAGCAATGAGGACCGTGCAGGATGTTTCTGGCGAACCGCCACAGGGTGCCACCCTCCCCTCTCTGAAACCGTTTATGGCAGGTGCAAAGATAACAATGGAGTCACCTCCTGGCAACAATCCCGGAGAGGCTGCATCAACTTCAGGTGATGAGAGTGACGGCATTTCAAAACCTATATTTAAGCCTACACCGCGTCAAAAAGAGATACCAAAAATTAAATTAGACTCAGTTCCGATCCAGATGGATATAGCTCAGGTAGAAGATCCTGATGTCGAAGTTGCAGAAAAGAGCAATGTAGGCCCTCCTGGGATTGAGCAGGCACTAACACAATCGCATCGTATTTCCAACACCCCTGAAGGTAAAGAGATAACAGATAAGGTCATTTTTGCAGCAACTGCCCCGCCAGTAGGAATGATGAAAGGTAGTATGGACAAACTGTTCTTCTCTCCCACGATAATTATGGAAGAGGCTGTAAAAAGAGAGATGAAGGCCAGTCCTAAAATTGGATTAATGATGAAAGATCCTAGAATCGCAAAAGCTTTAAAACTATCACTGATGGACGATGCTGCGGCCAAAAAAGAGTTAACAGATATGATAGAAGCATATATACGAAAAAAGAATATAAAATTCAACTCTTTTGAAATCGTAAAATTCCTTATTGCCGAACAGAAACTCAAGCCAGTGGACTCCTTAGTATATAACAATTTACCAAGACTTGAGATCCCCTTAGATACAGAATTTGAAGTACCTGAAAAATACAACAAATAAGAGACTCGTACAGCGTAAATCTTAAAGTGAAAGGTATTGGTTATTTATTTTTGACTTCTTCTTTTTTTTAGATTTGGATTTTTCAACATCACTGGCTATCTGGAATTTAGAATACCGACAGTCGCCACCAAACTCAGCCATACGCTTAAGTATCTTAACTGCTGCAAAACGGACACCTTTCTGCTCCGCTGGATTACAAAACGCCCATATTCCCACTTTCTGTTTATGCTGAACTATCTTAGCATCCCATCCAGACGCGACAGGAACTGCTCCAGCAAAAAAGTTTGGATTTTCAGCAACAGCCTCCCAGCATCCGTGACCGCCAGAAGAGAGTCCAGTTATGTAGATACGATCTCTGTCAATATCGGGATACTTCTCCAGCATAAGCCTTGCAATCTTAAGAACAGACCATATCGCCTCAGAATTACTGTGAATATCTCTTCCTGTATAGCCACACCATATTCCACCATATCCATCTTGCGGTGCAAGAAAATAGCATGGGTGTTTTTTCTGATTTTCAGGATCAATAAATGTTAGACATTGTGGATGTTTGGCAAGTTTATTTGTATCTCCCTTTCCATGCAGAAAAATAACAAGTGGGACCTTTTCATCTTTTTTGAAATTCTTACTGTCAGGTTCAAAATAG
>JAUUYH010000082.1 GCA_030590505.1 Kiritimatiellota bacterium
GTAAAAGATGAAGAACGCCCACTGCGTCTAAAAAAGCAGTTAAACAGATGGGTACTTGATGAGAGCTTTCCGTTGTTGCTAGAAGAAGAAGCACTCTCATTTATTGATCGTGTTTTAAGTGGAAATTCTGTTATTTTTCACGTACTAGATAAAAATGCATCTGGAGCATCTCTTGAACGTTTCACATCTCCAGAATTTATTAAACATAAACATGCTGGTTTTGGACTCCTGAATATATCATGCAGGTTTAACCACACTCTTGATGAAGCTGATTTCTGGTTTCAGTTCCAGCACGTACCAGTGGACGGAGTACCAATGCAGGAGTTTCTTCTTGATCTCAAACGAACTTGGGGAATAAGGCGACACCTCGTATATCCGCCACTAAAATCAGAAAAGCTACCAGAATTGCAAAGATGTTCAACTGCTTTAAAGGATGGAAAGGCTCTATATCAGACAACTACCTTTGTTGATTTTCGCCCTATTCTCAAACTGAGAAAAGCAATCAACACGAAATATGGTGATGTAATAGGTGGGGCGGCAACGGTTGTCAGTTATGTAATGTGGGGACTTTCTCTGCATCCTTCGTTGAGGGATCGTAAGTTTCTTTTCCCGGTCGAACTAGCAGAGTGCCCTATAACCAAACAGGAGAGAGCACCATGTGCTATGTTTATCAGGCCTAGCGATTATTTTAATTCTGAAAACCCAGCAAAGGGATTCTGTGATTTTCAATATGGGTTCAATCAGATGATGAATGCCACCCGTGCAAGAAAAAGTGCAAGTTATGAGCTTATTGAGGTATATGCATTAACCTTTCCGTGGCTCTACACATTAACAAGAAAACTTATGCCAAAAGCACTGGCAGAGTTTATCGGAACTGTAGGCCTGACAATGATAAAAGATGCAGATATGTTTATTTCACCTCTCAGCGATGTGCAATCTGATGGCTTCTTTGCAATTGGCAACCTGCTTGTAGATACATCCGATGGAGAAAAAGCTGGTTGTGTCAGCATGCGTGCTGAAAAGAAGAAGATCCCCCAATACATCGAAGCATTTCAGCACCTTGAAGAAAACCTGTCAAAATTCTTCAAAGAGGCCGAAAATAATCTTTAAAAGAGTTAATGTTTATGAGAATAACACAACTGTTATCCAAAAACAGCTTGCGAATTTCGCAGGAATGCTATATTGATATAGTATAAAGAGAGCAATTATTAAATTAAAATATAGAAGAGAACAATGAGTTATTTACCAACTGTAGCAATCGTAGGACGTCCGAATATCGGAAAGTCCTCCCTTTTTAATATCATAATCGGACGACGCATGGCTATCGTTCATGAAGAGAGCGGAGTTACCAGAGACCGAATCATCTCAAGTGCGCACTACAAAGGGCGACACTTTCAGGTAGCTGACACTGGTGGCTTAGGAACATACAGAGGTGCTCGAAAAAAACAGGGTAACTGGGATGTTGAAATAAGAAAACAGGTAGAAGCTGGTATTGAAAGTGCTGACCTTATAATTATGATGACAGATATCACAGATGGAATTACACCTTTAGATAAAGATGTTATCGACACCCTTAGACGCTCAGACACCCCCCTCATACTTGTTGCGAACAAGGCGGACACACCAGTCAAAGATCAGCTAAGTTCTGAATTCACAGCCCTTGGAGTAGATCAGATATATCCAATTTCCTGCACACACCGTAGAGGACTAACTCCGTTAATGGATACAGTCCTTGATATGATTAATACATCAGCCGAACCTGAAATGGAGATACGCCCCTTGAAGATTGCCGTTGCAGGTCGACCAAATGTAGGTAAATCATCATTAGTAAACAGACTTATAGGCGAGAAGCGTGTTATGGTCAGTGACGTTGCGGGGACAACTCGAGATGCCGTAGATGTACCATTTACAATCCAAGATCACAAAGAAGAGCTTCCGGCCATACTTATTGATACTGCTGGTCTAAGAAAGCGCGGACGTGCAAATACAGCAGTTGAGGTTTTTAGTATTATGCGTGCTGAATCTGCAGTCAAACGTGCAGATATTGTACTGCTTGTAATTGAAGCAGATGAATATGGCAGTACCTCACAGGACAAGAAAATCGCAAAAATGATTGAAAAATCGGGTAAGGGATGCATTATTGTAGCGAACAAATGGGATCTATGCAAAGGCGAGAAACAGAAAGATGTCATTGATGAGATATACAGAAGTCTCCCGTTCCTGCGTTATGCGCCAGTTGTGTGTGCCTCCGCCGAAACTGGATATAATTTCCCGGCAATACTTGATGAAATATTAAATGTAAAAGAGAGGATGGATCTACGAGTCCCTACTCCTCTGATTAACCGTATTCTTCATACTGCATTTGAACGGACAGCCCCTCCCCTTGTCGGGCGACGTGCATTCAAGGTCTATTACACAACAATGTCCGACTCAGCTCCTCCGCAGTTCCTTATGTTTGTGAATAATCCAAAGATATGTACAAAAAACTATCTTGCATATCTAAAAAATACGCTTAGAACAAATCTGGACTTTACTGGATGGCCAATCGAACTCAAACTTAGACAGCGCGATAAACCTAAAAAATAGCCCCACATTTTCTAAGAATAAAACCCCATATTTATTTATGATGACTAACCTCCAAAGTGCCGTCGCTAGCTCGTAAAAAAATGGGCTAGTGAATGAGGGGAAATTTGCGAAATTCGCAAAGACCAAACAGAATTTGATCTTCATCATGTAGGGTTGATAATCAACCTGTCCCCTTTTTTTGTTTTTTCAGACTCCCTACGGATGAGACTATTCACGTCTTTTATAGGTCAGTTACTGGCAAAAAAAAAGAGCCGGAAAAGATTACTCTTTTCCGGCTCAAAAAATCAACAGATTTTAGTAGCGTCTTCCACCACCACCGCCAAATCCGCGACCGCCACCACCACCACCTTGTGGTCTTGGACGAGCTTCATTAACAGTCATGTTTCTACCATCAATCTCTTTGTTATTCAAAGCTTCAATAGCTGCACTAGCTTCTTCGCTGTTAGGCATTTCGACGAAGCCGAAACCCTTTGAGCGACCAGTGTCACGGTCTTGAATTACTTTTGCTGAATCAACGGCACCAAATTCCTCAAATACTTCCTGAAGACTCTGATCTGTAACGGAGTAGGCTAAATTGCCTGCATAGATGTTCATATCTATATTCCTTATTCTGCCATACACTAATAAATCGAAATTCAGTTCATGGCAAAAAAAAAGATATTTCGAAAGTAACCTGTAATAAAGGAGACTTAACATCACGAAGGAAACATTCCCCCGCGAATAAAAGTAAAATGACACCTAAACTTAAATAGTCAAGTACGTTTTTGATTTATTTACGTCTTTTTTCAAGAAAGAAAAATGGATGGTTATCTTAGAACATCATAAAAATCAAGTTATTTAGTGGGAAATAAAAAGAATATGCTCTCAAAGATGTATAATAAAGATGCTTAAATAATTACTGCATCATGGTTGCAAGAACCTTTTGTTCAAGGGAATTATCTATAGCTACAGCTCTATTTGCGAATGTAACAGCATGCTTATAACTACTATACCAGTCCAATAAAACAGCAATATTCAAATACTCTTTTGCTGCTACGGATACATTTTTCTTTTCCATTTCCTTTGCATAAAAAGTCAGCATCTTAACAAATTGAACAATGTGCAGATCGCTCCACTGTAATTTATCATGGGTTTCTGAATTGTGAACAACAAGTCCATTTGCATTCGCAATGATTGTCCCAGAAACAGAAGTACCATCCAACTTTTTGACAATACCTTTATAAGGTTTAATCAACATATTTTTACATAGATTAAACTTAATACGAGAAAGAAGCTTACTTCGATCTGACTCCTGCTGCTTATACTCATCAGGCAATCCTGCAATATATGCAGAGAACAGAGCTTCGGTTAATGAAAAATCCTCAGCCTTAGGCCTTGCTGCTGCAAATGAGCGGTTATTGGTAAGCCACTCTTCTGTCAGATCACCCATAGTAAAAGATGGCTTAGGCGCATCGGTGGATGCCTGATTGGACTCCTGCATTAATATGAATCCCGACTTTGTTCTCCTAAAAAGAGGTTCAAGTTTGCTGAGGTTCACTTTTGGAGAAGAAGTCCAGTCATACCATACCTGAATGCGATCCCCCCAGCCTAAGCCCCAGTAATCACCATCAACAGCCTCAGAAAGCGACGCATATGATGTAAGCGCTGTTCGCATTTCAACCTTACTAGAGTTCAAGTATACACTCTTTACAAAAATAGCAATCTCACCTACTAGCATCAACTCCATAGCCTTAAGGTTCTCCTTAGCCTCAAACTTCGAAAGGTCTCCTCTTATTTTGTCAGCATTTGCATTTTTTTCAGCTAAATACTTAAGTAAAATAATTTCAGGGGCATCGATTGAAATACCGTTTGAAAGTAAACGTTGCATTAAAGAGTTACATTCTATATTAGGATTAGGTTCATTATTCAAATATGTGTTGATCGAAAGCTGGATGGCTGCTTGCTTTAAAGATCCACCTGAAAGATTGGATGTTTTTAATTTCATATTTGCTAATTTAGAAGCATCTATAGATTTACCTTCACGTACCAATTTTGTAACTTCTGGAAGATAGTCTGATTTTACCATTCCAGGAGCATTAGGAATAATTCCGCCAAGATAGCCGTTATCCCAGAGATAAAATCCACCATAAGTGAGAATGCCCAAGAAGATTACAGCTTTAATAAGTGAAAGAATAGAATTTCTTTTTTTAATTCCATATTTAGCAGGATCAAAGTTCTCCAAGGCTTCTTTATCTACGTTGATAGAGGTGGAAACTACAGCCTGCTTAACAACAGGTTGCTTCTTTGGCTTTGGAGCAGCAGCCCTCTTTCTCTTTACAGAAGATGCTGATTTTTTAATTGGAACTTTTTTCATTGAGTTAAGCTCAGCAATAATGTCTCTGTAGGTAGGCCTCGCTTCAGGAGTCCGATCCATCATTGACATTATAAGCTTAGCGATCTCATCTGGGATATCACTACGAAGTTTTCGTATATCAATAGGATCTTTAACCGTTTTGGCCTTCAGCATAGAAGCTACATCGTGATTATCATAAGGCGTCTCTTTAGTCAGCAGGTGATAAAATGTAGCACCTAGGCTGTAGATGTCTCCAAGATATGTTTCAGATTTAGAAGTAATTTTTTCAGGACTTACATAATCTGGGCTACCCCAATTCTTTGTAAGTTCAGTCAACTCAGCTGATCTTGAATCATGCAGTGCCTGAGATATTCCAAAATCTCCAATTTTCACATTACGATCCGCATCCAGCATAAAATTCCCAGGTTTAATATCATGATGAATAATCCCGTGCCTTCGCGCATTATCCAATGCTTCACAAATATCTTTTAACCATTTACTCGACTCCGATATCGTAAGAGGATGATCTTCATCTCGGTCCAACTCTTGTTCTAAGGAGCCACCGCCCATATACTGCATAACAAAATACGCCTGGCCTTCAAACTCTCCGCAAGTATAGATAGGAAGAATTGCATAATGGTTCAATGTTGCAGCAGTACGTGCCTCATGAAGAAACAGTTTACTTCGGCTATCATCACTTGTAGTGTCATTATCCAGAATCTTTATTGCAACTTCACGATCAAGAGCAAGATCCAATCCGCGATACACCTTTGCCATTCCACCAAGGCCGCATGACTCTTCAAGAAGATAATTATCCCACCATTTAGGCACGATAATTTCACGATCACATGATGGACAGTCTATTGTAGAAAACGGTTTCATATCTGTAAGATCAAGTTTCTGTGCACAGTTATAACAGAAAATTTTCAGTCGTCTTCCCGGTTCGGCTGGAGTATCATCCGTGAGCGTTGCACCTGCATGGGAGTTCTGATCATCAAAACTAATAGGCGTCTCTTTAGTCGGCTTGAGAGCAGACCGCTTGATTGAAATAGTCTCGTCTGACAAAGGTTGTTCAGATGGGTTTATTGTTGTATGCTCTCCTGCTGGAACAGGTTTTGGAATTTTATTAGCAACAACCCTCTTCGGTTGATCTGCACCGCTATTCCCCATCGACTCTTCAGCTGTATATTCCTGTTCCATAGCGCTATGTTAATCTCCTAATAAAATTTTGTAACCAATAATATTTTCAAGTAGTATCATATATCAAAAAGAATCTTAAATATAACAGATTGCTGCAAAAAAACCAGTGAAATATCAATAATTTTAAAGGTTTTTCTGATCAACACTTTGGCTTAATGCATTATTCATGCTATTCTTTATCATAATAGTAAAACAAAAAAGTAAAAACGACAAAAAAAGAACGACATTATGAATAAAACAATACTGCTGATTGATGCCTATGCTCAGATATACCGTGGATTCTATGCTCTCCCCCTGATGAGCAATTCAAAAGGTGTATATACAAATGCGATATTCGCATTTTCACGATTCCTACTTAACCTAGAAAAAAATTACGCGTCCAGGTATGGAGCGGTTGTCTTTGATCTCGGCAAATGCAAATCACGAATAGAGATACACCCTGAATACAAAGCAAACCGCTCACCAATGCCCGATGAACTGCGTGCTCAAATTTCGACAATCCGCCAAGTCGTAGAGGCCTTCGGTTATCCTCTGCTCGAACATGAAGGAAGTGAAGCGGACGATCTAATCGGGGCTCTTGCAAAATACTTCACAAATTACTCTGTAAAGATTATCAGCTCGGACAAAGATATAGCACAAGTAATTGATAAGAGAATAGAGATGCTAATTCCGGGGCGCAAGGGAGGCGGTTTTGACAAACGTGGGATTGACGAAGTCGTTGCGAAATTCGCAGTATCGCCAACTGAGATTGTCGATTACCTAAGCCTTATCGGAGATTCGTCGGATAATATTCCAGGAATTGCCGGTGTAGGCCCTAAAACAGCTGCGGTACTTATAGAAAAGTGCGGTTCAATTCAAGCTATGATTGAAAATCCTAACTTAATTGAGAAGGAAAAATTGCGAAATAAAATAGTTGACGGTGCTGAACTTCTAAAAAAGAACATTCAACTAATAACTCTAGACTTGAATTTTCCAGATACAACTTGGGAGTCGGATAAAAATATCACTAGAAAAGCACCTGATTGGGAAAAAATTGCGAACCTCGCAAAAGAGCTTGAACTACACACTTTCACAAAAGACCTAGAAAGATTCTTGGAAAAAGATGATTCAAGAACAGCAGAAATAGACTCAAAACAAGCAAACAACAGCTCGGAACCAGAAATACCTGCAATGGCCGATGAAGATGATCTCTTCTTTCAAAAGCCATCTCCTGCAAAAAAAGAGGTTAAAGAAGTCAAAGAAGAAAAAACAGCGAAAGAATCATCCAATCAACTCTACACACCAGATCTATTTTAGCCCGCACTTTAAAATATAAATTTGCTTCTTCACTAGAATCGGTGGGTGGCGGTGAAGTATCGGCATAGCCTCATATTTTTTTATACACTACAAATTGAAAATTCTTATTTGCGTATTTCGCAAAGGAAAACTTTCAACTTCGGCCTTATTAGTGTTAAACCTGAGGTTGTTGTGTATGGTAGGACCGGTAGGACTTGAACCTACGACCAGGCGATTATGAGTCGTCTGCTCTAACCAACTGAGCTACGGTCCCGAAAGAATTGGGAGAAGTAAAATACACATAAGCTAGATAAAGGCAAGTGCTAAAAAGTATTTTTAATGAGAAATTTTCCTCAAAATGTTGATTTTTCGCTTTTATGACATATTTTAAACACCTTTGTGAGATAACAAATAAGTATTTAATTGCTATTTCACAAAGTATTTATTGATGTAAAATTATAGTTTCGATATTTTATCGAAAACAAGATCCCATAAATACGGGACTAAAAAGGAGAAAAAAATGGTTCAGATTCTACATGACAAAGATGCTGATCTTGCAGTTCTTTCAAATAAGACTGTAGCAGTTATCGGTTATGGAAGCCAGGGCTCTGCCCAGGCATTGTGTATGCGTGATTCAGGAGTAAATGTTATCATCGGTTCGATCAAGGATCCATCGTTTGATCAGGCTGCTGCTGACGGTTTTGAAGTAATGGACATTGCTTCAGCTGCGCAAAAAGCAGATATTATTCATATCCTACTTCCAGATGAATTCCACGCACCTGTTTATGAAAAAGAGATCAAGCAGTACATGGGACCTGGAAAAGTCCTCTCATGCTCTCATGGGTTCAACATTGTCTATAAAGAGATTATTCCCTCAGAAGAGATTGATGTAATCATGGTCGCCCCAAAAAGTCCAGCAACAGAAGAGCGTAAAGCATATCTTGCAGGATTCGGAGTACCGGGACTGATTGCAATCAGCCAGAACCCGAGTGGAAAGGCTCGTGATATTGCACTTGCAATGGCAAAGGCTATGGGATTCACTCGTGCAGGAGTTCTTGAATGTACATTTGAACAAGAAACATACGAAGACCTATTCGGTGAACAGAATGTTCTCTGTGGTGGTTGTGTTGACCTAATGAAAGCTGGGTTTGAAGTTCTTGTTGAAGCTGGATATCCACCAGAAATGGCATATTTCGAATGCGTACACGAGCTTAAACTTATCGTTGACCTGATCTTCGAGGGTGGTATTCAGAAAATGAATGCTGTTATCTCTAACACTGCAGAGTGGGGCGAGTACTACAACGGACCTAAAATTATCACTCCAGATGTAAAAGAGCGCATGAAAGAGTCGTTAAAACTGATAGAAAACGGCACATTTGCGAAAGAGTGGCTCGAAGAGAGTCGTAAAGGAGCTCCTAATCTTCTGAAGAGAAGAGCAGCTCTTGGAGAACATGAAGTCGAAAAGACTGGAAAACGCATCCGCGAAATGTTCGAAAAAAAGTAACAGTGAATAAATAGTTCACTGATTTATACTTCACGCGGGTGAAATCTTAGCATTTCGATTAAGGTTGAGTAGTCAATAAAAGAAATACAAGATCTCTACCGCTTGCGGTATAATATACTGGTTTTTATAGCTGAATACTTTGCAAAATAGTGTAAAGTATTCAGTTTGTCGTTTTTAGTGTTTGTTTTCTGTTAGGGGAGAGTTGTTATGCTAAAAGATAGACCGTTTACTGAAACTGTAATCAAACTAATACTGCCATTTATCTTATTGGTGGTACTGCTCCTGCTTGCTATTTTCTTTATATTTATTCCAATGGCTGAAAAACATGGCATGGAAGATAAGAAAAATTCGATGAAAAACCTGACCCAAACAGCATGGTCAACCCTAGCCTACTATCATAACCTTGAACAAATAGGTGAAATATCTCTCAAAGAAGCAAAAGAAGCTGCAATTACTCAACTGCGCAATACCCGATACGGTCAAAATAAAAAAAACTACTTCTGGATCATTGATATGCGTGGCGCAACGCTAATGCATCCGTACATTCCGAAATATGAAGGAGTTGATCTAGCAGACCTCACTGATATCGATGGAAAATTTTTCATTAAAGAGTTTATTCATACTGCAAAAAAAGATGGAGAGGGAATTGTTGAATACAAATGGCAAATAAACGATGATAAGGATACGATAGGAACAAAAGTATCACATGTAAAACTTTTTGCACAATGGGGCTGGATTATCGGCACCGGGACATATATGGAAGAGGTAAAGCTGCATACAACGTCATTCATATCCGCCATCCTCCTCACTATGTTCATCATCATAAGCTCTGTAACTCTGATATATGTATATATACTAAAAGGATTCATCCTTGAGGAGCATAAAAAAAAGACCTCGTTTGAAAAACTTCTGATGCAGGATTCAAAGATGAAAGCTCTGCTTGAAGCTATCCCTGATATGATACTGCGCATTGACCGCGACGGTGTTGTGCTTGACATCAAGGATCCTATAGGATTTACACCATTTATTGACCCATCAGAGATTCTAGACAGAAAGATTATCGATGCATGGCCTGCGAATATCGCAAAAAAAGTCATCGGCTCAATAGAGAGAGTTTTTGTTACAGAAGAGCACCAAATATTAGAATTTGATGTTTCAGGGGAAGCATCAAAAACACTTAAAATAGAGTCACATTTTGTATTAAGTGGTGGCGATGAGATTTTAGCAACATTCAGAGATATAACAAAACGCAAAAAATGACAAGCTGTCCCCTTAAAACATCCCGATTGATACTAAGCTTAACTCTATTGATTTTTGCGGCATTCAACCTTTCTGCAGAAGAATCGACAACAGGTATCGTAAAATATTCACCGCCGCAAAAAAGTACATGGGAGTCCATATCCGATTTTCTACTTCCGCACTATGAGAGAAGAAATGCTATCTACGAGATAGAAAGTGAATTTCTAAAAATCACTGTCGAAGACGATGAATCAGGGAAACGCCATTTAGTATTCCACCCAAACATGGGATCTCAGGGAGTTATACGCCCGAGTGATCCAAGTACAATTATACCGAACTTTCTGAAATATGCGTTTCTCGCATATCCTCTTTTCAAAAACACCCCCAAAAAGATACTATTTATCGGCCTTGGTGCTGGAATTATGCCCAATTTTATCATAAAAAATTTCCCAGAATCAAAGATTGATATCGTTGAAATCGACAAAGCTGTTCCACCTATTGCCAAAAAATATTTCGGATTCACAACAAATAGCAATATAAAACTGATTATAGAAGATGGGCGCTTCTATGCTA
>JAUUYH010000004.1 GCA_030590505.1 Kiritimatiellota bacterium
CTTAATCTAAACTCCTCTTTCTTATTCCTTGTATGATAATAATCCGTCACTACGTTCGGGGACTCTTCAAGTACGTTAGGCATTCCTGCCTGACATAGCGTAAAAAACAAGCATAAAAACATGCCCTTCCAGAGCCTGTAAGACTTTTTAAGGACTTTTCTTATTCCTCACCTCTTGCCTCATGTCAGACAGGAATGTCTGACGTACTTCAGAAGCCTTTCAGGCATTTTATTTACTTATTCTCTTACTCTTTGCCCCCTTCTTTCTCTTCCATTCTCTTCCATTCTCTTCTCTTTCTTCATTTCTTCATTTCTTCATTCGATGTTCGATGTTCGATGTTCGATGCTGGACGTTCGGGGACGCAATTATCCGTATTCTTTTCTTGATCTCTTTTTTTTAGTATTACCCACTCATTTAGGTGAAGACCCTTAATTGAGTGTAAATAAGATGTTAAGATTTTATCCGTGCAAAGTATAAATAAGCGGGCTAATTGGAGAAAACGATTGTTCTGTTGCCGGTTACAATAATTTGATGGTCAAGGTGTGCCTTAACCGCTTTTGACAGAACCACACTTTCAATATCACGCCCAATTCTCTTAAAATCCCCAGGCCCGCATTTATGCGAAACACGCTCTACACCCTGTTCAATAATTGGACCTTCATCAAGTTCTGCTGTTACATAATGGGCTGTTGCTCCAATAATCTTTACGCCGCGTTCATACGCTCTTTTATAGGGGTTAGCTCCCTGAAATGCGGGCAAAAAAGCATGGTGGATATTTATGATAGGATTTGCGAATTCCGCAAGAAACTCAGGAGTCAGAATTTGCATATACCGTGCAAGTACAGTCAAATCGATATTGTACTTTTTCAGAAGTCCTACAACAACGGCTTCCTGCTTCTCTTTTTCTCCCTTTTTAACAGGTTCGCAATAGAATGGAATATTAAATTGATCTGCAACATATTCAAGATCAGGATGATTACTTATAATTAGCGGTATTTCGCATTTAAGATCACCCTCATGGTGCTTGAGGAGAATATCATACAGGCAGTGAGATGTCGTAGAGACAAGCAGTGCAACTTTAGGAATATAATCCGAATAGTGTGCTGACCATTCCAGAGAGTGTTTTTCTGCGAAGTTCGCAAATTCTTGTTCAAAATTATCTTGCGAAGTGCGCAGATTGCTTATGTCAAGAACTATTCGCATAAAATATTTAGCAGTATTCAGATCCGTATGCTGCTGACAATCGAGAATATTAAACCCTTTTTCATAGAAAAAAGATGTGATCCCCGCGACTAGTCCCTTGCTGTCATCGCACTGTATTAAAAATATTACTTCTTTCATTTTTGCTTCCATTGATAAAATATATATACTTGTAGTGCTATACTACTGCTTCGGTAGTTCAAATTTTTCGGCAATTGAGAGCGATTTCACCATCGCCTTAGCCTTGCTCTGAGTCTCTTCATACTCTGTAGCCGGATCAGAATCCGCGACAATGCCAGCACCAGCCTGCACATAAGCTTTACCATCTTTCAGGAGTGCTGTACGAATTGTAATACACGAATTCACATTGCCATTGAATGAATAGTAGGCAACTGTCCCGCCGTAAGGTCCACGCTTCTCCCCCTCCAGATCGCTAATAATCTGCATTGCACGTACTTTTGGTGCTCCACTAAGTGTACCAGCAGGGAATGTCGAGCGCATAACAGCATCTGGATTATGCTTATCAGCAAGTTTCCCCGTAACATTGGAGACAATATGAATAACATGACTATATTTTTCTGTTGTCATCAGTTCATCCACTTTAACTGAACCAGTTTTTGCAATTCGACCAACATCATTTCTGCCGAGATCCACAAGCATTATATGTTCGGCACGCTCTTTAGGATCGGCAAGAAGTTCTGCCTCTAGTGCAGCATCCTCTTCAGGAGTTGCCCCTCGCTTTCTGGTTCCAGCGATTGGACGCACGGTAATATTTCCGTCAATACACTTTGCATGTACCTCTGGAGATGCCCCTACTAGTGCAAAATCTTTGCAGTTTAGGAGGAACATATACGGAGAGGGATTGAGCATCCTCAATGCACGATGTACCGAGAGCGGAGAAACAGGTATATCAGCAGAAAACCGCTGTGAAATAACTGCTTGAATCACATCTCCATCATAGATATAGTCCTTAACCGTCTTTACCATCTCCTCAAACTCTTCTCGAGTTTTATTAGAGTCAAATGGAACATCTTCAGGCGTATGATTTAGATCGACAGGTGGGAATGTTACTGGCCTTAGAAGTCTTGATTCAAGATCCTTGATTCTGACAACTGCTTTATCATATACTGCATCCAGATCAGCATCTCCGTCAATATGGGCCTGTACAATAATTTTTATTGTATGTTTTACACGGTCAAATACAAGTACATATTCTGTTATCATAAAGATTGCATCTGGCACATTAACAGGATCCTTTTTAGGAACAGGCACACTTTTTTCAAATTCACTGACCACATCATAGGAAGCATATCCCACAGCTCCGCCGGTAAAGGGAGGCATGCCTGGAAGTTCAACAGGGTTGTATCTCTTTAATAGATTATGAATCTCTTCAAATATATCTTTACCCTTAATTGGCATATTATTGCCACTGGCATCAATCATAGAACCTTTGCCGTCCTTATGAGTAAATATCGCCATAGGGTCAGCTCCGAGAAAGGAGTAGCGGCCGATATTCTCTCCACCCTCAACGCTTTCGAGGAGGAATGAATAGGGACGCGCCGTTCCATCTGTTTCGTAGGCAACCTTCCAGTAAGCAGATACCGGTGTCTCGGTATCGGCTAAAACTTCCTGCATTACAGGAATCAAATTCCCCTGCTGTGCGTACTTTTTAAATTCTTCTCTTGTCGGTGTAATCATATTATATTATTCTTTAATTAAAGGAAATTAATCAATCTTTAACGCTTACGATAGAGCATTTACATATAATCTCAACATTCAGCATCAAAAAAAACAGAAAAAAGATTGTCCCTTTCGTATATTTGGGATATATTATCCCTATATGAAAAATAAATACAATTACAGAAGATCATCATTATTATGATAAAATGGGTAAAGTTGGTAAATTATGGATAAATCATTAACGCCGTTAATTGCGGTTTTTGCGCTGATAATACTGCTGTCGATGATTCTGCTTAATTCAAATCTGTCGAATCAGAAGAAAAACAGAGAAAAAATAGAGGTTAAACAACATGAGTTGGACATTCGCCCAGGGGCTTCTAATTCATTAATACTGTCCAAGACGGGTACTGTAAAGAAAAAAGCACATGCAAGCCTTATAAATACGAGTAAAGCAATTGCTACGGCAAAAAAACATATAGCTGCCGCTAGGACTAAAGATGCAGAAGAACTACTTAGAACCATACTGGTATTTGAGCCAAATAATCGCGAGACACTTTCGCTTTTAGGAGGGATTCTCTACTACTCCAACCGCTACAGGGAGGCAGAGGCAATTTTTAGACGTCAGGTAAAACTTGATCCGAAAAACTCTCCTGTCTATAATCGTCTTGGCTCAGTTCTCGCTAAACAGAAAAAATATAAAGAGGCTATCTATAACTCCTCCATTGCGGTAGGCATAAATCCAGACTTCGGAAGCGGGCATATCAATCTTGCCGGGATATATGCAGTTGCTGGAAATAAAAAAAAGGCAGTGGTACACTTCAAAAAAGCATATAAACTTATCGGGTATGCCATTCTTCCATTCTCATTTGATGAGGCTTTTGATAATATCAGGGAGATGCCAGAATTTCAGTCAATTATTTTCAAGGCTAATCAGATCTCTCAGAACAATTTAGATATTCAGAGAATGAAGCCCCTACAAAAAAAAGATACCCCAAGGCAAATTAAGCAAATTATCAATCCCGAACAGCCAAAATCAAAGAGGAGTAATTAATCCAGCTTTATGAGTAAAATTCGCATACTTCCAGAGGATATAAGTAACCGCATTGCTGCCGGAGAGGTTATTGAGCGCCCAGCATCTGTTGTTAAAGAACTTATTGAAAACTCAATTGATGCCAATGCCACTTCAATTACAGTACATATTGAAAAAGCGGGCAAAAAATTGATATCAATCACCGATAACGGCGACGGAATGGATGAAGATGATACTCTTCTCTGTTTTGAACCTCATGCAACAAGTAAAATTGTATCCATTGAAGATATAGACAACATTGCAACAATGGGATTCCGCGGAGAGGCCATCCCGAGTATTGCATCTATCTCAAGGTTTCGCCTAAGAACAAGACAGCCGGATCTTCTCGAGGGGTATGAGGTAATTGTTGAGGGCGGTAAATTTATCTCATCATCTCCCGTTGGTTGTGCGCCAGGGACTGAGATGAGTATCAGAGATCTTTTTTTTAACACTCCTGCACGCCGCAAATTTCTGCGAACCGACAATACTGAAGAGAAGCATATTACAGATATCGTATGCCAGCTTGCTCTAGCCAATTCCCACATCTCTTTTGAACTTGTAATTGACGGTGTAAAAGCAATTGAAACTCCTGCAGACTCTTCATTGCTGCCTCGAATTCAGACCTTTTTTGGTAAGACAATGACCAATTCTCTGCTTCCGATTGAATTTGAAAAAGCAGGCATAAAAGTTTCAGGATACATTGCCCGACATGGCTATACAAAAAGATCACGCAAGGAGCAACGCTCATTTTTAAATAGCCGGCCGATAGAATCTCAGGCAATATACCGTGGCATAGCAAACGGCTACGAGTCACTGGTTATGAAAGGGTGCTATCCTCCGGTTATTCTATTTCTCTCAATGGATCCAGGACGTGTAGATGTAAACGTTCACCCAGCCAAGCGGGAGGTTCGTTTTAGAGAGATGGGCTTGGTTAGTGGTGTAATAACTGAAGCAATTCACAATATATTAAGGAGTGCATCAGTACCCACTGTCGCAGTAGCACCCGAGCTGCAATTAAATTCTATACTTAACGGTGCATCCATAAATTACACTCCACAACATATCGAACAGAGATCATTTCAGGGATTTGATCAGAAAACCGCACTTCCTGAAATTAGACCAGAAGAGTATCACCCCATACCTGTTGATTTCACTACAGATGTGCGAAATTCGCAATCCGAACCATTTGTAGAGCAGCGAACCGAACAACGAGCCGAGCAATCCGAACCGCCTGAAAAAGAGGACGTACAGCCGGAATCCCCAGAAACCGCCCCGCAGGCAGAGGCGGAGCAAGCTCCAGCAGATCTATCATTTGAAATTCTCGCATTTCTTGACGAAACATATATCCTTGCATCATCCGACAGCGGGTTGGTTATTATTGATCAACATGCCGCCCACGAACGCATTTTGTTTGAACGCCTTATGCAGAGTGCGAATGTCGCAACAGCTTCACAGAAACTTCTAATTCCTGTAACGATAGATCTATCAAGAAGCGAAATTAATTTCCTTAAGAAAAATAGTGAGATTTTTCTAGATTTAGGCTTTGAAGTCGAATCCTTCGGAAATAACACAGTAATTATCCACGCACTGCCAGCTGCATTGACTGCTGATGATGCTGCAGAACTTTTTACCGACCTACTTTCATGCCTTATCGATGAAGAGAAGCTTTCTGGCAGAGTAGATAAAGCGGCAATTGCACAGGCTGCATGCAAAAAAGCAGTAAAAGCTCATGATAAACTGACACTCGAAGAAGCACAAGCACTCCTGCACCAGATGGGGCAGTGTTCGCTTCCTTACTCATGCCCGCACGGTCGGCCGACAATTATAAGTATCTCATATAAAGAACTCGAAAAGCGATTCGGAAGAAGATAGCTTTTAGCTGATGGATTAGCAAAAAAGCCTTCAATAAGGTGTATGCATAACACAAAAAGCCCCTTAGTCAATTGACGGATTGGATTCGCACCAACTGATATAAAAACGCCTCTTGGCGTATTTCACAAAGAAGAATTCGGGCTAGGAATTAGACAGAGAAGATTACCAGAACAACAATTAGGTAACAGGTTGCAGTAATCATAAAATAATCGCTTAATGTAAGTTTAGGCTTCTCGGATTTTGGAGTTGGCTTACGGAATGGAGTATTCTCAAACCTACAGTAATCGCAGCTTATACAATCCAGTTCATTTTGTCTGCTTACGCCTTTGTCACACTTGCCAGGCTTGATAAAAGGGAGTATTTTTCTTGCTAATTTTACATAATTAAGAATAGATAAAAAAGCACCAGTCGGGCAGAAAATTCGACACCAAAATCGTTTAAAAAATAGTGATAAAATCACAGATGGGAGCATTACAAGAATGAAGTAGTTATTCCATAGCCCAGCAAATGCACTGCGTATTATATCGATGTTAAGTATTGGTGTATAATGAAAGAGCATAATGCCGATAATAAGTGAAAAAAGTGTAAGATATTTGAATGTAGAGAGTATTTTTATTGTCATTTGAGATGGTGATCGAGGGATAAGTTTCTTGGGGCGAATAAGAGCAATCAGTTCTTGAACAGCTCCGACTGGACAGAGGGAGCCACAGTAGAAATTACCAAAAATAAGTATCAATATAGGCATAACAACTGTAAGTAAAAATGCTGTAGTGTAGATAGCTGGAATCTGTAGTGAGATTAATGATATAATTTGGTCACTGGAAAACTGAATATTATATACAATACCAAGAATAATCACAGTTAAAATTAAGAATATATAGCGGATGGTTGCTGTTATTTTGAATCGTACAGCAATTGCAAGAATAAGCATGACAGAAAAAATAATTACAGGAATCGAGGTTGCTGAACTGCCCTTTTGGGGTGCTTCTATAACTTTATTTTTTAGAATATGTGCGGAGAAAAGATTACCAGATTTTCTTAAGATCTGTGACATTGCATTTGATGATATGGTAGCACCAGTTACCATCTCAAGCTTATCGGAAGGTGTGAGTTTAAAAAGATTCTGACCTAGAAAAATCTCTCTCTTTTTAATTACTTCGTCAAGATATTCTGGTGTTTCATTATGTTCAAGAATTCTAAAATCCTTATGAATCCCGTCAGGTGCTGTATAAATAAGCAGTAAAATTCTATTATTATATCCGATAATATCAGCAGCAAAGTATTCTGAGCTGAAAATATATCCATCCAGTTCTCCATGTGCTGTCTTAACTTCAAAAAATTCTATATCACCCTTATTGTATTTTGCATTCTGTAGCTCTAAGACAGCATCGCTTGAAATCATCTCTTTAGCAAGCTGATGTAGTGAACTTTCTTCTTTTTTTTCACTGTTGATATGAGAATACGTTATCAGGGCTATAGCTGTAATCAGCAATAGGATCCCAAGAGTATCAATAATTTTATAAAATTTCTTGTTGGTCATAAACACGTAGTTGTTGTGCAGATTTTAAATCTGGAAATTGTTTTGTTGTAAGTTTAAACGGAGGTTTGTTAGTGGGGTATAATCAATAAATAACCTGTGCGAAATGCACAGATTATTGACTTACACTACCTTAGTTGGCTTTAACACCTTTTCCGAATTTTTTTACCATTGCCTTAAAAATGGAATCTTTATTTATAGATTTTCTGCAGCCTGAAATATAGAGGTCAGCATCATTCTTCAATGCTTTTGCACAACTTCCAACCGCAATATTAATCCCTTCTGGTAATTTATGTTTTTTCTGATTTCTAACATAAAAAAAGACTTTTGTTTTTTCAGGAAACATCGCTTCGAGTTTTGCTAGCATTTTTTTATCTTTCAGCATCTTTTTGATTTCGTTTTCGCATGTACTGCATCCACCCTTTCCTTTATCGATATCAAAATCGACCTTTTTTGAACTTTTTGCAAACAGAGGACTCACGACGATTGAAAGAGTTAAAACAACACCCAATCCAATTATTACTTTACGCATAAAGCTTCTGCGACTGATATCTTTTCTCATAATGTTCTCCTTATTTAACTATATTTTTCTATTTTACTTCAAATACATTAGCATTTACAATAACTTTAGCAAGTATTGATTTTTATTTAGCCATACTCGTCTTTTAACTATATTCGCAGAAAATCTCCAAAAAGTTACACTCCTTTGCTTGTTTTTGCTGTCATTTGTTGTAAATCTAATACTTTATTTATGATGACTTAGTTCATAGGAAAAAGAGGAGTATGGGAAAAATTAAACATTATATATTGATTTCATGTGCTGTTATGGCGCGTGAAAGCTATTATTGTGCAGCAATATCAAAGAATATTATAGATATTGTTATGCTAGATCAGGGACTGCACGACATTGGTGAAGCGGGAATGGTTGCAGAACTTCAAAAGGCAATAGATGCAGTAAATATTGAAAAATATGACGCTATCCTTCTTGGATACGGACTCTGCAATAATGGAATTAGAGGAGTTCATGCTGAGCTTCCACTTGTGATTCCACGTGCGCACGACTGCATAACTCTACTGATGGGCTCCAAAGAGCGTTATAGGGAGTACTTTGACAACAATCCAGGGACATTCTATAAATCTACTGGCTGGGTTGAACGTGTCAAGCATAATCTTTCAAATCCCGATAGTACAACAAGTAAACTCGGAATGACCACCTATGAGGAGTATGCGAAACAGTACGGCGAGGAGAATGCTGCATTCCTGGTGGAGGCCCTTGAGGGTGGATTGAACCATTATGATCGAATGACATATATTGATACAGGTATTGTTGATTTTGAAGAGCATACAAATGATGCAAAAGATATGGCATTAGAGCGAAATTGGAAGTTTGAAAGATATAAGGGAGATCATAGCCTAATGCTGGCAATGGTTAATGGAGATTGGAACACTGAAGTTTTTCTTGTTTTGAAGCCTGGGGAAACAGTTGTCTCTACGCATGACGATGATATTATAGGACCGAAAAAGTGAAAACCCTTTTTTTATTTTTCAACATTGCAGGATTGAAAAACTTAAAAAGATTTAACAAAACCCATAATAGTGCTTTGCTATATGAGTAAAAAGCGATAAATTATTAAAAACGATTAATTTTACAATTATCAGGATAAAAAGATGAAAGACAAATATATAAATTTTTTCACAGATTTTGGGTTTAAGAAACTCTTCGGTTCTGAACCGAGCAAAGATCTTCTGATTGATTTTCTAAATGAGCTTCTTAAGGGACGTGAAGAGCCCATAAAAACTTTGACATTTAAAAAAACGGAACATCTTGGAGCATCAGAACTTGACCGTAAAGCGATATTCGATCTTTACTGCGAGAGTGAGACGGGAGAAAAATTTATTGTTGAACTGCAGAAAGCTAAACAAAAGTTTTTCAAAGATCGCAGTATTTTCTATTCTACTTTTCCCATTCAAGAACAAGCTGAGCGTGGAGACTGGGATTTCAAACTGAAAGCCGTATATACTATCGGCATACTTGATTTCGTATTTGATGAAGACAAGGATGATGATAAATTCTTTTATGATGTCAGATTGACAGAACAGGAGACTCAAAACGTGTTCTGTGACAAATTGGTTTTTCTCTACCTTGAAATGCCGAAGTTCAATAAAACAGAGAAAGAACTTGAAACACATTTTGATAAATGGATGTTTGCCATAAAAAATCTCTCAAAACTAGAAGAAATTCCCGGCACACTTCATGAAGATGTTTTTGAACGCTTCTTTGAGATAGCTGAAATAGCCCACATGAATAAAGATGAACGCTCAACCTATGAGAGCAGTCTAAAATATTACCGTGATATGAATAATGTAGTAGCAACTGCTAAAGGTGAAGCCTGGGCAGAAGGTAAAGCAGAAGGTAAAGCAGAAGGTAAAGCAGAAGGTAAAGCAGAAGGTAAAGCAGAAGGTGAAGAGATAGGATTAACTAAAGGCGAAAGAAGAAAGGCTTTTAAGGTGGCGGGTAAATGTATTCAGAAGGGGATTAGTAATGAAGATATTTCAGAGATTACTGGCTTATCCGTTGATGAAATAAAAAAACTAAGACAACGTAAGTGAGTTGTAAAAACTATACGGGTTATGCTACCTGTTAGAAATATTTTAATATGGCACGGCCCCAAGGGGCGGGGAATAAAACCCACCTTGGTGGGATTTAACACACCAGAATTAATCTACTGTATAGACCTGATGCATTTGAAGTAGCTCTGTGGCAACTGTTGCCTCATTCATTCCTGGATATTTTTTGACAACTTTTTTGTACTGCTCAATGGCCTGAGCTTTTTTCCCTAGTCGATCCAAAGCCTGCCCCATTTCAAGCATTGCTCTTGCACACCAAACTTTCTTTTCCAATGTTGAGTAGTTGAGCTCAACCTGAACAAGGGCTTTGATTGCTTTCTCATACTGTTTCTTTGCCATGTAGCACTCTCCGATTTGAAACTGAGATCGTGCAGAAATATCATCCCTAATATGAAATCTAAGTACAGAGTTATAATCTCTGATGGCATCATCGTATTTTTTAAGATTTTCCAGGCACCACCCGCGCCACATCTGAGCACGTCTGTCATATTTGCTTCTCGGGAATTCAGCCATAAATGTTTCAAATGTCTTTTTTGCAGCAGTCCAGCTGTCTCTTAAAGTCTGAGCCTCGCCAAGCCTCAATAGGGCAACTTCGCGAACTTCGCTATCCTTTTTAGAAGATACAGACATTAGATAGTGCTGATATGCGGTTTCAAAATCTTTTAACTTTAGTCGTAGCTCTCCTGCCTGATAAGCGGCAATTGGAACATAGTCCGACTTCGGATAGGTCTTTAGTAACTGTTCGAAAGAATCAAGTGCATTTTCGTCCTGATCTCTTCCAAGAAAGCACCAGGCTAAGCGATAGATAACCTGTTGTTCTAATGCTCCACCTATTCCCTTAGCTAGTAGTTTGTCAAGCAGGGCGATTGATCTATCATATTTTTTAGCTTCGTATTCAACTTCTGCTAATTCAAAAGTTGCGCGTTCCGCAAGATCGCCAAGTGGAAACTCTTTTAGGAGTGCTGTGTAGTTGTCACGTGCAAGTTGAACCTGCTTCTGGTCTCTCGCACGCCATGCTGCTTCATAGAGTGCGCGTTGCACCATTGGAGATTTAGGGTTATTCTGAATAAACTGTTTGAATACATCTTTTGTGGTGGCGTATTTTTGCTGTCTTGACAGTGTAACTGCATAGTAGAATTGAGCCTGTTCAGTTTTTGGATCATCTTGATATTTGTCAAGAAACAACTTTAGCAACTCTTGGGCTTTTGGATAATTCTGATTCTCTATATGTATGATTCCTTGTTGATAAAGAGCATCTGGAGCCAATGGACTATTCGGGAATTTAACTGTAATCCTTTTGAAGTTTTCCAGTGCGGCATTACTCTTTTTATCTGCAAGATTTATCCATCCTAAAAGATATTCAGCCTGCGGCACAAATACCGTTTTGGGAAATTCAGAAACTACACGAGTCAGGCTTTTTTTAGCCTTATTATACTCTTTTTGTAAATATTGGAGTTTTCCAAGTTCTGTAAGAGCCTGGGCCAGTAGTTCACTCTTCGGATATGTATCAAGAAGCTTTTGCATTGTCTCTATTGCTTTACTTCTGTTTTTGAGTTTTATATATGCAGTTGCCGCCTTGAGTATTGCGACATCGGCATTTGCTTTAGTCGGGTAGTCAGATGCAAAT
Source organism: Kiritimatiellota bacterium (assembly GCA_030590505.1). Lineage (GTDB taxonomy): Bacteria > Verrucomicrobiota > Lentisphaeria > Victivallales > JAADHT01 > JAUUYH01. The sequence continues at coordinate 11,614 of JAUUYH010000004.1, forward strand.
TTGAGAAAATCTTTAATTGCTGGCTCATAGTTATCAAGGTTGTATTCGCATAGACCAGCAATAAAATAGAGCTGTTCAAAGAAATCTCCAGATACTTTACGTTGCAGAAGTGACTTCATCTCGATAAGAGCATCGTCCCATTTTTTCATATTACACAGTGCACTAGAAATTCTGAACATTGCCTCATTTGTATACTTCCCGAGCCCTTCCCAAGGAATGAACTGCCTGTAGCTCTTGATTGCTTCCTTATATTGATCAAGAAAAAATAAGTTTTCCGCTCTGAGAAATCCTACATCTTCAGCAGATGGATTTGCTGAATATTTCTCTATAAAAGTTTCGCAAAGATCAAGACTTGCCTGATAGTCACCAGCTCTGTTCATGCAGAACCCATCCATTCGCAGAGCATCAGCTGTTAAGGTAAACTCTTTGAAATCATTTGCAACTTTTGTGAATTCCGCAGAAGCTGCTTTATATTTTTTCTGCCCCATAAGAGCGTTGGCATAGTTAAAAAGCAGATTCGGATAGAGAGGATCTCTTGAAAAAGAGCGAAGTGCTGGTTTAAGTATTGTAATTATAGAGTCATATTTTTTCTGCCTAAGAAAGGTTTCACTAAGCCAGAGAGTAGCTTTTGCCTGAACTGGATTCTTTTCGGTAAGTGTTCCGAATGCAGCCTGTGCTCTGCGGTACTCCTTCAGCTCCAAGTAGCAACGCCCTGTGTAAATTCCTGCTTCAGTTGCAAGTTTATTTTTAGGATAAAGTGCCTGCAGATCAGAAAAATCCCGCATTGCCGAACGGTACTCCTTCTGCATGAATTTGATATAACCCATACGAAAAAGTGCATTAACTGCAAGTTTCCCTTTTAATTTACGTGCGACAATTTCATTGTGCTTAATCGCATTGTCAATATTCCCAAGTTTATGCTGACAATCTCCAAGTAAAAAATATGCATCCTCTTTATAGATAAAATGTGGATCCGCTTTGATTAGGTCCTGAAGCGTTTTACTGGCTGCTGCATATTTTTTAAGATTGTAATTAGCAAGTGAACTTAAAAATCTTGCACGTGGTGTAAATGGTCCGCGAGGAACCACTTTATAGAGGTCTGCTGCAGTTTTCACCACCTCTTTCCATTTTCCTTGCTGATATAGTGCTTCTGTCAAGCCGGCAAGACTTCTCTCAAGAGGTTCAAGGTCTGTAGGAACAGATATCTGAGACGCTCCAGAGCTTGCTTGACCAACTCCTGGAAGTTCAAGGAAAAATTTTTCTTTGCCACGATTTACACTCCAGCGAAACGCATATTCCGCCTTAGCTGGTTTCCCTGAAAAAAGAAGGCATTGTCCCAAAAAATTATGAATCTGATCCTGTTTTGGGGCAGTTGTCTGGCCCGCGAGTTCATCAAAGAGCACTTCTGCTTCGCGGTATTTTTTCAATTCAAAGTAACAGAAAGCCAACCCCAGTTTGGCATGCAGATATTTTGAGTGCTGAGGGTTTTTTAGCATAAAGGATTTATATTCTTCTGCAGCAAGCTGATACAATTTTTTGTTATACAATGCATTGGCAGCAAAATATTTATCATCTTCTGTTCCGACAGCTGCTAGACTCGAAGCACCTGTTGCCACAATAATAAAAAGCAACAACAGTATTGTGCGACGTAAATTGTTCAATAATTTATTATTCATATTATTACCCATTATCTTGAATTAGAGTTTGCTAAATTAAACATTTCTATTTTTTAGAATTTCTTTATGTATAAAACTAAAGTATGATACACCAAATAAGAGATTTTGAAAGCAATAGGGGATGCTTTTTCCAAATTTTTAATTACAGTAATCGTGCTGGGGCTGAAATTTTGCCTAAATGAGCTTATATTTAGGTTATATTTTAAGATCTGTGCAAATCGATTTGATCCGCCAGTCTCAGGTTTTACCGAAGGGGCTCATCGCTTACCCACGGCACTTTATAGATTCTACTCCAGCAGTTCCGAATGAAAAATAGTTCTCATGCTACTCCCCCCCATTCATATCTTGTTTTTAATGATTATTGTGTTATATTACTCATTAATGATAATAATCCGTCACTACGTTCGGGTACAGGCTAAGACCCAAAAATAACATATAAAAAACAGGAAAATTATGTCAGAAAAAAAGATTTCAGGTTTTATCGGCGGAATCCTTGTAGGGGTTCTTGTCGCAACAGTCGCTTTCGCATTGTTTGTCAAAACTCAGAACAAAGAGACGAAAAATGCAGAAAGTAGCAAAAAAACAGTGCTTAAGCTGGGACATTCTCAACCTATCAAACATCCGGTTCACGCAGCAATAGAACACATGAAGAAGAGGGTTGAGGAACTCTCCGGTGGGACAGTTACTATTGATATCTATCCCGGTGGCGTTCTGGGATCCGAAACAAACTGTATAGAACAATTGCAGAATGGTTCCCTTGCGATGACAAAAACCTCCGTTTCTCCAATGGAGGGCTTTATTCCTGAAATGGGCGTATTCAGTCTTCCTTATGTTTTTCGTGACAGTGATCATTACTGGAAAGTGCTCGACAGTAAGCTCGGGAAGGAACTTCTTCTCAAGGGAGAATATGAAAATCTTCGGGGTCTCTGCTACTATGATGCTGGTAGCCGAAACTTCTACACAAAAGAAAAACCGGTAAATAGTCCAGATGATCTGAAGGGGTTAAAAATTCGTGTAATGAACAGTAAAACAGCGATGGATATGGTAAGTGCTCTTGGTGCCGCTCCCACGCCGATATCATGGGGAGAGCTTTACTCCTCACTTGAACAGGGAGTCGTTGATGGTGCCGAAAACAATCCTCCTTCATACTACACAAACCGTCATCATGAGGTATGCAAGTTTTTCTCTATGGACGGACATACAAGAATTCCAGATATGCTACTGATAAGCACAGAAATTTGGAAGAAACTTCCTGAACAGACAAGAGAGTGGCTGCAGCAGGCGGCTGACGATTCATCTATTTTCCAGCGTGAACTATGGAAAAGAGAAACAGAAGAAGCTTTGAAAAATGCTCAGAAAGAGGGTGTAACAGTCACCTATCCCGATCAGAAACCTTTTGTTGACAAAGTACAGCCTATGCTTAAATCATATAAAGGCAAGCCTATCGGCGATCTGCTTGATCAAATAAAGGAGATGTAATCATGCTTATATCTTATATTATAAAAAGTAAAAAAGTGTTGATAAAAACACTGGAAATCGCACTTATGGTTGCGATGGCAGTGCTTGTCGTCGATGTGCTGTATGGTGTCGGAACCAGATATCTCCTGGGGGAGCAGGCAAGTTGGACAGAGGAACTTGCAAGGATGCTTCTCATCTGGGTCTCTCTTCTCGGCGGTGCTGTTGCCTATGGCGCAAAAGCTCACCTCGGCGTCGATTATCTTGTAGAAAAAATGGAAGTTGTCTCGCAAAAGGCGATGAAGCTCATTGTTGATCTTCTCGTCTTGTTTTTTGCCGTGTCTGTACTTCTTGTGGGGGGCTGGAGTCTCACTTCTGAAACTTTTCACTTTGGACAGATGATGATGGCTCTTGACATACCAAAAGGTTATGTTTATATGGCGGTTCCCATCAGCGGGATCTTTTTTATCATTTTTGCACTTGAATCGATGTTTGAAACATTTTCGGGAGTAAAGGAAAAAGATGTTGAATCGGAATTAGCGACGGAGGAGGTGCAGACCACATGAGTGATATACTTCTTATTATGATCGTCGCCTTTATTGTTATGCTTGCAATGAATGTTCCTATTGCGATTGCCATTGCAATGTCCTCTTTTCTTGCGATTTTCGCAACCGGAGGTGATGCGAATTATACAGTCGCCATGAAAATGGCCAACGGTGTCGACAGTTTTGCGCTTCTCGCAATTCCCTTCTTTATTCTTTCAGGAATTATTATGGGAAGAGGTGGGATCGCCACTCGTCTGATTGCATTTGCGAACGCACTCGTAGGGTGGTTCCCTGGTGGACTGGCATTTGTTAATACACTTACATGCATGTTCTTCGGTGCAATTTCGGGCTCGTCCGCAGCAGCAGTTTCATCAATAGGTGGATTTATAATCCCAGAGATGACTAAAAAAGGTTATAACCGTGAATTCAGTGTCGCAGTGACTGTAACCGCAGCCACAACGGGGCTGCTTATTCCTCCGAGCAATATAATGATCGTATATACTGTTGTCGTCGGCGGCGGGATCTCCGTAGGTGCAATGTTTATGGCTGGTATTATCCCTGGAATCATAACAGGTCTCAGCATAATGGCCGTATGTGCAGTAATCGCAATTAAACGTGGGTATAAGGCAGAAAAAGATGTAAACTTACAGCGTTGGAAACCTATCGTAATGCTTATTCTTGTAGTTGAAATGATAATATGTGTCGTGCTTATTGGAACAGGCTCCAATATCGTACATTTTAAAATATTATCATTACCAATTTCTTTTACATTTTTTGGAAATACTTTAGGAATAATAATTAATATTTACGTATATACACTTTGGATACTTCAAATTGTTATTACAGCTTTGATCTGTTTTAAAACTTTTAGAAATGCATTTCTTGGTTTACTACTGATAGTTATTGTGATTGGTGGTATTCTTGGTGGTATCTTTACTGCGACCGAAGCTGCTGCGATTGCCGTTCTTTACGCTTTTATTCTTGCAGTTTTTGTATACCGTGAAATTAAATGGAAGGATATGCCGCAGATACTGCTGCAGTCTGGACGGACAACTGCGGTGGTAATGCTTCTCATCGGTGCGAGTTCCGCAATGTCATGGCTTCTTACTACTGAAAATATTCCGCAGACTGTCAGTCAGGCTTTGCTAAATATATCAGATAATCCAATTGTCATTCTAATGATCATAAATGTTCTGCTGCTTTTTGTAGGTACCTTTATGGATATGACCCCAGCAGTGCTGATATTTACACCGATATTCCTACCGGTAGTCGAGGAACTTGGAATGCACCCTGTACAGTTCGGAATTATGCTCATAGCAAACCTCTGTATCGGACTCTGCACTCCACCTGTGGGCTCTTGTCTCTTTATCGGTTGCGGTGTGGGCAAAACATCAATCGCCAAAGTTACGAAACCAATGCTGCCGTTTTTCGGTGCAATGGCTTTTTCGCTGTTATTGATCACATATATTCCAGCGATCTCGTTGTGGCTACCAAAATTACTTGATTTGATTAAAAAATAAGGGTATTCACCTAAATTAGTGGGTAACACTAAAAAAAAGAAGATCAAGAATAGAACACGGATAATAATCCGTCACTACGTTCGGTGAGAGGCGAAGAGGCATATATTTTTATATAGAAACGCCCCCAAGGGACAGGGAACTAAACCCACCTTGGTGGGATTAAACCCATATCGCTAGACAAAAAAACTCAAGCAATGCAACCTCTGAGCAGAAAAAAACAAAGGGTGCATTGATTTGAGAATCAATGCATCCCGACAAGTTCTACTTCTCCATATGTACATCTAACTGAGGGAATGGGATAGTAATACCTGCTTTATCAAGAGCGATTTTGATATCTTCATTGGTATTAAAAAAGACATCCCAGTAATCCGCAACGTCGACCCATGGACGGACTGCAAAATTCACTGAATTATCTGCAAGTTCACTGACCCCGACGAATGGCTCTGGATCTTTCAATACCTTAGAGTTGGATGCTAATACCTTCATCATCGCATCTTTGGCCTGTTTAATATCTGAATCATAGGAGATTCCGAATGTAAGATCTATTCTTAAGCGACCTTCACTTGTGTAGTTGATAATATTGCTGCCTGCCAAAGGTCCATTGGGGATAATAATGGTTTTATTCTGCGGACTTAGCAGGACGGTATTGAAAATATGAATTTGTGTAACAACTCCGATATGTCCTTGGACTTCTATTAAATCTGAAATTTTAAACGGCTTTAAGATTAGCAAAAGAACTCCTCCAGCAAAATTAGAGAGACTGCCTTGTAGAGCAAGGCCGATCGCCAATGTTGCCGCAGAAAAGATTGCAATAAAAGAGGTTGTTTCGATACCGACCATGGATGCAACACTTAAGAGCAGCAAGATTTTAAGCACCCACGAAATAATATTTTTAATAAATGTAATTAATGTTACATCTGTCTTACTTCTGTGCATCCCTTTCTCAGTTATCTTAAGAAGATGCTTAATAACCCACAAACCAACAAGTAGGGTTATCAATGCCAGTAGAACTTTAGGTCCATACTCCATCATCATCAACACTGCTTGATCCATTAATTTTTGTACATCTAAATTATCCATATTTTTTCCTTTTTATATATGTGCTTTATGGGTACTTACAAAGAATCAAAAACAACTCTTCATTTTTTCCCACCAAGGTGGGTTTTATTCCCCGTTCCTTGGGGCATACTATACTTTGCACGGATGCAATCTTAACATTTTCTTTAAACTTAATTAGCTAGCAAAAGAAAACAAGATATCTACCGCTTGCGGTATATATAAAAATATATTTTGCTAAGCTTTTATTAAAAGCGTATATACCTCGTATGCTTATCTACTTTGCAGATCTGTCGCAATGCTCGAGTAGACATCGAGGTAGTTTATTTTTTTACCTAAATCGCGCAATCTAGGTTACATATTTGCTAGTATCAGCACGGCACGTCTATTTTTTGAGAAAACAGCTTCACCTATTCCGCTAACTGCAGGACGCTCTTCACCAAAACTCAGAGTCTGTATGCGGTTAGATGGAATGCCAATTATTATTAGATAGTCATGAACTGAAAGTGCACGGCGTTCGCCAAGGGCACGGTTGTACTCTTCGCTACCGCGTTCATCACAATAGCCTTCAACAATTAGACCAAGACTAGGGTTAGCATTCATATACGTTGCCACTTGATCAAGAATTTTCTTCTCCCTTGCTCCGATTGTAAATTTATCGTAAGAGAAGTAGATAACAGGAAGTTTAAGTTCCGGACGACGTTCCCATCCTCCTGGCCTTTCGCCTACAGGCCCATCTTTAAAGCCTTCTGGAGTTAGCGGATCATCCAATGCAGGCGGAATACTCACAACCTCTCCTTCCGGATCGTCTCCACCAAATGGCCATAAATTCTTCATTGTTTTACAGCCGGTTCCCAACATAATGGGCATCACAAACAACATACAGAGCAATATCATTCGGTAATCTCTCATCGCTTATCTTCCTTTTTTTTGTTATTTTTCTAATTTTACATAACATTTTTACTTATTTAAACAACTTTGCAGTTGAATAACAGCTACTTTGAAATATAATTATACACCTTAAAAAGGTATTTGTAAACAAAATTTAAAAAAAATGGTGATTTTTTATGCCGAATATAGATTGGGATAAACTTAGATTTGAATATTCTACGACTCGTTCAAATATACGTTTCAAGTTTCAGGACGGTAAATGGGACAGTGGAACTCTGACTTCTGACTTTAATGTGAGCTTGCATATTGCATCCAGTTGCCTTCATTACGGGCAGGAGTGTTTTGAAGGACTTAAAGCAACTATGTCAAAAGATGGCAAGGTTCGAATATTCCGTCCAGAACAGAATGCTCGAAGAATGGCATCAACATCGAACTACCTTCTCGGCCCTGAGCTGCCAGAAGAGCTGTTTGTTGATGCTTGCCTGCGAGTTGCTAAAGATAATATTGACTATGTTCCACCATACGGGACTGGCGGTGCTCTCTATATTCGTCCACTCCTGATTGGAACCTCTCCCAGGGTTGGAATTTCTCCAAGCGATGCATACGAATTTATTGTAATGGCAATGCCTGTAGGTCCCTACTACAAAGAGGGCATTCATCCTGTAGATGCTCTGGTTATGGATAAGTTTGACCGTGCGGCACCGAATGGAACTGGAAATATCAAGGTTGGCGGTAACTATGCTGCTGGGTTGATGCCTGCGAAATACGCAAAAGATCGTGGTTACCCTATAAATCTGTTTCTGGATTCTGAAAGTCATAAATTTATCGATGAATTTGGAACAAGTAATTTTATAGGCATCACTCAAGACGATACGTATATTACTCCGAAATCTCCCTCTATTCTGCCGAGTATCACCAATGATTCGTTAATGCAAATTGCGAAAGACGCAGGAATGAAGACCGAACGCAGAAAAATTCCTATTGAAGAGCTTGCGGAACTTAAAGAGGTGGGAGCCTGCGGCACAGCTGTAGTGATAACACCGATAAGTAACATTGCATATCGTGATGAGGTTTTCTCATACGGTGATACCTGCGGACCAGTTCTTAGAAGTCTCTACGATACATTGACCGGAATTCAATTCGGGGAACTTGAAGACAAGCACAACTGGCTTTTGGAAGTAAAATAATTTTTGGGTCTTCACCTAAATGAGTGGGTAACAGTAAAAAAAAAGATCAAGAAGAGAACACAGATAATTGCGAATTTCGCAAATTTTTGATGCTGAATTGAAGATTAAGAGAAGAATTTAGATTAAGACAAAAAATTTGATTAAGACAAAGATTAAGAAAAAACGGTTTGAGCAAAATAAGAAGTAAATAAAATGTGCGAAGCCCAAGTACGTTAGACATTCCTGCCTAACGTACGTGAAGAGGAGTAAGTATCAATTCATCAACTAATTAGCGCATTTAGCAAACATTTAAATTTTACGTATTTCACTTCTCACAATTCACTCTTCCGCCTCCTTAGCGTCTTAGTACCCTTGCGTTAACTCTTCTCCTTCTGACTATCAAAAAGATTTGAGGCTGTTTAGGTATAACGCAACCCACTAAGGTGGGTTTAATTTTCTGCCCCTTTGAGACATACAGAAGAGATCTAGCCACGGGAAGCCAAGGGGAAAGCAAGAGAATACAGATTAAGAGACATATTTTTTATGGCAAAGCTATATCTAGAAAGTTCTGCAGTAGTTTATGTCCGTATTCAGTGATAATTGATTCAGGGTGAAACTGCATTCCATATATCGGCAAACTCTTATGGGTAATTCCCATAATGATCTTGTCTTCTGTTGTTGCAGTAACCTCAAGAACATCAGGTAACGTTATCGGATCAATGGTCAGAGAATGGTAACGTGTCGCTTCAAACAGATCAGGAATCCCTTTAAAAAGCCCCTCTCCATGATGAAGAATCTTTGAAACTTTACCATGCATCAAATATGGTGCATGTACAATGTTCCCACCAAAAACCTCTCCGATAGACTGATGCCCGAGGCATATTCCAAGTGTAGGAATTTTTTTCTCAGCAGCATATCTAATCGCATCGCACGAAATGCCCGCCTCCTTTGGGGAACACGGCCCAGGCGAGATCACTAAAGCATTGAAATCTAGTTGATCCAGACCGCCTATATCTATCTTATCATTCCTGTAAACTTCAGGAGCATGTCCCAATTCACCTAAATACTGTACAATATTATAAGTAAATGAGTCATAATTATCTATCATTAAAATCATAATTTCACCAATGTTAAAAAGTATTCACGGATTTCTAATATAGTCCGTACCTCGAACTCTTCAACCGCTAAAACGCAGTAGAAAAATGAAAAAGGTAAAAAATCAATGAGATTTTTTCCTCGCAAAAGGGGCAGGGTGAAGGCAAAAAAAAACCTGGAAGTGTCCGGAGACACTCCCAGGCCAAACCAAGGGGGGGAAGAATATAATATTTTTTAATATTTCTAAATTTTTACTCTTTCTATAATTGATATAGCAAATCGCGTGCCAACTTTTTACCTTTCAATGTAATTCGTTGATATGTAAGGTAATAAAATTTTTATTCACATCTTCAACAAATAACTCGATTGCTAGTTGAGGTTAAAATCATGATTATCATAATGATAGGATTATCATTTTGATAGTCAATTATTACCATTATGGTAATTATTCATAATATATCTGTACTCTTTGAGTATCATTTTTTCAATAGTTACTGGTTTTATTTTTTCAGGAAGTACGTTATATGTATATGTTTCTATTTCAATATTTGAGCATATTTCCGGATTATTGATAATTAGCTTTATGACTTTGTTTAATTCAGTTGCTGCGGTTGCGAAATTCGCAGAAATGGATTTATAGAATATGGGCATATGAAAATGTATAACAAGTGATTGAGCTTGTTTTAGTGTTTGCAGATCGGAGTTGTTCTCGATATCTGAGATATCTTTGTATGCTGCAACGATTTTTTGTTTTGAGTTGAAAAATCTTGTCTGGTGCAGATATACAAGATCTGCGAAATTCGCAAGTTCTTTGAGCAATGAGGTTGCATCAGTATTCGATTTTCCGCAAAGGGCGGTGCTTAATTGAATCTTAGCAATTGGTACTCTAGCATTCAGCAGGCATTGGAGGCCGCTACCGGGAGTACCTTCTAGGAGTTCCTGGTGGCATGTATCATAACAGACCCCAATAAATTTTCTACTGTTTGCGGTTCGCAGATATTGTTTGCGAAATTCGCAGAATTCTTGTGGTGTCTCCCATATACAGTCGGGCTCCATTTCAACACCTAACGTAATTATTTTTCCTAATTTTGTCTTAATTTGTGCCAAATGCTCTGCTACTTGGTTCAGATTTTTTGCTATATCTGCTAGTTTCGCACTATTTTGGTGAAATTTATATGCACCAGGAACTGTACTGATGCTGCCGACAGTGTTGTCAGGTAGCAATTCGGCTAGTATATCAGCTACTCTACATGTAAAATCGAGTCTTAAATTTGAGCTCCAATCGGGCAGATATACGTTCTCTTTTATTGGCCCATTATGAAATTTACCATACGGAAATGCATTAATAGTAAAGGAGTAAAAGTTATTATCAGCGAGTAGTGATTTAAGTTGTGCGAGATTCGCAGATTGTTGTAACTCCTCAACTGACTCTGCATCAAGCCAGAGCCCAAGGGCAAACGGAGTATCATCAGTCAAGTTAAGGTTTCTGCGAATTTCGCACATTTTTGGAAGGATCGCTTTAACTGTATTTATATATCCCTCTTTGTTGCGTGGAAATAGATTAAGGCTGTAACATAAGTGAGTCGTTGGATTAATTTTCATAACAGGAAAATTTTCCCTTTAATGCCAACGTGGCAGCAATCTATTTAGCAGTTTGCTAGGCAAAATTTCTGAACGCAAAGAACGCTTAAACTTCTTCCAGCATTTTGCCTTTACAAAAGATGATAAAATTGGAAAGTCAAAATACCATGGACATTTATCCATAGGACGAAACCTGTCTAGATCAATCATAACAATATCATCAGAGCCTTGTTTGATATAAACATGCTTTGCAAAAAGGTCTGGATAGGTATATTTTGCAGAGTGAACCTGTTTCATTATATCAGCCAACTGCGTAAGTATCGCCTCTTTTCTTTCGATAAAATCAGCAACAGCCACTTTGGGTGCCTTACCAGTAATCAACTCTCGAATTGAGCAGTATCCGCTGAGTTCTTTCAGCAATAGAAAGGCTGCCCGATTCTCTTCATCAATCATATATGCAACAACTTCGGGCGGCTTAATGTTAAATTCAGGCAGAACATTTATTGCCTCAAACTCATTCCTTATCCCTTCAAAGGCAACTCCTTCAGCCTTTTTCAGGAAAAAAATATTATCCGCTATCTCTATTTTTGTTACACGACGATTGATTTCTCCGCTATTTTTATCCGCATGCTCGCGCATAATGGTTGTCTCTATTCCTGTACGCTTTTCTAGATCGAGGGGTGTCTCTTTTGCAAAAGACATAAAGGTCTCAACGGTAAAATCGGAGAACAGTTTCTCCGCCTTTTTATCATTCCAAATTATAGTGCTACTATTTTTCATTATTTTCAGTATCTCTTTTCTGTAATATCTAATTTATGTTATCAATATATAAACAGATAGATGGTGCATATACATAAGTGCATTCTCAAAAATATACCGCAAGCGGTAGAGATCTTGTATTTCTTTTATTGACGACTAAACCTTAAGTGAAATGCTAAAATTTCACCCGCGTAAAGTATAGAAAACCTTAATCCCACAACTGGGGATTAATGGTAGAGACTATACTCAATGACTGCAAATTAACATTATATGGCATAATATAGCTTCCATTATTAAAATTTCAATAGTCCATGAAGCGTGAAGATGAACTGAATCGTTAGAAATATTTCTAAGAATGGACTACCTCGAACGAGTACAAGGCATCTATGCTTTTGAGGAAAGCATGAGCAAATATTTTTTAATAAAACGCCCCCAGAAGGGTGATAGAAATGCACTTTGGTGGCATTACAGGTTGCGAATATGCCCTAAAAATACATCTCTAGGATGCAGAACCATTGCATTGTCTGGATAATCATCAGATTGGGTTAAAGAAATAATAATAATTTTCAGGGTAATGCCATGCTGATGAAGTTGCTCGACGAGCTCCTTCCTTGCATCATCCCACTTCAGTAGCAGAAGCATCGCACTACCAATGCCTGCCATCTCTTCAATTACAGCAGATTCAAGTTTGTTTATCGACTCTGTCCTGCTTGGCTCAAGACATGCGAGGATGTCCAGTATCTGGTCTAGCTGTGCAAGGCTTCTTCCCCCTTTAAAGTGATAAACATCGCTACCTGCAGCAAAAACATCTACGATATAATCACCATGAGCTAGATAGTGTGAAAGTGCCGCAGTTAGCGAAAGGGCTGCTTCAAAAGATGGATTTTGATTTACTTTTTTAGACTTAAGGAAAGATTTTGAGCAGGGAATAAAAGTATCAACGATTAGGGCTATACGACAAAGGTACTCCTCCTGAAATTCACGTACAATAAGACGATTTTTGCGTGCGGTACTCGGCCAGTGTATATGCTTAGGATTATCTCCTGTGCGAAATTCGCGACATGCATGAAATTCAAGAGACTCACCTACATGCGAGACCAATGACATACCCTCTTTCTGAAATCGTGCATTAACCGGCAACTGAACAGAGTTTAAAGGTTCATACCTCGGATACACCATAACTCTCTGAAAATGCCTGTTCCTACATGTCCACTTAATAATGCCAAATGGGAATGATGTGGATGCAAAGGCCGGTTTAAGTATATACTCCCCACGTTTTTTAGAATGTATATAAGATGTCATACTCACGGTATTTTTTGATTTAATAAAGTCCAATGAGGCAAGATTCGCTTCCCGCCGCATCCAGCCGTATTGATGAATTGGATCCAAGCTTATATCCCATGCAGGCATTTTTCTCAGATTTTTAATGGTATAGTGAATCTTAATTACACTGCCCGCCCTGATGCGGAGGGGGATTTCTCTGCGGATATCCAAACGAGGCAAAAAAAGTAGCCCTACGACAAAATCAGTAACAAGCAGTGCTAGCAACATAAAGGCTAATATTCTAAGAGGGCCTTCCGAGACAACCGCACCGTAGAGTAGAATAAGCACAATGACGGATATAATCATACGCCCAGGAACGGTAAATATGCGAATATACCATGCGTAGAGCCATGCAAACAAAAGAAGCGTAGGTGACTTATATCCTGATTTACGTTTCAACATATATGCAGGTAGGTCAATCCAACCAGGGCCTTCATAAAAGCGCTTACGCAAAAGTAAAAGGAGCTTAAATGGATAAACTATAGATGTTTTTAAGGAGGTGCGCATAATATTCCCGATATTCATCTTCCTGCATGAAAAATTTATTATAATTATATACTACCAGCAATCTCTTTACGTTCAAATGCGATAGTTGCAATTACTAGAAAAATAGTAGATTGCAAAACTGCATTCGCCAAGCGCGGCAGAAAAAATGATACTGTAGATACTTCTTTAGCTGAAATTATTTCCGAAATCCAATATGCCTGCCAATTTGGAATAACAGTATTAAAAATAGCATTACCGAAGCCGTTCGGCACAATAAGATTGATAAAATATGCAGAGAATAGTCCAAGAAAAAATATGACAACTGCACATGCCATAAGCAGAGAAACATCCATCATAACAGCACATAATGAGATAATTGCAGAGAATATAACCAGAGCCATAAAAATATAGAGATAGGCCAGAGATGACTGCCAGTCCACCAGCGAACCGTAGCCAGCTTGAGCATGTCCGTTGTAACCCCAGAAATTCAATATAAAAAATGCCGACGCAAAAATGAGTACAAGTGAAATATTTGCCTGCCACATATAATTTCCACCCTTTATGTAGTGATGTATGGCAACAAGCAGAAGTGTTCCGAAGAGAGCAGCGGTATATACAGAAAAGCCTAGGGTTTCAACCATGTGTTCAGTTGTTATAATCCTGGAAGCCCATAGGCATGCGATAGTCGCAGATATAAAAATAGTAAAGAGTGCGGAAAGCAACCCAACCCACTTGCCTGCTAGCAATGCGGAATATGATACCGGCCGACTCATTATCGTCGGCAACATACCAATTCGTATATCCTCACTGATTATTTTTGCAGCACCCACTGCGGCAACAAGGGAGCCAGAGATAAATGAGAGTGCCATTGCCTGATCTCTGACAAGTTTTAGCTGACCGCCGAGAGTAAAGCCTGGCAGAGAGGCGATAAGCAGCGTGATACTGATAATAAAAATATGCATTATCAGCATTACAGGATCACCCATCAATACAATAAATGAGTTACGTGCAACAGCCGAAAATTGCTTAAACCATTGTTTCATGCAAATTATTTCCCCATGAAGAAAATTAAATAAATAGCAGTAGCCACAACAAGAGCATTAACAATGCCCAGAACAATCCATATTCTCGTCTTTGTTTTTTTCTGCTTTTCCATATATGCTTTATACATTTCAGGGTCTTTAACTCTCATCTCTTCAATTAAAGCCTGTTTTGTCTTCTGCATTGGTGGTCTTGTAGATTTTCCTCTAGCCTCATTTTTGCCTGCACCTACCCTTGTCTTAGACATCCCTGGCTTCTTCATTCCGTTTTTGGTCATTTCCTGTTTTTTCTTGCTTCCTGCCTGGGGCTTAGCTCCAGAAGGTTGCTGCTCTTTTGGCGTCTTTTTGGCGTTTTCAGTGTCAGATGTCATCTTTTTTCCCCTCTTTTTTGCATTAATCTTCTGTTTTTTATCACTTCCATCGGCTGAACTTTTTTTATCTGAATATTTCTTCTTTTTTATTTTCGATTCAGGGTTAGGCTTTAAATTTTTAGGAGCCACTGTTTTACTGCTCTCTGAGTGCACAGGTTTTGATGGTTTTTTACTCTCTCCACTCGTCTTTTTTTCCACTGGTGGTCTTTCAGTAGATGGCTCCGTAGTAATCGTATTAGAAACCAAAAGCGCCTTACTCTTTGCTTCAAGTTCCTCTTTTTCGCGCTTCAGCTCTTCCGCCTGTCGTCGCTCAACCTCTCTTTGCTCTGCTTCCATCTGTGCCTGTTGCTGAGCCTCAATTTCAGCCTGTTCGGCTGCCTGTTCAGCAGCTTCGTGTGCAAATAATTGAGCTCTCTCTTCTTCAAGGCGTGCGTGCTCAACAAGCTGAGCCTGTTCATTCACAGCTCTCTGTTCTGCCTCTAATTCTGCCTGCTGAGCTGCGAATTTCGCAGCTTGGTCAATCGCGGCTGACTCAAGTTCAGCAGGAGCATGGGAATCATGCTGTTGTGGTTGAATATTTGGAAATGCCGATTGAGTACGAGCAGCATCAAGTGATTGAACACGCAGTGGTCCAGTATCAGTCGCTGCAAGTCGCGGTGCGACAGGTGCGACAGGTGCAGCAGCCTGCGGAGCAGGAGCTATGGTTGCTTTTTTATTCTGAATCTTGAAACCAGAAGTGACTACCTCATTAGCAGTTGGTTGCTGTGGTGCTAGAGGGGCTGGTGCTGCTACAGGTTGTTGTGGTGCTGCTACAGGTTGTTGTGCTGCTTGTGCCGTAGCTGTTCTGGTTGCTGATTTCTTCTTAAGTGCAAATGATTTTTTACCTTTGCCGATACGTGTAGCTGTCGGTTTTGCTTGAGGAGCAGGTGCTGCTACAGGTTGTTGTGCTGCTTGTGCAGTAGCTGTTCTGGTTGCTGATTTCTTCTTAAGTGCAAATGATTTTTTACCTTTACCGATACGTGTAGCTGTCGATTGTGCTGGAGAGGCTGGTGCTGCTACAGGTTGTTGTGCTGCTTGTGCAGTAGCTGTCCTGGATGCTGATTTCTTCTTAAGTGCAAATGATTTTTTACCTTTGCCGACACGCGTAGCTGTCGATTGTGCTGGAGAGGCTGATGCTGCTACAGGTTGCTGTGGGGCTTGTGCAGTAGCTGTCCTGGTTGCCGATTTTTTCTTAAGTGAAAACGATTTTTTAGGTGCACCTCCGCTCTTTTTAGCACCTTTACTCTTTTTAGGTGCAGAAGGTTGTGGAGCAACTGCTTGAGGAGCCACGGGTCCTGGTGCTGGTGCTACGGGGGCTGGTACGGGTGCTGGTACGGGTACTGGGGCAGTGCCTACGGGAAGTCCAGTCGAAACAGGAGCGGCAACGCGTGCTCCAGAAGCGGGTGCGGAAGACGAAGTTCTTCCCTCTGATAAAATTCCACCAAATCCAAGATCAACTGCCTGAGCCACTTTAATTCCTGAAGCTGGAGCTTCAGAAGTCGCAAAATTCCTAGGTATAGCAATTGTAGCATCCTCATCTAGCTCATACGGAGCCGGTTGATTAACAGCATTAAGAGGTTTCATTGTTCCACCGCATTGTGGACAGTCAAATGTCTCGTAATATGTATCCAGTTCCCCAACTACCATACATGATTCACACTGATATTGAAAAAGATCACTCATAATTATTATATCCTATTATATTATCAATTAATTTATCCAGTTTTTTTTAGTGATAAAGCGATTATCGCACCATCCACATCCAACTCCGTCATATCTTTAGAGTTGGTAGATATACATAACGTTGTTGCCAACGTTTCACTGCATATATAATCTTTAAAAAGAGAGAGAGCCTCTTTCAGCTTATCATCTTCAACACTATATAATATATCAATTCTATCAGAGACTTCAAACCCCAAATCTTTTCTGAGATTCTGAATCCTGCTTACCAACTCTCTTGCCAGCCCTTCACGCTTCAAGTCATCGCTCAAAACTGTATCCAGTGCAATAGTAATCTCTTTTTCTGTAGAGACACAAAGGCCAGGTTTCTCAGCTCGCTGAATAAGTACATCATCCTGAGTTATTTGTAAAGTTTCTCCTGACGAAAGTGTCAGAGTAGCAATGCCACCATTTAAGACTTCACTTACTGCATCAACATCCAGCTGCATTATCAGGTTTGCAACCTCTTTCATATTCTTACCAAGTTGTGATCCAAGCACCTTATAGTTTGCTTTAACTGTGCGAATAACAAGCACTGACTCATCAGCATCAATTTCTACATTTTTCACATTTAGCTCTTCTGCTATTATGTCTGATGTCTCTTGTAAAAGAGTTCGTGTCTCTTCATCAGGAGAGGCTATAAATACTTTATTCAACGGCTGACGCACTTTAAGAGAGTGCTGCGCTCTAAGGAATCGTCCCTGCGTAACTGCATTCATTGTATATTCCATCTGTCTTTCAAGGCGCGGATCCCTGCTCTTTTTGTCTGCTTCAGGGAAGTCGCAAAGATGTACTGATTTAGGCATACTTTCCGTACGCAGGTTACTATACATCTCCTCCGTTATAAATGGAATAAATGGAGCTGCTGTTTTACAAAAAGTTACAAGTACATAGTAGAGTGTACTATATGCATCATTCTTATCTGTATCGTTCTGACTTTTCCAGAACCGACGACGACTTCGTCGGATATACCAGTTGGTTAGATCTTCAACAAATTTTTCAAAACG
This sequence comes from Kiritimatiellota bacterium, assembly GCA_030590505.1. Lineage (GTDB taxonomy): Bacteria > Verrucomicrobiota > Lentisphaeria > Victivallales > JAADHT01 > JAUUYH01. Next base: position 29,343 of record JAUUYH010000004.1, read on the forward strand.
GTTTGCCGCCTTTTGCAAAATATAGTTATCCATATTCTCACGAATCTCATCTACCATCTCAGAGAGGGATGAGAGAATCCATCGATCAAGGGGGTTTTTGGGATTGTCAGGAGCAGTCAGCGTTGGCGGAGCCTCCCATTTGTCCAAATTTGCGTAAGTAACAAAGAAACTATATGCATTCCACATAGGAATCATCACTCCGCGAAGCACGTCTTTAATAGAGTCTTCAGAGAATTTCAGATCTTCACCACGCACAACGGGCGATCCAAGCAGGAATAGACGTAAGGCATCTGCTCCGTATGAATCAAAGATAATCTTCGGATCGGGATAGTTTTTTTTGCGTTTGGACATCTTCTGACCGTCCTCTGCAAGAATCAATCCATTTACAATAACGTTACTAAATGCCGGTTTATCAAATAGCGCGGCACCTAACACAACAAGAGTATAGAACCAGCCACGAGTCTGATCCACCCCTTCTGCAATAAAATCCGCTGGAAAATTAGACTCAACATGTTCTTTGTTTTCAAATGGATAATGATGCTGAGCGTAGGGCATTGAACCACTCTCAAACCAGCAGTCAAGCACTTCAGGAATTCTGAGTAAAGGCTCTTTTCCTGTCGGAGAAGGTATCTCTATTTTATCAACAAAATGCTTATGAATATCATCAACTTTTACTCCGCTAAGTTTTTCAAGTTCTTCAACCGAGCCTATGCAAATCGTCTCTCCTGATTCATTACGCCATATTGGCAGAGGGTTACCCCAGTAACGGTTACGGCTAATTGACCAGTCTCTAGCATTCTCAAGCCATTTTCCGAAACGACCATCTTTAATATGTGAAGGAGTCCAGTTTATCTTACTGTTAGCATCCAGCATTTTCTGCTTTATTGGTTCGATATTTATAAACCATGTTGAGACTGCACGATAGATAAGCGGGGTGTCATCACGCCAGCAATGCGGGTAGTTGTGATTAACTGTTGAGCGGTGAATAAGAATACCCTCGTCCTTCAAGTGCCTTATTATATCCTTGTCCGCCTCTTTTACATATCGCCCAGCGTAATCTGCTACCTCTTCAGTAAAGCAGCACTCTTCATCTATCGGACAAACTTCAGGAATTCCATGCTCTTTTGCTGCCGCGGCATCATCTTCACCAAAACCGGGTGCAATATGAACAATCCCTGTTCCATCCTCTGTTGATACATAGTTAGCTGTAATAATTTTAAATGCACCCTCATCTGCGAGATTCGCAAAATATGGGAACATCGGCTTGTAGGTTCGCCCATTAAGCTCTGAACCTTTCAGCTTACCTATCAATTTATAATCACCAGCCTCTTTGTAGTACATCGGAAGCCTGGCTTCTGCAAGAATAAATTCATCATCACCGTCTTTTATATGAACATAATCTATATCAGGGCCAACCGCCAGGGCAAGGTTTGAAGGCAGTGTCCAAGGAGTAGTTGTCCATGCAAGATATGATAAGTTGCTATTTTCGCAATCTCTAAAACGTACTGTAATTGCAGGATCTGTTACCTCAAGGTAGCCTTGATTAGCCTCGAAATTTGAGAGAGGAGTTGAGCATCTCGGACAATATGGAAGAATCTTGTGCCCCTCATAAACTAGTCCCTGATCCCATAGTTGTTTAAAAACCCACCAGATAGACTCCATAAAGTCAAGATCCATCGTTCTGTAGCCACGTTCAAAATCAACCCAACGCCCCATGCGAGTAACTACAGCTTCCCACTCTTTTGTGTAGCGGAGCACGATACCTCTACACGCTTCGTTAAATTTATCTATACCATACTCTTCAATCTGATGTTTCCCGGAAATCTCCAACGATTTCTCCATCTCATACTCTACAGGCAGTCCATGACAATCCCAACCGAAAGTACGATCCACAAATTTTCCACGCATGGTCTGATATCTTGGAATAACATCCTTAATTGTTCCCGCAAGAAGATGTCCGTAATGCGGTAATCCGGTAGCAAAAGGAGGTCCATCATAAAAGATATACTCCTCCTCTTCTTTTCGGTTTTCTATTGATTTTTTAAATGTGTCGTTCTCTTTCCAGAACTTTAAAATATTTGTCTCTATTTCTGGTAGATTCGGGTGGTTATTTACTGGGTTAAACATAATTTTATTTTCTATTCTCCTTCCTCATTTTCCAAAGTTTCTTCAATCACTTCTTCTTCATCCATTTCATCTGGTGCTTCTGCATCCGCAAGCCATTGCGATCTTAGCATACATTTTTTTATTTTAGCATACGGTAACCTAATCGTCCGTGCCTTGTCACCATCACCTACCTGAACTGCTACTGCAGGTGGCAAGGCCTCCACAATACACTCAATTTCTAAAATCTGGTCATCATCAAGTTCCAGAATAAATGGGCCACGTGGGTTCCCCAATTCATCTTTTGCCGTACGTGTAAAGTATTTCTGATCTAGTACATCTATATCAGAGGCAACATCGCTATTCTTCTTTTTTGCCTTCCTAAATGCCTTTAAGTCGGAGTCAGGGACTGCATCGTCCAGAAGTTCTTTTTCTATAATTTCTTCCTCCTTGTTCTGCACGACACTCGGAATAAGAAAAAATAGCACCACTGGATAAATGATAGGGCATATAAAACCAAGCGCTCCATGTCCAATTCTATTTCTAGATTTCATCTCTGCTATCGTCATTGCCGCCATTGCACTACCGCAGAAGATTACGCACCACACTATCGTAACGATTAAAGAACCCTTGGATATTACAAATCCACTATCTGTAGCATTCTGTAACCATGTCACGCAATAGTGATGTGTCTGTATAAAAAAACCGAACAAAGTGTCCCGAATAAGACCTATAAGTTCTATCATAGCATTTCCTTTTTAATAATAAACACCCTGCAAAGGCAATTTAAGGTACACCGTTTATCCGCATCTACATTTGCAGAATTAAAGTTTAGTATATTCACCATATACTTCAGTATACACTTAAGAGAATTAGTATATCACTTGAGTATAAGTTACAATTTACACTCGTTTTACCTCTTTGGCAAGCTAAAAAGGCGAATTCAGGAAGTAATCTTGCCTATTTTTTGTCAGTAACGAACAAGTTAGAGTTTTTTTTACAAAAATCTGATCATTTTTTTAGACGAGCTGCAATGATTTTCCAGCGCAACTCGGATTGGCTTTTTATGTCAATATAGGCTTGAATATCATCCGTTTGCGCCATCTCTATTATTTCAGGTTTTATTGAACGAAACAGCAGGGCCTGTGAATTTTTTATTCCTATTTTTTCCAGTTTTTTCTTTGCCTTGAAAAAACTATTTCTGACAACCTGATTTCTTATCATTAAAAATAAAGGGAACGATCCAGCAAGAATCCAGAACGGATATATTGGCAACCATGTAAGGTGCATAAACTGCTGACAAGCCTGAGCAGCCAGCAACAGAAAAAACGGAAAAATAAAAAGAAGAGCATCAATAGGTGACTGGAAGCAGTTTCCCATATATCTACGAAATCCGCTTGGAGATGAACGATAAGCAAAATGCTCTTCAAGTGAGTGATCTGCCAGCGGCATACGTGCAATATGACACAGTTCATGCGAGATTAGTTCGTCACGCCTGTATATCAGCCATTTCTGCTGTTTTGCGAAGTTCGCACGAATAAGAAAAATTGAAAGATTATCTTCTGGCATAGAGATTGCACAGCCACCCCATAGAAAACCGAGACTTTTTGAGAGAAAAAAACCTGGAACCCACTCTATTTTAAAACCGTAAAACTCCTCATTTATCGCCTCCGCTTCCTCCATTATTTCAGGTGGAATCTGACGCTCTTTATCAAGAACAACCCAGTCGAAGAGTTTAACGCTTTTTTGCTCTTCCAGTTCTGCGTATATCGCATCAAGATGATTGAATATTTTAGTTAAGCGCTCTTTGTATTGCGGTAGCCTCTCACCAGGTGCAATAAGAAGCCCCATCGCATCCAGTTCTACAAGAGTCTCAGTATCGCCCTCTTTGAGAGATGCGATCTTCGCAACTGTTTCTTTGATATTCTGCAAAATAATCTGTTACCCCTTAGGAAAACTGCAGCATTTTTTCTATCGGCTTAACTGCATCCCTTCTTATCTCTTCAGGAACCACAATTGAGTGCTGCTTATGCTCCATTGCGGCAAGTACGTTATCAAGCCTGTGCATCTTCATCATAGGGCAGATTGCCTGCTCAGATAGGGCAATAAACTGCTTCTCTGGATTCTCTTTTGAGAGACGATAGATCATGCCAAGCTCTGTTCCGGTAATAATCTGTTTTGCTGTTGTTGATTTCGCAAATTTAATCATTCCTCCAGTACTCAATGCCTCATCGGCAAGGTCAATCACATCAAGCCGTGCCTCTGGGTGAACAATCACCACAGCATCTGGATACTCCCTTTTTCTCTGCTCAAGTTGTGCCACAGTAATACGCATATGTGTCGGACAGTACCCAGGCCAAAGAATCATTTCACGACCAGTCTCACGTGCAACATACGCTCCTAGATTCTTATCAGGAACAAAAATAAGTTTTCGATCTTCTGGCAGTGATGCAACTACCTTTACGGCATTCGCTGACGTTACACAAATATCGCTCAATGCCTTAACTTCAGCAGAGCTATTTACGTACGTGACAACTAGCGCATCAGGATGCTCTTTTTTCATCTTTTTAAGGTCTTCAGCCTCCGCCATATCCGCCATCGGACAGCCCGACGCAAGCGACGGTAATAAAACCGTCTTCTCTGGTGATAACATATAGGCCGTCTCTGCCATAAATTTTACACCACAGAACACTATAACATCCGCTGTAGTTTTTGATGCTTTAATACTAAGCTCCAAGCTGTCACCTACAAAATCAGCTATATCCTGCACCTCTCCAAGCTGATAATTATGTGTCAGTATTACGGCATTAAGTTCCTTGCGAAGTTCGCAAATACGAGTCACCATCTCTTTATCAGTAAGCATTTCCATTATAATCATCCTGTTAATCTTTTACTTATACATTTCTATATATTGATTAAATATAGCATAAGGGAGAGGGGAAATCAACTTTAAAAAATAAGATATGGCGAATGAATTTTCCAAATTACTTGCATAGAACAAAAAAACCCTCAAAAAACATTTGTAAATTCATGCAAGTATGGTATTATGCGTGCTTAACTAATGAGATGGAATAGAGATTTTTTGTAGATAATAACACAATTTTTTACTGAATATTATTATATTATTTAGTGATTGAGTGAAAGGATACGAGCAATTATGGGGAACAAGAATTCAAAAACAGAGAATGGTAAAATTCCGGAATTACGCGGGAAGAATAAGAAGTTTTATGATGCATTAATGCTCTCAAGAAGTAAATTTGAGCAGCAGGTGGAGTTTCATTCATCCGAGGCTCTGACTAATAACGCAAATGCTGGTGAAGCTGGAATGTCAACTCACATGGCGGATCTCGGTAGTGATAATGCCCGTCACGACATGGAGCTTTCAATGATAACCAATGAAGGTGATGCTCTTGAGTTGATTGACGAAGCAACTGAAAGGTTGTTAGGCGGTTCTTATGGTATATGCCTAGACTGTTCAGTTAAAATATCAGAAGATCGCCTTGAGGCAAAACCGTATGCAAGATTTTGTATCAAATGTAAATCGATTCGTGAGAATAATGGCGGATTCAATCCTGAGCATGAATAATTAAGGCTACGAGA
>JAUUYH010000020.1 GCA_030590505.1 Kiritimatiellota bacterium
TATGAATAAAATTAATTCAATAAAAGTTATAGCTGGTGTCGTTTCATTTGTTGCTGCATCAACTGCCATCGCTGCGGATAAACCTAATATATTGTTCGTCATGTCTGACGATCATGCTTCTCAGGCAGTCGGCGTATACAACAGCCGGTTAGCAAAACTGAACCCAACACCAACCATTGATTCCATTGCCAAAGAAGGCGTTGTTATGGAAAATGCATTTTGTACTAATGCAATATGCACTCCAAGTCGAGCATCAATTATGACTGGACAATACGCTGCCGTTAATGGTTGTACTACACTTAAGATACCTTTGCCTATTGAAAAACACTATCTTGCACATGAAATGAATAAACTTGGCTACCAAACTGCTGTAATTGGAAAGTGGCATTTGAAAGCGAGGCCAGCATCATTTGATTACTATAAAGTCTTACCTGGCCAAGGTAGATATTTTAATCCAAAATTTTATGAAGGAACACTTGGAGATCAAAAAGGTACTCTTGTAAAGATGACAGGACATTCAACTGATTGTATTACCGATTCAGCGTTGAATTGGCTTAAAAATGGGCGTGATAAAAGTAAACCATTTTTCCTTAAATTTCATTTCAAGGCTCCTCATGATATGTTTAACTACGCCCCTCGTTACGAATCCTACCTTGCTGATGTAGAAATTCCAGAACCAGATAGTCTATGGGATAATAAGAAAAATGGATCAATAGCTACACGAGGACATAACGATGAGTTGATTCATAAACTTGGAACATCTATCGGACGCAGAAATCACCGTAGGAATTACATAAAGCATTGGGCGAAAGATCCTTCACTAACAGATAAAGAAGCGAAACATCAAGCATATCAAGGATACCTAAAGGCTTATCTGCGCTGTGTTAAAGGTGTAGATGATAACCTAAAACGAGTTGTTGATTACCTTAAAGCAGAAGGGTTGTATGACAATACAGTGATCATCTATACAGGAGACCAGGGCTTCATGCTTGGGGAACATGATTATCAAGATAAGCGTTGGGCATATGAAGAGTCAATGCGCATGCCGTTTATTGTTCGTTACCCTAAAACAATCAAGGCAGGCACACGCTCTAATGCAATAATTGAAAATGTGGACTATGGCCCAACAATGCTTACTTTTGCTGGAGGAGATGTTCCTGATTATATGCAAGGTAAAAGTTTTCAAAAAATAATCGAAACAGGAATTGAACCTAAAACATGGAAGACCGCAGCGTATTATCATTATTGGATGCACATGGCTCATCACGATAACCCAGCACATATTGCAATGCGTACTAAGCGTTATAAAATTATAATGTTTTACGGAACAAGTTGGAAGGACAATGCGACGGAGCCAACGACTCCTCCAGGATGGGAACTATATGATTTAAAATCTGACCCTAAAGAGATGAATAACGTGTACGATAACCCAGAATATGCATCGGTTGTTACAGAACTTAAGGCGCAGTTCAAGCAATTGCGTAGCGAATACAAGGAAGATGATCCAAAGTTTGCCTTTAACAAAGTTATTGACGAATATTGGGATTACGATCAAGTCGCAAGAGATAAAGCTATTAAGATTTCCCATTCACTAGCACAAGAGATATCTAAGAAAAAGAATAAGCCAAAGAACAGTCTGTAAGGCTTTATTTATCGCCTTTTTTGTGCTTGTTGTTTGCTTGCTTAATGCGTTGGGGACAACGCATGCTACTTGAAGAAAATTCGACATTGGCTCCCATGACGCAAGGTCACTGGTGGCCTAAGAGAAAAAAGGGGAGGGGGGAAGACGGGGAATGTTGGGGGAAATAATCTGTCCCTCAGTTTAACAAATTCTGGGTAGTAGTTCGCCTCTGGGGACGGATACTACTCTTGATCCACCGGTAAAGGTTTTTATTTTTACTTTTCCTGGTGAGTCTGCAACCAAAGAGCCTATTATTTGGGCATTTTTGCCTTCAGGTAGTTTCTGCCATGCTTGCAGAATGGACTTTGCACTTTTTTTGTCACAGATCAGAATCATGCGACCTTCGCAGGCGACATTTAGTAGATCAATTCCTAGCATTTCTGCAACATTTCGAGTTTTTCTGTTAATTGGAATCGAGCTTTCATCAAGTGAGATCCCTAATTGAGATTCCGAAATGATCTCGTTAAGTACAGCGGCAACACCGCCACGTGTTGGATCGCGCATAAATCGTACAGCCTCTCCGTAGGGATGTGCTGCCTTTACCAGTCTATGAACAGATGCAGAGTCGCTCTTTGTACCGTTTTTTATGGGCAGCTCTTCGCGAACTGTGAGAACTGCCATTCCGTGATCTCCAATGTTACCACTGACTAATATGGCATCATCTTCCTCTAGCAGAGTTTTGGATAGATTGAAGTTAGGGTACTTTTCTCCAATTCCGGCAGTGTTTATATAAATTTTATCACACTCTCCATGTCCAACAACTTTTGTATCACCTGTTACTATTTTTACATTACAGAATTGTGCTGCTTCCTGTATAGAATCAAGAACTTTACGCAGTAGGGGGATAGATAAACCCTCTTCCAGAATTAAGCTCAGAGAGAGATATTTGGCTTGTCCGCCGGCAACAGAGATATCATTTACAGTGCCGTGTACGGCTAGATCGCCGATGTTTCCACCAGGGAATTCGATAGGAGAGACAACAAAGCTATCAGTTGAGAAGAGAATTTGACTTGAGTTCAGAGTTAGAGATGCGGCGTCGGGTAGGCCCTTTAGTGGACTCTCTCCGAATCGAGTTAGGATCTCTTCTTTAATCAGCCTAGAAGAGAGTTCTCCGCCTCCGCCATGAGCTATAACTATTTTATCTTGATTCATATTATCTTTTTATATATTTAAGTTTATTCAATTCAGATAGTTTATACTTTAATCTCTTTTCCTCGATTTGTCCAGTGACTCGTCAGAAATAACTTGTAATGACTTTTTTGCGAAATACGCATCTGCGAATATCGCAAACAGATTGAAGTTTGCCTAAAGCTAACAAATTATTCCTTATTACTTCTCCGGGAGAGCAGTGCAGAGATAATAACAAGAGCAGATATCGCGGGAACAAGAAGGAGCCTTGGTACTGCATCTAAATGCCATTTAATCGGGCGAATGGAGAAAATAAATGAGAGCAAAAAAAGTATAATTGGCACACAAATCATCAAAAGAAGAAAAAGTATTTCTTTAGTGAAAATCCTTTTTTTCAATGCAATCAGGGCGAATATAAGAAAATACCAAATTCCGCAAGTCTCATTCAGATTGACAAACATTGCTCTAACAAACCGACTCAGAGAGAGTTTAAACATATCACAACAGCCTGATTCAAAAAATCCCTTATTTTCAATCAAATGTAATTTGGATATTACATCAAAATCAACAAGTCTGATATTTAAAAAATATCTAAAAAGTTGCCATGGCAGAATAATAATAATTCCCAGCATAAACAACTGCAGAAGAGTAGATGTGTGGGGATTGCGAATAATTCTATTTCTCAGACTCTCTTTTCCAAAGCAGCATCGATAGAAAAATGAAATTAAAAAATATAATCCTGCGAGTACAAAATACAGTGCTCCTTCGTTTTTAACACAGGCTCCAGCTCCGAGAAGAAGAATCGGAAGCAGAGTCCCGCCATGCCAACGCCCTGAAATTCTGCGATCCCCCCCTCTCCTTATAAAATCAAACAGCAGATATATCCCCCAAAGCTCATAGAGAATTAGCAGATTTTCTGCATAGAGTGTAGTAGAAGTAAGGAAAAAAGTCGCCCCGCCACAATAAGTAAGAGCGAGCATCAGAGATATCAGGCGAGTGCATCCTTCTCTCAGAGATATATTATAAATTGATAAACAGATAAATACCCCTAACAGAGGCGGCATTAGCTTTAATGCTATATCGTAAACGCCCCCCATAGAGAAATATAGCCAGGTGAGCATAACGGGGTACAATAGAGGATAACTCTGATGTGTAAAAACAAGTTTAGAATCTACAAAAAAGGATATGGGGATATATCCCTCCGAGTAGAAAAGTTTTGCTTTATATCCCCAAACACCTGTCATGGCAAAAGAGTCCCATTCACTTGAGCTTGCAATAAAAAGCAAGAGAAACGTAAGAACAATAAATAATGTCAAAAGAGATCCCGTAACTCTTCTCCATTTGTCAACTCTCTCTCCGTCAGAAACCATTTTCTCAACACATTTAAGTTCAGAACGAGAGTTCAGCACAACCCCGACTCCCCATATAATACATAGTATTACAATACCGCCACTCAAAGAAAAGCCAAAATCTGCAAAACCCGCAACTGCGAATATCGCAAAAAACAACATCCACCCTGTAAGAAAGGATAAAATAAACCGTTCAAATTTTCTATTACCTTCATCTTCACTCATCATACAGACAAATGGATACCCGCAGATTGTCGGAAGAAGAAGAGCACAGAAGAGTATAATAATTTTAAAAACAAACATCAATCTCTCTCCTGCTGTGCCAGCTTATTAATTTTAAGATTTTTTAGCTTCGTTATCTTTTTTTTCAGAATTATCCATTTGCTATTTTCTGCTAACTTCACATAATCCATGTCAAAATCAAAAAATACCATAAAAAGATTCAAAGTCTCATAATTCCATTTTTCACATAATATGTAATCAGGACGAGAGTTCATTTTACCCTCTTCGTCATAAACCTTCAAAGGATAGAGATGGTAGTAAATATTTGAGATCAACGTCTCAAGGACAATCTCGCTGGTACGATACTGAGAATCTTCCCACAAAGCACAACTGCTTTCGAGATCAAGATTGTCCTGCAGGAATGAAATAACGGTAAAATGAATTTGAGGCACAGATTTAAGATTTGCGAAGTGCGCATATTCTCCTGAACTATAATGCCACCCAACAGTATGTAGCTTATCCAAAAAATTACTTCCACTCCAGAAAAGAACTGCCGTGGAGAATATAACTATAAATAATATTTTTGCGAAATTCGCACTTTTCATAAAATCTCCTTCACTCTTCTGATTAGAGAGAAAAAAACTGCCCCCATACTAGCACCGTAAGAACTCAAAAACGAACAAATACCATAACTATACCGCAAGCGGTAGAGGTCTTGTATTTCTTTTATTCGCGACTAAACCTTAATCGAAATGGTAAGATTTTACCCGCGTAAAGTATATACACACCACTCAAATACTTCTTCTACTTCTTCTCTCTTTTATGAGCAAATAGCCACGGGATGAGATCGGGTTCTGCGTATGCCCAGACCTGGGCGGCATGTTTAAATTTGATTTTTGTTTTTTTCGGTTTCCGAGGCTTCTTATTTTTCTTCTGTTTGCGTTTAATAACATATTTTGCAACCTGAAACTTACTGTATCGTGCATCTGCTCCGAGTTCGGCTGCACGTTTTAGAAGTTTTACCGCGTCCATTCGTGATTCGGTATGTTCTGCAGGGTTCATAAATGCCCAGATTGCGATTTTTTGTTTATCCTTAAAGTCTTTAATTTGACGATCCCATCCTGCCGCGACAGGTACTCCTCCTGCAAATTTACCGGGATATTGAGCAAGCAGTCCCCAGGTTCCTATTCCTCCTGAAGAGAGTCCAGTTACGTAGATGCGATCTTCATCAAGATTCGGATATTTTTTGATCATCACATCAATTATTGCCACAACCATTTTAAGATTGTCATAGATATAACCATCTTCACCAGGCATATACCATGCATCGCTTTTCCTGCCATTTGTCATCGGTGCAATAAAATAGCAAGGGTACTTTTTCTGAACTTCGGGCTGCACGAATATCAGATTTTGCGGCCATTTATCCATCCACTTCTGATCTGTCATACCGTGAAGAAAAACAACGAGCGGGACTTTTTCATTCTTCTTAATATTCTTTTTCTCTGGCACAAATTTATAGTATTTCATAACAGGGATCTCTGGAAGAAAAAGATCATCAATGGAATCGACATTATCATCTTCAAGAAGCCTTATCCAGGCTGATTTTTCTGCGTTATATTCACACAGTTTTATCTGTTCGTATCCGAAGGTAAGATCCTTTTTGAATTTATCAGGATCGAAGTTCTGTGGAAGTTTACTTTTTGCAAAATACGCCTTTCCGTATCGCATTTTGCCCTTATAGGGCTTTGAGATATTAAATTTACCTCCGAACCGTTTCAATACTTCAGCATCTGTTAACTGAGCACGAGTAACTTTTACAATTGTACCGTTCGTAAGGACAACTCTCAATGTATCCCTGTCAGCCCTTGAACAAGACGAAAAGGTTAGCACCTTTCCGCCTTTTAGAGCAAGTTGATTGTATTCAAGAGTCGCTGCAGAAACTGCGAAGTTCGCAGATAAAAGGAAAAATAAAACTGCGAATATCGCAGATATGATGGTGAAATGTCTATTTATCATAACTAAGGTGTAACGTCCGTTGGAGGTTGATTTTGCTGTTTATTTTTTTTTGCTGGCACTTTATCATCAGGCATGGCATCGATAGCTTTTTGCCAGGCGGGGAAATTAATACCGCATTTCATCCCTGTGATGTCTTCTAATTGAAATAAGGCTTCTTGAACGTCACTTGCAGAGATAATCACATGATTTTTTAGACCTTTCAATAAAAGTTGTCCTGCCATTTTTTTAGCCCCAAGTAAATAAAAGGAATTTGCTAATTCTAACTCACTCAATCTATCTTTTTTTCCTTTTGCACAATGCGTCATTAATTCACAAAAAATAATAGTTTTATACTGTGCGACATCTTTACTATCAATTTTGCCCTTCAAATACGGAATAGCATAACAAAGTAACCATAAGTTATTTCCCCCCATGCTATTGATTCCCTTTCCTAATCCCGTTGTTTTTAATTTAGAAATGACTAATTTAAATGCGTCATTTACAAGTGTTGGAGAATTCGAATTAATGGCAATACCAATTAACCAGAAAAAAAAGTGTGTTTTCGATATTTCATTATTTATGCAATTTTTATCTAAAAATAATGCGACATATTTTTTTAGCATTTCATTCGATCTTTTTTTATCAAAAACAACAATGTACGAAAGATGTGCAAGCAACATATTTTTATCATGATAATCGTTATTTTTTAATAATGACACTAGAAAATTCCAATGGCCTTCCAGTTCTATAATTTTGATTTTTTCTAAATCAACCTTATTGTGCAATTTATTATGAAGAACCCATTTATTAAGCACAAATCTTGCAGTCTTTTGTATTTCATGATTTGGTGATTCAGTAAGCGATAAAATCTTTTTTATTCCATTCAAATCAAACGAAAAAGGTAATGAAAAATCGTTGGCACACAGCCTTAACAGACCAAGTAGCGTATCATCATCATTTGAATTTAAAAATTGATTATTCAAAAAAGAATATGCCTTTATTCTTAATGAACAAACAGCACCTTCATTACGATATTTTTGTAAAATATAGCTAATTAGATTTCGATTAAGATAATATTTAAAAAGCAGTATAGATTTTTTTTCAACAATATAATGGTAAAGAATTGCTGATCTTTTTTCTGTGGCTGCATCAGGTCCAAGAGCTGTATCATAGAATTGAAATAAAAGTAATTGAAAATACTTATCAAACAAGGATGAGTCTGATAAGTAATATTTATCTAACAGTTGAATAATAATTTTATTAGCTTTCGGGAGACAAGATACATCAAAATCATCTTGCTGTTCAATTAATGACAAAAGAGCATCAATTAAACGAGCATTTTTTTTTGCTGAATCATCTAGAAGAAGAACATATTTTAAAACCTCAATACATTCCTCAGGAGAAAAAACAAAATTACTGGTTAAAAAACTTTTTATCCACTTTTCCTTTCTAGCATTATCATATTTAGAAGATTTTATTTTCTTTAAAAACAAGTTCTGAATACTGGTCTCAGTTTTTTCTGCACAAGCAATATTTGCATCAAATAACGAAAAATATAACAAAACAACGAAAAGAAACCGAAATAAATAAAATAATAATATATCCATCATTTTATATCAACCCCCATCCCATTCTTTACGAATACTCCAGTACAGCCAAATGGGAATCGCCCAGACGCTGGTCCAAAAGGACATGAAAGAGTAATGGTACTTGCCCTATTAAATTTTGTACCTGTTGTAAATTGGCGTGCAAAATTAATAATATTTCTTTTTGTTTTTATTGTATAAGGGTTATCATTAAGAACCAGCAAATTTGAAAAAGAGAGATTTACTACACCAAAAACAAAAAGGTTCGGAAACCCTTTTGCTTTTACAGTAATATTAACTCGATTACCTGGATATATTTTCCTACCTCTCAATTTTCCCTGAACATTAACAACTGTCAAATCAATCTTACCAGATACCTTTGGTTCATCCTTTTTTGAATAAGTTACGACAACACTGGTATCATTTACTTTTTTAGAATGATTGTCCCCTACACTACCAACCCAAGAACCTTTAATTAAAGACATTACTTTTCCCGCTCCAGGCCCCTCCATTTTCACTCCATCAAAAGTATATGTTAGATCAGAACATGAATGAGTTCCACCAATCGCACCCATGACTTTTATATATAAATTTCCATCTAAATCTTTCTTAGGCATTGTGGCGCTAACTGTAACGACAGGATCATCCCCCACCACCCCACTTCCAGCGAGCATAATCACCCCGATCATTGCGAATTTCGCAAATTTATTCATCTTCATCTCCGTCTCCGTTTTTTAGTTTTACTCGGTTTCTAACCCGATTTGTTTCATTTTTACCTGTTTCAGAGACACATTATAATGTATGTATGTATGTATGTATGTCAACTCATTAAAATGATTTTTAACGCTTTTCTTTGCGGGTTGTTGCCAAAAACGGCTTTAATGATAGATAAAATAAGGTCGCCACTACGGATGGGCACGGAGGTGTTTTTTGCTTATTTGTAGCATGCGCCGCCTTCCTCTTTCTTTACAGGTTCTCTTTTATGAGCAAAGAGCCACGGGATGAGATCGGGTTCTGCGTAGGCCCAAGCTGATTTTACTGCGTTAGATTCACACCGTTTCAATACTTCAGCATCTGTTAACTGAGCACGAGTAACTTTTACAATTGTACCATTTGTAAGAACAATCCTCAGCGTATCCCTGTCAGCCTTTGAACAAGACGAAAAGGTTAGCAACTTTCCGTCTTTTAGAGCAAGTTGATTGTATTCAAGCGTCACTTCAGAAACTGCGAAGTTCGCAAAAAAACATAGAAAAAACAGTATATTTATGCAGGGATTTTTCATATTTTTTCAACATTTATTCTCATTAATATAAATTAAGTCTATAATTCTCTTTAGTTATAAGTTATTTCAAATTTTTAAATCAATTAACTACATATTAATCAAAGGTAATTAAAAAATCTACCATTTGCTAAGCTAAAAATATCACTTTGATACTTTTTTTAGAATTCTATTCACAATGGAATTCCCCGGGATTTTTTTGTTATATTCAAAAAATATCCCAGAAAGCAGATTTTTCAAATCCTCTTCTCCATGCAATTCATCTGTCATGTCTAAAACCTTCATCAAGACGGCATCAGGAAGTTTCTTGACAGGCCATTCAACAAGATACATTAATGCCAATACTTTAATTTTTGTGGGAAGTTTTTTGTCTGTTAAAGCATTTACTGCATTAGTACGTCGATCAAAAGATTTTTTATTCTGATTCCACCATTCATTCCAGCCTGCGACCGAGGGGACGACATAGGTTATTCCAGATAAAATATAATCAATACTATCCTTAATATTCTTATCTTCTGTACTACTATCAGAGATTTTAATAAGAACTGGAATACTTTCACTAGGAATAAAAGGAATGTGAACATCATCCTTAAGGAATTCTAATATTTCTCCCACGCCATAAGAAGAATTAGAAAGAGCACCTGCAAGAACAGATATAGCTTTTTTCTGCTGTTCTGGCGAAAGGAATGACATTGATATGGGATCAACCGAACCATTTCTAACAGCAGCCACCAAAACCTTATAATCTGATTTCACATACACACTGACGATCTTAGAGTAATAGTTTAAAATATGCTTCTTCCCACCCTTCTCAGTATCAATCGCCGTGCTATCCTCGCGTATTTCCCATCCAAGAACATTAAGAAGGTCTAAAATAGCTGCAGCATACTCTGAACAATCTAAATTATTAAACATAGATTTTTCTAAATCCACTTTAAAACTTTTGGAGTACACCCCATTGCTTATCAATATAGAAACCACTTCTCTATACACATTAAGATCAAAACCATAGGATGGATTCAATAAATAATCCTTTAAAGAGTCAACATCAGACTTTGACAATTCTAATTTTAGTTTTTCCATTATTTTAAGCGAAACAAACTTTTTTTTCAAAGACATTTTTGGTGTTTTTAAAATTTTAAGCACATCTTTGATCGATACAGTTTTGTCAATTTCTGTAGCAGTAACAAACACTGATATAAAAAAAGTAGCAGTTACAAATGTGATAATAGACAAAAAATAATTTGATTTCAACATAACATTCTCCTTATATTTACAGATTGGACTGGAATCAAACAGATCATTAATATATCTTTGTCCTCAAATGCCATTCCACATTCTATAGTCTTTTCTGATCTTTTAATTTCTTAGTAATTATTATCTTAAAGGAAAAAGGACGATTGTAATATCATTGCCGATTTTATTCTTTCCTGATAGCGGTAAAACACCATCAATCTCGGCAGTAACAGAAAGAGGTACAGGGTTTGCAGCTCCAATAAGAATTTTAGCAAAATTAATTTCATACTTTGACTTGACAACAACTGTCTGCCTGTTATGCAATTGAGTTATAGTCAATGCTGCTGCTGCAGCTGCACCATTTGGCGTCGCTTTTCCATAAACTTTAACCCTCCATTGATTGAATGAACCTATAACACCAAAACACCACGCATTCCAATGCCGATACAGCGTAGCTTTACGGTCTGCCTTCCAAGGTAACTCTTTATCTCTTTCCCAGGTAACAACAAATTTATAATCTTTTAATTTTTCAGAATATTCACTTGCAATTATCTCATTCTCTCCGAGAACAAGATCGCCAGAAAGATCATTAGGTCCAGTCCATGAACCTTCCACAAAAGTAGCATTTGTTGGGGCCGTAATTGTTACTTTTATTTTCTGGTTTAACTCTGTTGCCTTTGTGTTATCAATAGTAATTCCATCATCTTCGGTTCCACCCCACACTGTATTTCCTACCAACATCCCCATACCTACGACAGCTAACACAAGCCCCTTTTTTAGATTTTCATTTCCACCTTTGACTAAGCTTCCCACCACCCAGACCATCCCGATCACTGCGAATTTCGCAAATTTGTTGATCTTCATCTCCATCTCCGTCTCCGTTTTTTAGTTTTACTCGGTTTCTAACCCGATTTGTTTCATTTTTACCTGTTTCAGAGACATATTATAATGTATGTATGTATGTCAACCCCTTAAAATGATTTTTAACGCTTTTCTTTGCGGGTTGTTGCCGAAAGCGGCTTTGATGATAGATGAAATAAAGCGGCTGCTACGGGTGGGTACGGAGGTTTTTTCCTTATTTGTCGCATGCACCGCCTTCCTCTATCTTTACAGGTTCTCTTTTATGAGCAAATAGCCACGGGATGAGATCAGGTTCTGCGTAGGCCCAGGCTGATTTTGCTGCGTTATATTCACACCGTTTCAATACTTCAGCATCTGTTAACTGAGCACGAGTAACTTTTACAATTGTACCGTTCGTAAGGACAACTCTCAGCGTATCCCTGTCAGCCTTTGAACAAGACGAAAAGGTCAGCACCTTTCCGTCTTTTAGAGCAAGTTGATTATATTCAAGAGTCGCTGCAGAAACTGCGAATATCGCAGATATGATGGTGAAATGTCTATTTATCATAACTAAGGTGTAACGTCCGTTGGAGGTTGATTTTTCTGTTTATTTTTTTTTGCTGGCACTTTATCATCAGGCATGGCATCGATAGCTTTTTGCCAGGCGGGGAAATTAATACCGCATTTCATCCCTGTTATTTCTTGTAATTCTTCAAGAGCCGTGTTTATATCTTTTGATTTATTACTAATATTTCCTTGTAGTGCAACCAATAAAACTTTCGCAGCTTGACGTTTATAGCCAAGAAATTTATAGCAATTAGATAATAAAATATAATTTCTATTTTTTGTTTTAAGAGCTGCTCTTTTGTCTAGTTCCTGCTTAATTTTAGGTATATGTTTTTTTATTAGCCTTCCTATGATGTTCTTATTATCAGATGAAACAGCATAGCAAAGCAACCATAAATTTCCATAATTATTAATTTTAAAAGAAGAAATTTTAGATATAGAAATATTTAAAATACGTTCAGCAATTGTTGTGTCAAAAGTAAAAATACCTATTCCTATATACCAATAAAAGAATTTACTTTCCCATTTTTTATTATTTACATTATCGTTTAGCAATTTTTCATATTCTTTCAGTCTTCTCATCGAGACAGTTTTGGAAGTTAAGATAATCTGATAAGTTAAATGCTCTAAAAGTTCGTCACAATCTATAGATTTCTGTTGATTAGCAATAAATAAAAGGTATTTCCATATTCCATTTTGTTTTAGATAAACAGGTATCTTATAAGAATTAATTTGAAGCTTCATATGGAAAATTTTGCTTATTGCAGATTCAATTTTTTCATTAGGAATCTTTTTTGATTGTGACAACAGATTAATAAACTTTGCAATTTGATCCGTACTCATAGAATAAAGTAGAGAGTTATATTCAAAATATAAATTAACAAGCAACTCTTTCAGGATTTTATTCTTTGACTGGAAGAGTTTTTTATGAAAAAATGAATATACTTTAGAGTCAGGACTCTGAGTAAAAACACCTAGCAAATTACCGAATAATGCAATTTGTTTTTTTTGAAGGTAATAACAAAGCAATGTTTCTGAATTACTATCAATGATATAGTGTAATAAAAGCTTTTTCTCTTTATTCAAATACGTTCCAGGTGTAGACAAGTAATGCAGTTGAGCAAATTTATCAAACCATTCAGGATTCTTATTTGCACATAAATCAAGTTGCTGTAAAATAATTTCATTAAGTTGCTGATTCTCATTTTGTGTGAACTTTATTTTATTATTATTTAGTGAATCAATTATAAAAATAAAAATCTGATTAGCAAAGCTCTTATCTTTACTGGTGTATTCGAGTGTTGTAAGGTATTCAAGCGTTTCTATTACCTCTTTAGGTTGTAGGTGAAACCCCAATTTCCCAAATGCATTAAGTAATTTTATTTTTTTAGTAACTGAATAATTAAAATCTTTTAATTTTTTCATCAGTGACTGGCCTGGCGGTAATTCTTGTTGAATCTTCGCCGTCTCTCCAGCAAAAATAAACAAAGGTAATAATAATAATCCTACAATAATCAATCTCATAATAATCTCATTTTTAAATTTATTTACTCTATTTCTGCAGCATTCCATACGCCATTTTTAAATATTCCTATTGCTGAAAATGGTAACTTCATTCCTTTAGGCCCAAATGGACAATTTAATTTAACAGTACTTCCAAGAAGGCCGTTTAGGATTAGTGATTGTACTTTGAGATTAAATCGAAACTTATTTCCGCCTCTTTGTACTAGATGCGGGTTGGCTTTGGGGGCAATCAACTGCGGAGCTGTAAATGAAAGTGTCACATCTCCGAATGATAATCCAGCAGGAATACCTTTCACATCTTTAACAACATCAGCATTTCCAGTCCAAATAGATCCTAATCGGAAAGGAAAAGCTGTTAGTCCAAAAAATCTTCCTTTCACTGCAATCACAGTCATAAGTGCTTTTCCTGTTATTATTGGCTCACTCGTTTTTTTGTAAGATATAGTAACAATGGTATCATCGACTGTCGCAGAGGGGGTTTCTCCTGCATTTCCATACCAGAATCCTGTGTTTGCATTCCCTTTGACACTTCCTGCTCCTGATCCAGTCATGGCAATGCCCACATATTTGTAGGTTGCATCTGAGCAAGCGTGAGAACCACCGAGTGCCCCCTTTACTTTTACATAAATTTTCCCATCTGTATGTTTTTTAGGTATTGTAGTTGTTACAATAACTTTTTGCCCCATTACACCACTTCCAACGAGCATAATCACCCCGACCAACCCGATCATTGCTAATTTCGCAAATTTATTCATCTTCATCTCCGTCTCCGTTTTTTAGTTTTACTCGGTTTCTAACCCAATTTGTTTCATTTTTACCTGTTTCAGAGACATATTATAATGTATGTATGTATGTATGTATGTCAACCCCTTAAGATGATTTTTAACGCTTTTCTTTGCGGGTTGTTGCCGAAAACGGCTTTAATGATAGATGAAATAAAACGGCTGCTACGGGTGGGCACGGATGTGTTTTACTTATTTGTAGCATGTACCGCCTTCCTCTTTCTTTACAGGTTCTCTTTTATGAGCAAATAGCCACGGGATGAGATCAGGTTCTGCGTAGGCCCAGGCTGATTTTACTGCGTTATATTCACACCGTTTCAATACTTCAGCATCTGTTAGAGCAAGTTGCTTATATTCAAGAGTCGCAGCAGAAACTGCGAAGTTCGCAGATAAAAGGAAAAATAAAACTGCGAATATCGCAGATATGATGGTGAAATGTCTATTTATCATAACTAAGGTGTAACGTCCGTTGGAGGTTGATTTTTCTGTTTATTGTCTTTTTTCTTTGGGATTGAAACAACAATGAACCTGTCCCCTTTTTTCCTCTTGTATAGTTTATATAACTATTTATTGTTATATGTGAAGAGGGCGCAAATTCTTGTAATTCCATATTCAAATAAGCTGTCATTTTTACCTTTCAGATTGCTTTATAGATTGTTTTGATAATTCCTCAATTGTAGATTCCGTGCTAAAAAAATCATCATCAATATTGGTTGAGTCATCATCTACAGTCTCTCCAGTATCATCATCAGGTATCGCATAAGTATATTCATCATCTGGTGATGGTTTGTATATCTCATACAGTCGGTAGCAGTTCTTTACAGTTTTATCATAAATTAATTTTATTTTGGAATTATCTGGATATTTATCTAAATATGTTCCTACCAGGAAATTTAGTGAATAAGCATGGCTGATAGAATCAGTTGTGTCTGAAGTTTGTGCAATCGCATCAAAAAAAGAATGTGAGGGCACGGTTGATAAAGCACTGTTTAGAATATAAGTTATTGCGACACCCGCCATCTCCATTGAAGGGTTTTTCATCGTAATAACTTTTTTAGCGGCAGCCATCCGGTCGAGAGAATTTATGTTCCCAGATACAAATTTCTGCCATGATTCCCTTTTTTGTATTTTAGAAAAAAAGAATTTCGACACGATTTTCGCTGCTTCTTTTCTTTTCTCGTCAGAAAGTTCAGGACTATCCGCTATTTTTGCAAAAATATAAATATCTTTTGTTTTCATTAAAGCAATATAACGTGGATTATTGACTTGCTTTAACAAAACAACATCAGGAAGTTTACAAATCTCACTTATAAAAACTTTAACAACACTGTAATAATTATCCTTACCTACTTTTTTGGACAAAGCGTTACACAGATCAGTGCTAAGAATAGAAGAATTTTGCTTTACTGCAGAAGCATATACCTGAAATTTTGATTTACAGAAAATATCGACTATGTAGTTTTGATTTTTTTTCCCCAGAGATTGACTTAATTCAAAGTATTTATCTTCAGAATCTTCTTTATAGGGAATCGCTTTACGTAGCAGGGAACTAGAAATATCATATTTAAATCCAATACACCATACTGCATAATCATAATCTTTTTTCTCAATACTTTCAGAGATCAGTTTTCTCAAATCTTCGACCATAGAAGATGAAACATTAAAACTTCTAATTAGATAATAACTTATAGTTTGGTATAAGTTATATGAATCACACTTACCTGAAGTCATAAGAAACTTTTTCATTTCTTCTATATCCTTTCCCGAAATTGTAGAAGTCTTGATATATAGTTTAAAGAGTGCCATTTTACGCTTTTCATTTAACTTATTTGAAGTTAAATATTTTGTAACCTGCTGAAAAGAATCTGGTATTGATTCGGTTGCTTTTACCTTACTACATATAAACAACACCAATAATCCAGTAAAGAGAATGTTTGTAACCTTCATTGAGTACCATCCTTAAATATATTTATTTTAAAATCATCTTAATCACCCCGCCCATCCCGATCACTGCGAATTTCGCAAATTTGTTCATCTTCATCTTCATCTCCATCTCCGTCTCCGTTTTTTTAGTTTAATCTGAGTTTTTACCCAGTTTGTTTCATTTTTATTTGTTCGGAAACATATTATAATGTATGACTGCCTATATATCTTTCAACCTCTTAAAATGATTTTTGACCATTTTATATATCGCTTTCAGCGAAGTCTCTTTTTTTTTCTTTTCCTATGGTAGCTTTGCAACCATAGGCTATGTTATCATAAATGCTTTGCATTAATTATAGTGAAGATCTGGATTTTCTATAAGTCCGCATTGATTTATTGCTCTGCTCAACTATAATAGATATATATGAATAAATCTACTACAGACTCAGTCTCTATCGGCACTATTATAAGTGTTGTTCTTTTTTTGACAGGTGCGTCTATTGGTGCCGGGATACTTGGATTGCCTATCCAAACAGGTCTTGCTGGGTTGCTGCCTACGTTTATTGCGATGATTATTGTATGGGTTATGCTACTTATTTCAGCTTATTTTATCGCGGATATTTATCTTGAATCTAAAACTTATGATGCAGACATTCCTGAATTACTTGAGAGGCCTTTGGGGTGGTTCGGGAAATTTTTTGGGACAATAGGATATTTATTAAATGCTTATGGTGTTTTAGTTGCGTATATCGCAGCTAGTGGTTCAGTTTTGCATGCTCTTTTTTTAGGTGATACTCTGCCGGTGTGGTTCTTCTCTTTATGTTTTTTTATTCCTGCAACCATTGCAACAATTGCGGGCCATAAGATTGTGCGTAAAGCAAATGGGTTAATTATGCTGTTGATGTTGTTCTCTTTTATTATTCTCATGTGTTTTTCTTTGTCAAAGTTTGTTCCGAATAGATTGTCGTTTAGTAATTGGAAATTGATTGGGCCATGCTTTCCTATTCTTCTTACAGCATTTGTTATTCATAATTTAGTGCCGTCAGTCTGCAGATTTCTGAATCGAGATCGCAAAGCTGTAAGAAAGGCTCTTTTATGGGGAATGATTATTCCGTTAGTGGTAAACTTAGTGTGGCTAATCGGGGTTGTCGGGGCTCTACCACTGTTTAATGATCTCAACAGTATTAGTGCAGCATTTAAAGCGGGTGAACCTGCAACGGTTCCTCTGGAAAAACTTACTGCTTCCAAATGGGTTGCCTATTCAGGTATGATATTTTCGATTACAGCTATTTTTACATCCTTTGCAGCCATAGGTATTGGCATGAAGGCATTTTTTAAAGATCTCTTAAAAATTCCAGAGACAAAAATAGGATTTGTTATTAGTTCTGCAATTGTGTTTTTGCCTCCTATCATAATTGTTTTTTGCTATCCTAAAATCTTTCTGGATGCCCTGGGACTTGTCGGAGGAATTGGAGTAAGCCTTGTCTATGGTGTTCTTCCGTGTTTGATAATGATAAAAAAATCAAAACCTGGGTATATCAAAAAAGTTGCGATAGTGCTGATGTTTGCCTTTTTTGCAATTATGGTCTTGGAAGTAATACAACGAAGTTGAGTTTGACCTAAATAGTGCAATTCTAAGCACGCAACTTTTATGCGAATTGATAATAATCCGTCACTCCGTTCGGGGACTCTTCAAGTACGTTAGGCATTCCTGCCTGACATAGCGTAAAAAAAACAAGCATAAAAACATACCCTTCCAGAGCCTGCAAGACTTCTCAAAGGACTTTTATTCTCCCTCTTCAAGTACGTTAGGCATTCCTGCCTGACATAGCGTAAAAAAACAAGCATGACAACATGCCCTTCCAGAGCCTGTAAGACTTATCAAAGGGCTTTTCTTATTCTCATCCCTTGCCCCAATGTCAGACAGGAATGTCTAACGTACCTCAGAAGCCTTTCAGGCATGATTACTATCATCTCTAACGTACTTCAGCTTCGCACATTTTATTTATTTCTTCTCTTAATCTTTGTCTTAATCAAATTTCTTCTCTTAATCTTTCTCTTAATCTTCTGACTATCATGTAGTTTATTGATGAACAGTGGGGGAGAGGGCGGGTCTTCGCCAGGGTGGTACGCCAAGCGGTGTTTTCTCTTTTATCTGCCAGAGGATAGGCGTTCTGCTAGCTCTCTGGGTAATTTTGCATCTATGATTTTTTGTTGAGCTTTTGGTATATCATAGTCCACTCGATGCATCTCAATATCATGAGTTTCGGTATCCATAATTACCACGGAAGCCCTTGAATTAAAGTCGCGTGGTTGCCCTACTGATCCAGGATTTATCAGGTATTTTGCATTACCTGACTTGGGAAGACGACGCGAAGTTAGCAGTTCATATATAATTTGTCCGCGGTTTTTTGTAAAAAGAAGTGGAATATGTGTGTGTCCGTAGAAGCAGAATTGTGTTGACTGCATAAAAAAGTGAAATATAGCAGTTTGTGTGTTCAGTATATATGGCCAGCAGCTACCGTCAGGAGTTTCCAGTGAAGCATGTACAAATTGAATACCTTCAATCTCCATTGTAAATGGAAGATTATCTAACCACTCAATATCTTTTGGATCAAGAGTGTCCTGCATCCATTTTATTACGATTGCTGCGTATGGTTGAATGGCCCATTTGTGGTGATGCTGTGTGGTATAGTAGTCGTGATTGCCTTTTACTGAAGGTATCTCTTTTTCCTGCATAAAGCTTATACACTCTTTGGGTGAGGCACAATAGCCAACAATATCTCCAGTACAAGCAACCTTGTCGCAGCCGTTTGCCATAAAAAAGTCATAGCAAGCAGTAAGAGCTTCATAGTTATTATGTATATCTCCAAAAACACCAAGTCTCATATAAGTCTCTCTTTTTATGACATTTAGATTTTAAAGAATAACCCTAAAATAGGGAATCTTTCCAATATCCAAAGTCTCATATATAAATCCAATTAATTAATGTAGCAGGTAATTTGAAATTTACTATTCCTTTGTTAAATACTGTTTGATATTAATTACTTCTACATAATACCAACCTAAAGTTGCTACTGGTGCATATCCTATAAGAGTCGTACTGCCGTTGTTTATTGTCTCAAATTGACCAGATTTGTTTCTGTTGATATATGTTTTGATCTCAGGAAAGGGGAAGGGGTTAAATTGAACTTCAGAGTTGGTTGTTTTTGCCTTTTTTAGTTGCTTTGATACGAGGTTCGATGATAGAATAATATCTCCCTTTTCATTGATCAGGTATCTTGCAATAACAGAGTTATGGCGGGCTTTAGATTTCATCAAGGTATTGGTAATATAGTCAAATGTCATATCTAAGGATGCAACCCCATGAAAATGCCCTCTGTCGTCATAAAGTGATTTAGATGCAGATATTATGACTCCTAGTCCGAATGCATCGATGTAAGGTTTACTCCATTTCTGACGCTTACTATTTTTTGTATTTTTATACCAAGGGCGTTCTCTTGCGTCAAAACTTTTTCCCGACCCTTTGTTTCCAGGATAAGTCATCATCAGGCCGTTACTTAATGCAATAGACATCCATCTTATAGGAAATCCTTGTGTTAAGGCTTTACGTGCCCCTTCGGAGAATTTTTCAAGAGTCATTGCGTCAGGGTCACTGTTTACAAGGTACCTTAAGAGTTCTGGACGTAGTGTTGCGATTTTTTTAATTTGAAGTTTTGTTTTTGCAAGCTTTAAGTTAGGAGCAAGGGAGTAGTTGAAGGCGAATAGGTTAATATTTCGCTTGTAAGCTGTGGAGTAGGCTGTCCCAGGTGGCAGTTGTGTCTCATTTGAGAATTGAGATGTCGGGTAGTAGTTCTTTTCTTTTACTGTTTTGCCTTCTTTCAATGCAATCACTGCATTATCTGCGAAGCGGCTTAATAGATGTGCAATATGGAAAAAATGTCGATCAATAGAGTGTGCATTGTTTTCGATAGAAGAGTGTAGATCAACTAGTTTTAGGGCTCGTATCTTCGACCTTTTTTCCGCTTCATTCTGTTTTATAAGTGCATAAATAGCCACTCCTGAGAGGCATAAGAGTATCATCATAATTAAAGTTGCTGCAAGATTTTTATGTTTTGATATCAACCGGAAGCATTTTTGTGTAATATTGTCTGGCCTAGCTTTAATCTCTTCGTTTAGCATGAAATGTCGAATATCGTCCGCGAGTTCTTCAACTGATGAGTAGCGCTCTTCAGGTATTAATGCCGTTGATTTTTTTATAATTGCGATAAGGCCTTTAGATACTTTACATCCCGAGAACCTGTGTTCCATCGTTTCGAGCTGTCCATCCCTTGTTTTGTAGAAGATCTCTTCGATATTTTTCCCTGTAATGCCCTGTTTAAGAGTCATTAATTCAAAAAGGATCATTCCAAGTGAGTATTGATCACTTTGTGGAGTTGGTATGCCGCCAACAACAAGCTCTGGTGCAATGTACCCAGGAGTGCCAGATATTGAGCCAAACTTTTTGCTGTATTCTTCCTCCTCACGTTTTTCGTATGGGATTGCAATACCCCAGTCCATTACATAAACTTCATGAAACTCCCCGATCATTATATTTTCAGGTTTCAGGTCTCTGTGTATGATATTTTTGTTATGAGCAAAACTGATTGCATCGCAGACCTTTAAGAAATCTTCAAGTCGTTCAATTAATGTTTCCTGGGTGATCTCTTTTATGCTGGTTTTTCTGTACTGCTTGCAGAGCAGAACGGTGTCCTCGTTAAGCTCTTTCAGTGTATGACCATGTACCAATTTCATAGATATATGCAGTCCCTGATCTATGGAACTAGATTGTATAGAGTAGAGTGGGATAATTGATGGATGATCCAGCTGAGCTGTGATTTTAGCTTCAGTTATGAAATTGCTTATAACTTCATTATTGTCCAAGAAATCTGATTTAAGTGATTTTATCGCAACATATCTCTGCAGAATTTTATCTTTGCCCTTGCTTATTATTCCCTGCCCACCCTCGGCAAATTTATCCTGAATTTCATATACACTCTGAATCGGTACAATTTTTTCTAAATCTTTTCTCTGGAATTGAATTTTTGCCTGAGTAATGGCATTTGTATCTATAAACGTGTTAGAGGAGTTGGTTTGAGATCCTGATATTGCTGGTTTTTTACCAGAGTTATCTCTCTTTTTGCCAAATAAATCATCTGGAGCTATTATGACTGTTTTATTAATTTTCATCTATCTCCTGCTAATATCCTTAAAAATTCTTTGTTACAATACTGAATTTTGGAACTGTAAGGCATGAAGCCTCTATCTATCATACTCTTATTGTTTAATAATAGTACAATTATTGTATAAAACAAGATAAATTAATTGGAATTAATATGATTTGATAGTATATTCTTTTTTTTACGAACGATAATTTTATAATTTAAAATAAGTGCAGACATAAATATGAAAAAGAATATTCAAGCATTACTACTAGTCCTGATTTTTGCAGTTGGCGGTTGTTACTCATATAAACCCCCACCAGAGGCTATTTCTGGTACAACATTTACAGGATTGACACAAAAAGCTCATCAGGACATTCCTGAAGGGTGCCAGGAGCTTTCATTAGAACAGGCAAAACAGATAGCAATTGAAAATAATCCAGGGTATATGGCAACACGTCATGCTATGGTTGCAGCAACTGCAAGGTTTTATAGATCACTTTCTGCTTATCTTCCTACAATCTCTGCAACATATAATATAAGGAACGATAAGTACACTCCCTCGAATCAGGGAGGCGTTGGCTCAAGTGGTGGCGGTAATTTTAACTCGACAAAAGGTGGAGCCTTTAATGGTAATTGGCTGATTTTTAACGGTTTAATGCGGACAATGGATATGCTGGCAGCCAAACACGAGGAGAAATCTTCAGAGGCGCTTAATCGCGATGCACGCAGATTACTGGTTGAGTCGGTTACAGTTGCATATAACAATATTCTTTTAGCACAGGAGAATATAAGAATTGCACAGTCAGATGAACTGTTCAATACACAGCTTTACGATGAAACAAAGTTGAAGTTTGAGGCAGGTGCTGTTCCTTTAAGCGATGTTTTGAACTTTGAGATACGTGTTAATAATGCAAAAACCACTGTTATAGATGAAGAGTATAACTTCTTTACATCACGTTCTATACTTGCAGAATTTATGGGATTTACCAGTGGCATACTGCCGGATGATATTTTTCCTTCCTTAAAACCTAAATCGGATCAATTTTCGATTGATGTAGGTGTCTATCTTGATACGGCGTTAAAAAATAGGCCTGACCTTAAGGCAAGTCGTGAAAATATGGATGCTGCGCAATATAATGTATATTCAAGCTGGGGGGCTTTTTCTCCGACATTATCGTTTAATACATCTTGGGGATACAGTCGCACAGATCCAGGCTATTCTGGTAGAGCGAACTATCGGGCACGTAGCAGTGATAGAAGTTTTAATTACGGATTTGAGGCAGAGTGGGTCTTATTTAATGGTGGGGCTCGAATTGCTTCACTTAGAGAATCTCAGGCAAATCTTGCTCAAGTAAGAGAGCAGTTAACTGGAAAATGGATATCTGTTGTTGCCGAAGTTCGACAGGCTTTTGAAGATCGTGTCAGAAAAGGTAAGCAGATTAAGATATATAAAAAGAATCTCACACTTGTAACAAAAAACCGACAGTTGGTTGAAGAGTCATATAAGGCGGGTAATGAGTCCATCACACGTCTTAATGAAGCCCAAAATGACCTGATAAGTGCAGATTCAAGCTATATAAGCTCAATCATAGATCTTGAAAATGCAAAAGCTAAACTTGATTCTTCAATCGGTGTATTGAATTAGCGGCAAGCTTTTACTTTTTTCTTAGACCTTTATGCTTTACACGGATGAAATCTTAACATTTTCTTTAAACTTAATTAGCTAGCAAAAGACAGAGAAGATATCTACCGCTTGCGGTATGTATTATTCCTTTTGGCCTTTTTTGTGCTGTTTGTAAACCTTCTTCTTAGAGTTTTGAGCATAAATAATTTTTTCTGTGAAAAAGATCACAATGGACATTGACTTTTTTTATTTAGGAGCGAAATTACGTGCTTTCAATACGAATACGATTTTTTCGATGATATATTTATATTTAATAGGAGTAATTTTTGATGGCATGTAATTGTGACAAATCAAAGCAAAATGTTCTTGAGCAGTTTCCTGATAAAACTGCTGAACTGGAAAAGTTCATATCCTCATTACCTATTGAGGAAGAGATGAAA
>JAUUYH010000134.1 GCA_030590505.1 Kiritimatiellota bacterium
GAAATGTATAATAAATTTGCGAATTTTGTTTCCGACCTAGAAACAGTAGGCAAACGTATAGATCAGACAGGTTCTGCGTACAACGACGCTATGAATAAACTAAAAACTGGACGCGGTAATTTAATCATAACAACTGAAAAAATCAAAAAACTGGGAGCAAGAACCAATAAAGAGATTTCGCCATCACTTCTTGAAGAAGCAGAGGAGTCAACAATTAATTAAGTCATCATAAATATTTCACAAAAAGTTACCCCAAAAATGTTGATTATTCATATATCTCTTGTATTTGTATTTTGTCTGGGGAAAAATAATATTTTTATAAAATTGCTCTTAAACAAAGAGCTTATAAAAAAAGATAAAAAGGAGTCTTAAAATGTCAGAAAAAGAGAAAAAGAAAAAAGGTTGTCTGTTCTGGGGATGTCTTACTATGATAATTCTCATGATTATAGTAATTGTGTTAATTATTGCAGGGGTTATGTGGGTAAGAAATAAAGCTTTTCAATATACAAGTGAGACTCCGATCGAAATCACTCAGGTTGACTACACACAAGCAGAGGCAACAGCGATCAATGAAAGGGTCGATGGATTTATTCAAGCTATAGAAAAGGGAGATGTTGAGCTTCGTGAAGTGTTTACCGATAGGGATCTTAATATCCTACTGGATTCCAATTCTGAGCTAAAAGAGTTAAAAGGTAAGATCAAACTTCAATTTATAGAGAATAAAATAAGAGGAGTTGTAAATATCCCCTTAACAGATATTCCTATAGTTTCTGGAAGGTATCTCTCTGGAGATGCGGAATTTAAAGTAACTTGTGATGATGGAGAACCATTTGTTTCCCTGGAGTCCATGATGATTAACGGCAAAGATATCCCTGAAGAGTACTTGGAAAGTATGAGAAATAAAAATCTGATGGACGAGGTCTCAAAAGATCCGAAAGACGCCGAAAGGTTGAAGCGCATAAAAACCATTAAAATGGAAAACAATAAACTTATAATTGAAGTATTCAAAAAGGAGTAAAGCTGTTTAAATCCCACCACGGTGGGGTTTGTTCTGGTTAAGCTTTTTGTGAAATATTCGGGTTAGCTAGTGCATATTCGAAAAGGTCCTGAAATGCCGAACCTTGTCGAATCTGCACGTAACTCATTGGGTACAATGAGTTTGATTTAAGACATAAGAGGTTGCGAGGTTCGCATAAAAAGTGCTAAGAAGTCTGTTTTTGACTGAAATCTTTGTATTAAAAAAAGCCTTAAAATCGAAGATTTTGTGCCTAAAGAAGATGTTCGTAAAGGTTGGCGATACGCCAAAACCTTTTCGAACAGGTTCTAGCTACCCTTAATATCATCTATTCAGGTTTCGTAACAGCGGAACCTGAATTTGATCTCTTATCTTTTGAACTTTGCTTGCCTGTCTTTTACTGCTTGCCTGTCTTTTACTGCTTGCCTGTGTTACAGCAAACTCAAGATTATAAGATGACGTATGAGATCAATATCGTTCTGCACGATAAATAAGCAGATTCTTATATGTAAGATGGAATGGAGATGTTGATTGCGATTGTTTAGTTCCTCTACAGCTACATACACACAGTGTTAAGCAACATAAAACAACGATGAGAATTATTTGAAATTTATTCATTTATAGTAGCCCCCCATCTGTCATTATTATTTTTATTATTTCCACGTTGAGTGAATTTTATCTATCTTTTTACGTTTTGTGTCTGTCTTGAAAATCAGACGCTTTGCTGATTTCTGAGGTTTTTCTTGTTTTTTTGTATTTTTATGAAAGACTTTTTTGTGAGATGTGCTTTTTGCAAAAGCTTCTTCATTTTTTTGGTGTTTCGATGTTGCCGATTTTATATAACGATCAAGAAACTGTGTTTTATTTCCAGATTTTTGAGTTGTTCCTATAATTGAATTAAGATTCTTCACAACATCATTCCAGCTATGTAAGCGTACATTTGCGTCTTGGTTCATCATTATCGAGAAGAGAGATAAAACTTCCGGAGAAATATTTCTGTTGTGCATCAGAGGATCAGGGGTCGCTATTTTGGCAATGTCGGCAGGATTTACAGTCTCATAAGGGTGATGTCCTGTCAGAAGATAAAAGAGTATTCCGCCTAGAGAGTAGATGTCGCATGCCGGAGTATTGGCAATACCATGTTGCATAAATTCTGGGCTCATATAACGTGCATCCCAGATATTAAACCCCCAGTCGAGAAGTGCGTGATCCGCAAGAAGTGTCTGCGACAAGCCGAGATTATATATGCGCACACCCTGTTCATCTGTTATTCTGATATTCTGTGGTGTTAGAGCCTGATGAAGAGTCATCTGCTTCTCCCAGGCATCTTTTAGGGCAACGGCAATCCCTTTGACAATCTTCAGGATATCGACACACTCAATTTTAGCAAAGAATCGTAGTCCGTGAGTTGTCGGTATATAATCAAAAACAAAATATATAGGTGTTGTATTCAGTGATTTATCAATAATTCTAGGATATTCAGGACGTAACAGATTGCCATAGCGAAGGGTTGCGTCAGCAAATGCGTTAATATTTGTAACATGTTTGATAAAAAATTGAGTAGGTATTTTTAGAAGCAGTGGTGTATTGCTCGTGGTACCTATTTTTTCAACACGGTACGATGTCCATAGCTGATCTGATGCGTAGAGTTCTTGAATTAGATAGGAATCATACTCTGTTCCGGCAGGATAGGGAACCTCAGGTACAATTTCTGCAGAACTACACGATGGGCACTCAATTAAATCTCCCATATAGACTGTATCTGTAGATATAGGCTTACGACAATGTTTACATTCAAAATTTAACATATATTCAATTCTTTCTTAGATCCCGCAAATACGGGTTAGTTTTTATTTCACTGGCCGTATAAAATGGAAAAGTGTGAAGCCGTCTTCTTCTTTAATGACATCACTATTTGTTTTAAACTCTTGTGGGGTAGCTGTAAGGATAAAAATATCCACTTTATTGTCATCAGCAGAGGCTGTAGGGTAATAATCTTCGATTGACTGATCGCCTCCACGTGAGCGTATGATAAGAGGAGCAATCATTGACTCGAAAACTTCTTCTTGGTTATCATTGCTGCTATAAAATCCATAAAACCCACCGTCACTGGACCAGTCCCTGATATATTTGGAAACAGTCTCAACTGAATCCTCTGTAAATTTATTTGAATATTTATTCCATGCACCTGCCATTTTAAGTTTATAAATCTTACCATTAAAGATAGCAATGACTTTCAATATAGATTTTGGGAACTTGTCTCCTAGGTTTATCGAAATATTTGTCATATCCCCATTTGTGCGATATGCAACATCAACCTTCAACGGCTGTTTTGTATCTGCGACCATACGGTGAAATAGCTGCATAGAAGAGAAGAGCGGGATATCCACAAAAAATGCTCCATCTCTACCATTATAAATTTCAGCATTCAGCGTATTCTCTGTCTGGCAATCAGAATAAATACTATTTTTATCTTTATGTGAAATTTTATAGTAATCGCCTGTTGTGACAAAAACATCCATCCACTGTGCAACATCAAAATGGCCTGGTTCTAACTCTTTTGCGTAGGATAATGCAAGAATATGAGTTTTTTCTCCATATCCACGACGCCCGCACCAAGCAAGAAGAAAGGAGAATATCAGCACCGTGGTAACAAAAAATAAAATGGGCTTCAATGCAGTCTTGGAGCGGCGACCGATAATAAAGTTAACAACAGTTACAAGTAGTCCGTAAAGTATTGAAATTAGAAATATCAAAACCCAGTTATGGTTAGTCTTAAGCTGAGACCTAAGTTTTCGAAAATATGAGTCTTCAGAATCTTGTATATAAATATTATCCTCTTCGGATGTTATTTTTTGAGGTGCACCTAGAGTACTGAGAGAGATAGTTGAGGTTTCAAAATGCAGTATGACCTCTCCTGATCCAACATCTGCACGATTACCAAGAATGTTGAGATAGGAATAATCACTGCCGAAATCGGGTGTTTTTCCGTCTGTGGCAACAATATGAACCTTTCCTCCACCAAATAGCCAGTCACGAAAGGCCTGCCTCTGAAGCGGTGTAAACTCAGGGATTTTATCAATAACTACAGCTAAAAGACCATCAGTTGCGGAAACAAATGGTGGGAATAAGTTTTCTGGAAATGATGATAGTCTAATCCGCCTTTGCGTCAGAAGTGGAGTGTCAGCTGTCAGATAGACCACCGCTCTCCCTTTTGCCGATGGGGTATTCACCCGTGCCTGCTGTTTCGCTCCTCTTCCCCATGAGATCTGCCACTCTTCATCGCTATTGCGAATATAGGGATAGAATTGAATCAACTTTGTTCCATACGGCCCAAGAAATACTTTTTTAATCAGAGGAGCTCCTACAGGACGCCCCATAAAACTTATCCTCTGCAATGTCACCATACCATCAAATGCTGCAGGCATAGGATTAGAGATCATAGCAGAAAACGGATTGATCCGATGCTCAACAATCGTACCATCAAATCCCCATTTCCACTCTTCAAGTGCAAGACCGAAGAGGTTGAGAGACAGTCCAAACATTACAATTATAAATAATCTTTTCATCATATAAATTTTCTTTTACTTTAAAATAAGACGTTAACAATGGTCATTCCGAAACATTAGTACTATAGAATATGCTGTCAAAAAATCAATGCACATTTGTTTTTCATTTTGAAGAAATAAACTATCTTGATGTCTACTCGAGCATTGCGACAGATCTGTAAAGCAGATAACCAACGAGGTGTATACGCTTTTAATAAAAGCTTGGCGCAATATATTTTTATATGAGAATAACCCCCACCTTGGTGGGCGCCTCAAGGGACGGGGAAGAAAACCCACCTTGGTGGGATTCAAAAAACAACTGCGACTTATACGATATTTTAAGCTGTACACTGTACTAGACTTTGATACACTTCGTATATGAACTCCATGTGAAAAATGCACTTCACATCTTTTTAAGTCCCACTTCACAACTTAATTTATATTGAGCAAAATATAATAAAAAGGAGTATAATCATGTATGAGACATTAATGCAAACACTAAGGACTTTTATGGGGCATGGAGTACTAAAAATTAGTTTACTCGCCTCGATAACACTTATGATGATAGTTCTTATTTTCCAGACAAGCAAATCTTTTAGAGAGAAAAAGAGAGATATCAGTATTACAAAGGGTATAGTTGTGGATCTAATTACAGGTTTTTTTAAGATAAGTTTTATACTGGTTCTTGTACGATTGCTTATAGTTACTCTTAATTATCAATCAGGGATGTTTAATCGAGAGCATGGGCGCATAACAGAAAAAAACAGGAGAGCTATTCTTATGAAGTGGGGGATGCCTCATGAGCAGAAGGAGATTATTGTAAGTCATAAAAGGCCGCGGATTTGGCTCACAAGGCAACTTCTACTAAAAAGCAATGATAAAAACAAAAAAGATAAAGTCTATTCTGAATCATTCTGGAAGGATAAACCTCTTTCTCTCAATGCAGTAGATGGGCAACTGCCTGCTGTCATTACAAAAAAAGAGACAGTAAAATGGATTGCAGTTCCACAAAAATCAATAATAAGTTCAGAAATAGATATAAAAATAACAAACAACCCACGCAGACTGGGAAATGCGAACTACGCAGGATATGATGATAAATGGGAATTAAAATATAATATTACCAATAAAAGCCAATGGACTACTGTTGCCAGTGTCTTCTTTTCACTTCCTGCAGGTACAGGATTATTTGACAATATAAGTGTAAAAGTTGATAACGTAGATATTCTGAAGAACACAAAGACAAAAAATGATGGTCTAATTTTTTCAATAAAATTAGCATCCGGAGAGACAAAAGAAGTGTTCATTTCATATTCATCAAGAGGTTTGGAACATCTTCGTTATATACCTGCACGAATGACACCAACACCACATTATAGGATTACGATGGAATTAAATAATATTCCAGCAGCCAAGTTGGATTATCCTATTGGTTCAATGCCGCCGCTTGAGGAACTATCAGAACAGAAAGGCAAAAAACAATATACCCTCAATTGGACACTTGATAATGCCTTAACTTCCTATGATATAGGAATAAAATTACCTAAAGCTGAGCAACCAGAATACTATTATGCAAAATTATTAAGTGAAGCACCCGTTGCGTTGATTTTACTTATATTTATTTTAGTAATAACTCCATTGATTTATGGAGCTAAAATAAGAGTAGAAGTAATTTCTCTTATTGCGATAGTCTATTGCTTGCATTATACATTTATGGGACATCTCGCAGATTTAATGGCAGGATTTTTAGGCCCATATATCATCTCCTCTATAGTCTCCATACTATTAATCTTCATATTTCGTTTTTTTGCATCCGATTGTGATAAATATCTTAGATATACAGATATAATAAGTTTTGCTACTATGGCAATATTCTTTCCACTTGCAGTTATTGATTCTAACAGAACAGCATTCTGGATGCAACTTTTATATATATCAATCATTATTTATGTATCTATCATATTCCTAATACGGAAATTTCATCAAAAAAAGATCTGAACTTATCTAAACGAACAAAAGGTGAGTCAGTGAATTATTTGAAGGTTCATCTAAAGGTGGCTGTGTTTAATCCCACCAAGGTGGGTTTATTCCCCGTTATATAAAAATATGGGTCTTCACCGAAATGAGTGGGTAACACTAAAAAAAAGAGATCAAGAAGAGAACACGGATAATTGCGTCCTCGAACGAAGTGATGGATTATTATCATACAGGAAGGAATGAACATCGAACATCGAACATCGAACATCGAACGTCCAACATCGAACATCGAACATCGAATGAAGAAATGAAGAAATAAAGAAATAGAAGAGAATGGAAGAAGTGGAAGAGGAAGATGATTTGCCTTCCCTGGGAACGCCGAGCCCCAGCTCGGCATCCGCTTTAAGGGACAAAGATTAAGAGAAGAAGTACATAAAATGTGCGAAGCCCAAGTGCGTTAGACATTCTTGACATGGGGCAAGAGATGAGGAATAAGGGAAGATTGTGAGTTGTGAACTGTGAATAGTAAATTGTGAAAGACAAAGACAAAGACAAAGA
>JAUUYH010000147.1 GCA_030590505.1 Kiritimatiellota bacterium
AACAAGTCCTGCAATGGCAAGCATGACAAAATCTGCTAAACTCGCAAAATGGAAAACAATTTTAAAGAGGGATGTATTATCATGAAAAATCTGATTAGAGCAATCGTTCTATTGTCCATAATTTTCGCAATTTCAAATTGTATTGCAAAGGTGAGCAAAAAAGAAAAAGAGTTGAATGCAATAATCGCAAAACTCAAACCTCTTCACAAAAAGATGGCGATGCCCCAGCCTGGAGACTGGCTGCAATACAATAAAGAATCAGGTCAAAGCTTTGTGGAATATGTCAGATCTGATCCTGTTATAGTAACCAAAGAGAGAAAAATAATCTATATCCAGCCAATCGGAGATTTCACAGAAGATGAATGGAAAATCGTAAAAAAAACTGCTGAATTTTTGAGTATTTTTTACGGATTATCTGTTATAACAAACAAACAAATTCCTTTATCTGCCATTCCCGAAAAAGCAAAAAGAATAAACTGGGGCAAGGAGCAACTCCTTACAACATATATCCTTTATGATCTGCTAAAACCGAAACGCACCGATAGCACAATTTTATTACTTGGCATCACGGCGACCGACCTCTGGCCAGGAAAGGGTTGGAATTTTGTGTTCGGACAGGCCTCCCTGAGAGAAAGAGTTGGGGTATGGTCAATAAACCGAAATGGCAATCCATCTGGAGGAGAGGAGGCATTTAAACTGTGCCTCTTGAGAACAATAAAAACAGCTTCACATGAAGCCGGACACATGTTCTCTATTTATCACTGCATT
This sequence comes from Kiritimatiellota bacterium, assembly GCA_030590505.1. Taxonomy (GTDB): domain Bacteria; phylum Verrucomicrobiota; class Lentisphaeria; order Victivallales; family JAADHT01; genus JAUUYH01. The sequence continues at coordinate 769 of JAUUYH010000147.1, forward strand.
GCTTATGATTGCGGGATGTGCGGAAGTAATTCCCTTTCTGAATCAGATAGACATTCTCTCGCATTCTGCCCTGAATGTCATGCAAAAGTCATCTGGGCGACAAACACTGATATTGTTAAAAGGTTTCAAAAACTTATCAAATTCTGCAAGGCAAATAAGCTGAAAAAAGAAACTGAATTTTACGAGAAAGAACTGAAGGCAATTCAAAAATAGGGGGAGAAACAGTTAGCAACCAACAATCACAAACGATACACTAACAACAGGTTTGCATGCTTTATCTTACTCTGTTGATTTACGTTGATTTTAGCTAGTTGTTAAAAAAAAGAGATATTATGAAATACAGTGAACCATTATTTCGACCGCCAGCGGAGGCGAATAGTCTAATTTTTCAGATTGCTTACGGTTGTCCGTGGAATGGATGCCAGTTTTGCATGATGTACAAAGGTGTGCGATATTCGCAACGCTCTATGGCTGATATTTCTGCGGAAATCGCAGATGCAGCTAACCATTACCCTAAAACTAGGCGGATATTTCTTGCTGATGGCGATGTGATGGCTCTGAGTTTTGAGGATTTACGTTCAATTCTTATACAATTAAATAACTCTTTTTCGCAACTTGCAAGAGTTAATATTTACGCAAATGCCTCTTCAATACTTGCGAAAAGCACAGGGGAACTTTGCGAACTTAGCAAATTAAAACTCAACACCCTCTATCTTGGTCTTGAGAGCGGGGATGATGAAGTTTTAAGCTTAATTTCCAAAAATGACAATGCTGAGAATATGGTGAATGCGGTAGAAATCGCACAGGAAAATGGTCTAAAATGTTCCGTTATGGCACTGTTAGGTGTTGCCGGAAGAGCATTATCTGCGAAACACGCAGAAAAAACGGCTGCAGTACTGAATCAGATGCAACCGCGCCTTCTTTCAATACTACGTTTTATTGAGGTCTCTGGAACTCGAATGTTCGACGGCTATGAAGCATTATCGGAGTATGAAGCTGTGGAAGAGTTGTACAATATGGTCAACGGCCTGGACTTAAAGAGAACTGTTTTTACTGCTAATCACGCATCCAACCCTATCCCCTTGAAAGGACGCTTTCCACAGGATAAAGAGAAATTATTAAATCAAATTGCAATGATATTGAAAAGTAATTCATTAGACATTGAAGGGCAGGGAAGAGTGCCGCTGTATCTTTGACGCAGGATGTTTTAGGACGCAGGACCAGGACAAAGGCACCCAGAAGGAAAAAAAATGTAGGGGCGACGCCTGTGTGCCCGCCCTATGAAATAGATAGTCGAAGGAGACAACTCGTCGCAGAACAAAAAGACATCATTGGGTCCTGAGTCCTGCGTCAAAAAAACAAGGAGAAAAATTATGAGTAAAGTATTAATAACTTATTACACGCATACTGGAAATACCAAAGTGATGGCGGAGATAATATCTGCTAATCACGCATCCAACCCCATTCCTTTGAAAGGACGCTTTCCACACGATAAGCCGACGCTTCTTAGTCATATACAAATGATGCTCAAAAATGCACACCTCGACCGTTCTGGCCCTGGAAGAACTCCTATTTATCTGTAGGTATGACTTTTGAGCGCAAAGAAAAAAGAGTGTACTATATCTTTGTATTTGAACTTGATTTTATATGAAAATACATTATTGTCAAAAAAATGTTCTAAGGCAGTGTAAATAAATAACCTGTTCATTTCGCACAGAAATTAAATAAATATTTAAGGGACGGGGAATAAAACCCACCTTGGTGGGATGAAAATAAAAAATTCAGGAAATTGTTATGTCATATATTTCAGCAGCAGTAATACTTTTTTTGGTAATGGATCCTTTTGGAAATCTTCTATTTATAAATAGTATCCTGAAGAAATTACCATCGGTAGAACAGCAAAAAATTATGGTAAGAGAACTTTTTATAGCTCTGGCTATATTATTGTTGTTTTTTTTTATGGGGCCTCAATTGCTCAAGGGAATTAATGTCTCAAATGATTCATTAAGTATTGCCGGCGGTATTATCCTTTTTCTGATTGCTATAAAAATGGTATTTGGACACGTGAATCAGCTATTTGATCACGAGGAAGGGACTGCACCTTTTATTGTACCCATTGCGGTTCCATGTCTTGCTGGCCCTTCTGCAATTGCTACAATTCTGATGCTTATCGGGCAAGAACCTACACGTTGGAAAGAGTGGTTGCTTGCGCTTTTTTGTGCATGGGGAGCGACTTTTGTCTCGATACTTGCTTCCATGCGCTTTCTGAAATTTTTCAAACCAAGTGTTTTGTCAGCATTAGAACGCTTTATGGGACTTCTCCTTACTGCAATTTCTGTAGAAATGTTTCTAAACGGACTTAAAGCATACATGAAAGGATAGGTAGAATGACACATACTAATCCCAAAAAAATAGCAATCAGGCTATTGAAAGGACTTTTTCTTCTTTTTGCCACACTATTCTTTCTACCTATTTTTTATCTCGCTCTCCTGCTGTTATGTTTCCCAGAAACCCTAAACGGATTTCTGTTTGGCCTTGCGGTTATTATAGAAATAATCTCTTTTCTTTTCATCCCATTTTCGCTATATGTTAAAACAAAGAAAAAATGGTTTTGGACTACTGCTGCATCGGGTGTTGTAAGCGGGTTGCTGATTTTGTTAATTTGCTATTTGCGCACTCCAGACGGTCACGCCGCCCCCACTTCAAATATTCATTCAGTTTTTTCCGGTTCAGCAGAATTTCAGAGAACTTCCATTGCGAATATCGTCCCAGAGATTGAGCAGCTAAAACTCGGTACCTATGTTTCCTCTTTTTTTGATCCATTGATTGATAGTTCTAATTCATCAAGAATTAGAAAATTATTTTTAAACGTTTATCGTGAGATGAGAGAATCTGAAGATTTTAATAAAATGGGATCTGTACTTAATTTGTGCTATCTTGATATTTTTACGGGAAAACGGCCGACTGGACATTTTTATCAATATATTCCAAAGTCAGATTCACCGCTACCAGTAATATTATTTATACATGGAAGTCTTGGAAATTTTAAAGGATATATGTGGTGTTGGAAAAAATTTGCAGATGTAAATAAATTTGCGATTATCGCACCTACATTCGGTGCCGGCAATTGGGACAGAAAAGGTGGAGTCGAAGAGATCGAAAAAGCAGTAGAATATTGCAGAAATAATCCTAAATTTGATAACACACAAATATATTTGGTCGGACTTTCTAACGGCGGAAAGGGAGTCTCAAGAATTATTTTGAATTCTCCCACAAGCACCTTTAAGGGAGTTATCTATATTTCTGCAGTCATGGAAAATGAAATTATAGCGGGTGATTCATTTATTGCTAAATGCAAAAAACAGAATATATTAGTCGTTCATGGAGAAAAAGATCGAAGAATACCATTGACTTATATCAGACCTCAAATTATAAATATGAAAATGCAGGGAGTTAATGTTGAATATGAATATTACCCCGATGAGGACCATTTTTTAATGTTTTCTCAATGGAATCATATCAGTAAAAGGTTAAATGATTGGATAAATAATATTGGCGTTGTTCATTAACGAAAATTTAAAAAGGAAATTTTATGAGTAAAGTATTAATAACTTATTACACGCGTACTGGAAATACACAGGCTATGGCGGAGATCATTGCCGATAAAATTAAAAACAGCGGGCATGATGTTGATTTGAAACCAGTCGCAGATGTAAATGTTGATTCATTGATCGATTACGATGGAATTGTAATGGGAACTCCTGTATATTACGGATCAATGGCATCAGAGATCAAGAAGCTGATTGATGACAGTGTGAAGTTTCACCGGAAACTCGATGGAAAAATAGGAGGGGCATTCTCTTCTGCCGCAAATGTAGGCGGTGGGAATGAGACTGCAATTCTCGATATAATCAATGCAATGCTAATACATGGTATGATCGTGCAGGGTGACCCGAAAGGTGATCATTACGGGCCTGTTGCAATAAAAGCCCCCGATGATAGAGCAATAGAAAATTGCGAACGATTTGCAGAAAGATTTTCTGGATTATTGAAAAGATTGAAATGATTGAAATTAATTTTAAGATTTTGACTCAGGATACAATGACGCAGGACCCAGGGACACAGAAGGAAGAAAAGAAAAAATGTAGGGGCGGCGCCTATGTGCCCGCCCTGTGAAATAGCAGACAGCAGGACAAAAAAAAGTTGTCATTGCGTCCTGAGTCCTGCGTCAAAAAAAACAAGGAGGGGAATATGTCACCTAACAATCTAATACAGAAACACGGCGGATACAGACACCTGCACAGTTTTACATTTGCCACAATTATTCACCTTGAGACAACAGCTTTTTGTAAACGGTTTATTCCATGGCAGAGTGATCAGCTTGGAAAAACAAGTGGACAGATGATCGGTGCAGCACGTTCTGGACGGCAGAATATAATTGAAGGCTCTGAGCGGTCTGCAACATCTAAAGAGACGGAAATCAAACTTACTGATGTTGCTCGTGCAAGTCTTGCGGAACTTCTTGGAGATTATGAAATATTTCTTGCAGATCAAAACTCAATTCCTTGGAGTAAAAACGATGAAAACTCCAAGGCTGTTTACAGCATAATGCTGCCTGATTTTTCAGATAATGGAGACACCCTTCATGAATACTGGAAATATTATCATAATGTAACAAAGGTATTTGATCCATATTTACGTCATGATGATTCTATTGTTGTTGCAAATACAATGATAATCATTATCTTAAGAACAATGGCAATGTTGAGTGCCCAGATAAGGGCACAGAGTAAAAGATTCCTCGAAGAGGGCGGATTCAGAGAACGAATGTACCAAAGTAGAGCCGAAAATAGAGGGCAACAAGCAGCCCCCGATAGTGATGCCCCTAATTGCCCTCTTTGTGAATGCATTATGATTAAAAGGAGTTCAGCAAAAGGAGAGTTCTGGGGCTGTTCCACTTTTCCTAAGTGTAAAGGAACAAGAGAGGTGTAATCTACCCTGTTCTTGACTCAATGACGCAAGACTCAATGACGTAGGACACTGGACAGAACGACGTAGATATAATTTATCGTCATTGCGTCCTGAGTCCTGCGTCAAAAAAACTCTGTTAAATGAATTTTTGCCGGATGTGTTGTTTTGTTTAAGCACAGGCATAGTAATGTTATACGCAAGCTTATCAAAAAATAAGGAAATTTAGTCCCATGAAAATAGCACACTTTATAGCTCAGTTTTATCCCTATGTAGGTGGTGCGGAGATCTGCGTGCATAACGTATGCCGTACCTTAACAGATGAGGGGCATAAGGCTGTTGTCATTACGACTACGCCTGAGCCAGAGACCCCACCGAATCTAAATTATGACATAGTTTACTTATGGAATCGGACATCTGGCATGCTGAAAAAAGCTCCAATGATCGGCAAGGTTTACCTGCACAGGGAGCTTGCAAAACTTCAGAAAAAGTACTCCTTTGACCTGTGGCAGGTAACTGCTGGGTACCCTCTGGGAATCCATGCCATAGATTTTTTCAGGAAAAACAATATACCATGTATTTTACGGTGTTGCGGAGAGGATATTCAGAAATTCCCTCAAATTGGCTATGGGTATCGATTGGATGATAAAATTGATGAACTTGCGAAGTTGGCATATCCTAAATACGATGGACTTGTGGCATTAACCCCAACTGTAAAAAAAGAGTACAACGAACTTGGGATACCTGATGAAAAAATAGAGATTATTCC
>JAUUYH010000043.1 GCA_030590505.1 Kiritimatiellota bacterium
GCATAACCGTCTCGGTTGTGAATTCGCTCGGAGGCGTCTCGCCTCCAACGAAGTATAAAAGTGAATAAGGAAATCCAAGAAAATGGCAATAAATCAAGCCTTATAGGCGGTTCTTTTTCTTCTCTTTTAGGTTTTTTTAGCTTTTGCTATTTGCGTTGGGACAACGCAAGCTACTAAAGACTCGCAACCTTGGGGGTTTAATCTGATTTTTTGTGTCTGATTTGATCAAGTGTTACTGCTGCAACAATAATGGCACCAGTTACAATTTCCTGAACATAGTTTCTAAGGCCAAGAACAGTACATCCTTTGTAAACAATCATGATTATGAGCGTACCAATAATGGTACCGCCTATTCCTCCCACACCTCCACTGAGACTTGCGCCTCCTATAACAACGGAAGCGATAACTAAAAGTTCTGTTCCTATATCAGTAGTCGGATCCCCCATGCCAAGCCATGAGAATCTCAGTACTCCTGCAATTCCGCCACATCCAATCGCAACTAGATATGTAAGTATTTTAGTTTTTTCTACATTTATCCCACACAATTTTGCCGTATTTTCGTTGGAACCAACAGCATAGATATGACGTCCAAAACGGGTAAATTTCAGCATAAGTCCAATCAATATAGCGAGTATTATCCAGATCCATACACCAGGCATTGGTAGAGTAGTATCTCCTATTTTGATATCTCTCATCAAGTTACTTATCCATATTGCCTCACCATTCACCTCATTAACATCTACATAGACTGACGACCCTCCAGCAATCCATTTTGCAGCGCCCCTAAGCGATGCCCATAGCCCGAGCGTTACAATAAACGGTGGAAGTGGAGTCTTTTTGAGAGTAACATTGTTAAGAAACCACAAGCCTACACCTGCAACGATACCGATGGGAATACATAGGTAGAGAGATAATCCTGTTCCTGTTTTAAGCCAGTAAATAACAAGAAACCCCATGATGATAGCGACTACTCGTCCAATATAACCAACTACAGATGATCCTATAATTATACCAACTAGGATACCAAAAAGGACTCCTCCTGCAGCAGCACAAATAGGCCACAGCACGGGGTATTGCTCAATAAGATAGCCATCTGCTGTTTTAAAATTGAACATTTGCGCTATAACAATAGTCACTGCGGCAATAGTACACCCTACCGAGAGGTCAATTCCACCGGTAATAATAACCAGCGTAGCGCCAAGGGCTGCAATTCCCACAATAACAGAGAGCATGAGAATATCGTTCATTGTTCCCCATTGACAGAACTCCTTTCCTCCAAGTATAGCAAACAGTCCAAAGACAAATATCAGTGCGATAAATGGCCCTGCCTTGCCAACTATTTTTCCTATTTTTTCGATTTGTGCTTTCATTTGTTCCTTTTTTTACGACTCTTAATCTTTATATTAATTCTACTCTTAATCCTTATTCAGGAAAAATAGAGTAAAATTAAGAGTTTTTTATATATCCTCTGTTCCTGTAGCTTCCAGCATGATACTGTGCTCATCTATTTTATCTATATCTTTAGCTTTCCCCAATTTCCCCTTGCACATAACAGCTATTCGATCACAAGTTCCCAATAATTCAGGAAGATAGCTTGAGATCATAATAATTGCTTTAGGCTTGATCCCTTTTTCTGGATCTCCAGTGGCAAGCTCATCAATAAGTTTATAAATCTGTGCTTTACTACCTACATCTATCCCTCTTGTAGGCTCATCAAGAAGAAGAATATCAACATCAGAATGCAATAGTCTGGCAATTGCAACCTTCTGCTGGTTTCCGCCGGAAAGAGCATCAACTGGCTGAAAAGCTGATTCACATTTTATAGGTATTTTTGAAATCCATGGACGGGATGCTTCCTGTTGCCATGATGGAAAAATGAAAAAAGGCTGCTTTGCCATTGTTAGGTTATCTGCAATAGATAGATCTACAGCAAGACCTTCTCTTTTTCTATCTTCACTGACCATTCCAACTCCATTCTTCCACAATTTTTCAGGGGTAAGTCCTCCCTTAATACCTGCAATTGTCAGTTCTCCTGATTTTATAGCATCAAGCCCAAAAAAGCATCGGAAGAATTCAGTCCGGCCAGCACCAACAACTCCAGCGATTCCGATAACCTCGCCACGATGAAGCTTTAATGAGACATCAACAGGTTTCGTTTTCCCTGCGACATCTTTTACGTCACACACCAGATCTCCAACAATTCTCTCTGATCTCGGGTAAAGATCTTTAACATCACGGCCAACCATCATTGCAATAATATCAGAAACCTCAGCATCATTGGTTACACCATAGCCAACACTCACTCCATCCCTCAAAACAGTAAAATTATCAGTAATCTCCTGTATCTCTTCTAAGAAATGAGAGATATATACAATAGCATAATCCTTCGCTTTCAATTCACGAATAAGTTTAAACAGATTTTTAGTATCATGTTGTGAAAGGGAGCTTGTAGGTTCATCAAAGACCAAAATTTTTGCGCCAGTTGCAACATTTCTGGCAATTTCTATCAACTGTTGCTGAGCATTTGAAAGATTACCAACAGGCGTATTAAGATCAATATTTTCCAATCCTACATAGGAAAGAGCTTTTTTAGCAATATCACGAATAGCATTCCATTTAATAAAAGGGCCGAAACATGGTTCGGTACCCAGAACAATATTCTCCATTACGGATAGATGCTGCGCTAGGGATAACTCCTGATAAATCATAGCTACGCCATTATCTCGTCCATCAAGAGGACTTTGCGGGTTGTATGCCTTACCATCTATCCACATCTCACCGGAATCAGCATGATAAGCTCCCGAAAGAGTCTTCATTAAGGTGCTTTTCCCAGCTCCATTTTCTCCAATGAGAGCATGAACTTCACCAGCATGAACTTCAAGGCTAACATTTCCAAGTGCCACAGTAGGCCCAAAATGTTTAGAGATCCCCGACATTTTCAACCGAGGCATTTGTTTGTTTGTTTCATCCATAAAATTTCATCCCACTAAATGGGTTTCATTCCCCGTTACTTGGGGCCTTCCATATATAAATTATTTTGCTAAGTTCTTAATAATAAAAATGAACTACCTCGTAAATTCTGCTCCGTAGTAGTTCATTATTAAAAATATATTAATAGAGACTAATTGCTATCAATGAGTCAAATGCATATTTTAAAAGATCCCTCCCGCAAAGCGGGATTAGGGATTTTTGAAGATGTACTATTCTGCCTGTTTTAGAAGTCTCTTACTTTCCTCTGTATCAAGGTTGTCAGGCGTTAATACACCAGCACCCGTATCAATTCTTACTGGGACCTTCTCTCCTTTCAGGTGTTTTCCTAATGCACTCACTGCCTGGTATCCCATATTAAACGGGTTTTGAGCAACTAACGCTTGTATTTTTTTACTTTTCAATGCCTGTACAGTTGGACGTGATGCGTCGAATCCGACAAATTTAACAGTTCCAGTCAATCCTTTTGATTCAAGAGCTCCGAGCATTCCAACAGTTGTTGGATCGTTTGACGCAAAAATACCATCAGCTTCTTTGAGTTTTGCAACCATACTTATTGCACGATTTTTTGCATCTGCAATTGTTCCGCTTCCGGCAGCAAAAGGATCTGCAATAATTTCGATATCTTTAAATGCTTTCAATGCTTCAATGCACCCAGCTTCACGATTTTCAGTACTTGAAGAACCTTCCATGTAGCGAAGAATAACAACTTTACCTTTACCGCCCATAAGTCTTGCAAGTTCTTTTCCGCCTAGTACACCGGCTTCTTTGTTACTTGTTGCTGCAAATGTGATGAAATCTCCCGGTTTAGCATCTAAAGCTGAGTCCATTATTACAACAGGAATTCCTGCAGCTTTGGCATCTTGTACCGCACGGATAATTCCAGGTGCTTTTGCATCAAGAGGAGCCAATACAATTCCATCAACCTTCTGAGTTATAAACTGCTTAATGATCTGTATCTGCTGAGCTCTGTCAGATTCTACAAGTCCACCTTTCCATATAATTTCCAGCCCGTTCTCTTCTCCGGCTTTTAACGCTCCAGCTTCAACACTCCGCCAGAATGGGTGAGTTGTCCCTTTTGGAATAACAGCAATGCGTTTAAGTGCTTTTTTTCCTTCAGACGCTTTTGGTGCCTGCTCTGAGCAACCTGTTATAAAAACACTACCAACCACTAAAGTTGCTCCAAGCAACATCCCCATTTTTTTGATTCTCTTCATATAATCCTTCCTTTTTAAAAATACTACTTCAACCGTTTCCACCAATTCTTTCCTATACCAATTCCTGGGACCTTAACCTCTGTTTTTTTATATATTGCATCACTATTCCCCCAAATTTCAAGATGCCATGCCAGAACTTTTCTGACCCCAAGATTTTTTAAACTTATTTTAACAGTTTTCCCCATTAAATTATTTCTTGCTTTTGCATTTTCAAGACTCACCTCTGGCCTACTGAAACCTAGCACTTTAACAAGAATAGATGCAACATCATAGCCTTTGTTTTTAGGTTTTGCTGCAGTTGGAGTATAATATGAATATATTTGCCGCTCGCCGTCACCTTTCTTCTTGGTGGTAAGTACATATAGATAAAAATATGGAACTTTAAACTTCTTCTCAGTGCCTGTTTTTTTTGATATTGTATACTCTATCTCAACGGACTCAGCTTTTTTTTTGGAATCAATACCCATATCAGGTACTTTTATATTAAGAATATTAACACCATAATCTACATATTTATCTGGAGATGACTGATCTCCCGTATTGATGTCAGTATCATAATAAGCTTTAAACTGCTTTAAATGGTAAGTTTTGCGGGTTTTGCTTTTTTCAATAACAACTTCACCATCAGATATACTGATAATTTTTACCCCAGAAAGTTTAGTGCCGTCTTTAAAAAAAATTGTGCCTGCAAGCAAAGAAAAAGAGACAGTAAGTGCTACTGCAAAAACTGTAATAAAAAACAATTTTTTCATCATAGAACTCCTTTCTTTATAACAAAGCGTGATCAAAATAAATTTCGCCTTAATGGGAATAATTTTCCCGATCAAGTTCAATCCATCTCCGCAAAAAACTACAGAACATTGCAGCAGAACTCCATTATGCTTGGTCTTTTACGAAAAGTAGTAGCCTACAAGCAACCACAGAAGAATAACCCCCACCTTGTAATATAAGGTATTACTCTTCGTGTTTCGTTTTAGGCAAACCTAGTACATTCTCCCCTTCCTTCCAACGACCATCTTTAGTGAGGATATCAATACGTTCAAAACGCTTCAGTACATTTCTTTTTTTTCGGATCTTTCCGCTTACTTTTAAACTTGGATGTTGTGACATTTTATATTTCCTATTATTTACTATTTTTACTAATTGACTATTATCTCTCTCTTCCAGAACAAACCTGCACCTATAAAAAGAGAGGAGCATTAATATTAAGCAATTATTCTATCTGTCAAACTCAATATGAAAGTTTTTACTATATTTTTTCACAATGAAAGAGCAAAAATCTAAAAATCTTCCATTTTTTCCTTTGTTGCTTTGCTTTCAGCGGGCATTCTGTTATATTCAACAAGATTTTAATCTTGCAATTTTATAGAAAAGGATTTTTAATATATAATGAATTTACGTACAGATATGTTTTTAGCTTGGAGATACCTAAAACCACGCCGCAATGCGGTCTCGGTCATTACATGCATATCTGTGATAGGAGTAATCCTCGGGGTAGCTGTACTTATTGTTGTAATCTCTGTTATGGCAGGGTTTACTGACGAATTCAAAAAGAAATTACTCGATACAACATCACATTTTCAAGTAAAAAACTACTACCAAGGCTTTATAGATGACCCTGAAAAGGTAATAGCAACCCTAAAAAAGTGTGATGCAACAGGTGCTCCTATTGTTGAGCGACATGTCCTCGTACAACGCGGCGAACAATTTATGCCAAAAATGGTAATTGGAATTGAGCCAAACCTTAAACAAGAGGGAGTGGAACTGACCAAGGCGATGAAATATGGAAAATACTCTCTCAAACGCGGAGAAATTATAATCAGTACAATCATTGCTACTGAATTATCATTGCGCGTAGGTGAGAAGGTTCTTATGCACTCACCTGCGAAACTCGCAAAAATGGTTAAGGTAAACAAAGACGGAGAGATGGATCTTAACAAATCACAGATTTACCTGCCGTCTGAGTTTACGGTTTCTGGTATCTACTCATTCGGCAAGTATGATTTCGATAAGAATATACTCTTTATAAATCTTGATGATGCTGATGAACTATTCGAGCTACCATGGGGGGCGGCAACGGTCATTTACGGTAGAGTCAAGGATCCCTTTAACATGAGCACAGAGATTGATGCAATACGAAAAAAATTAGTGGAGCAAGGGTATCATGTGCTAACATGGGAACAGATGAATAAAAAATTTCTTGGAGTGCTTGAGGTGGAGAAGAATATGCAGTTTTTTCTTCTTATTTTTATAGTTCTCGTTGCAGCATTCAGCATAACAAATACTCTGATAACTGTTGTTGTTCAGAAAACACGCGAAATCGGGCTTCTAAAAGCACTCGGCGCTCAAAATTTATCAATACTCAATATCTTTCTTTTTCAGGGATTTTTTGTCGGTGTAACCGGCACCCTATTCGGAACTATGTTTGGAGTAGGCATTATCTACTGGCGTAATTACATACTCTCAGCACTGAGATGGATAACTAGACAGGAACTCTTTCCTCCTGAATTTTATATATTTAGTCAACTTCCGGCAACAATAAATTCACAGGATCTGATTATTATCGCAATTATATCCATACTTCTCTGTACTCTTGGAGGTTTAATCCCTGCCTGGCGTGCGGCTAAACTTGATCCAGCAAAGGCCCTGAGATATGAATAAGGATCTGCTGGGTTATTAACCTACTCTCTCAAATCGGGAAGGAAAAAAGCCTATTCACCTGTCCCCGAACGTAGTGACGGATTATTATCATTAGTGAATTGTGAGTGCTATAAAAAATTGCAAATGTCGCAAAAAGAGTTTTGTTATGAAATGACTTTTTTCGTTCAGTCACTACCTAGATGCAAGCATAGGAGGTATATACGCTTTTAATAAAAGCTTGGCAAAATATATTTTTATATGTTACGCCCCAAGGGACGGGGACGAAAACCCACCTTAGTGGGATTCAACTATCTATTAACAAAGACCTTGCGTCCAAATCTAATATTAATAAAACAGTCTGCTCCAGCACGAACCTTTACCGATTCGACAGTATAGGGCATATATTCTGGTGCCTTGAAAGTAACTTTATATGTTCCAGGTGGTAAAAATTTACTCATATAAACATAAAGCTGCCCTGGGGATTTATAATTATAAATAATTTTCCCTCGGGAAACACTATAAAATTCAATAGTCAGATTTTTAGGTGGATTTTTAAGATCTCCGACAATCCTACCAGCTTTATTCCATGAAGAATTTGAGTGTTCTATATATGTTATTTTGTCATGACTCATCTCTTTATGCTTTGTAACACCCCACGTTGCTAGGGGAAGATACAATACAGCAATAATTATAGAGACAAAAATAACAGATTTTCTATTCATAATAAAACCTTCTTTGTTTTTAAATAAATTAGTAGTACAGTAACAACTTGAATTTATATCGCAATACGGGTATATACAACATGAAAATAAGAAAAAAGTAGAAGATTAATAAATGAATAATAAGACGATAATTGAAAAAATATACAAACTGCAGTTGGCAATACGCTTAAAAAATGCGATGATTGCGAATGCACTGGAGAAGGCTACAATCCCTCTTCTGGAATACGAAAAACCACTAGAAGGAGCGACAAAAGCTGAGCTTATGGCGATTAAAGGTATCGGAACAAGCAGTGTGGAACAGATATTAAAGGTTATAGGTGGAGATAATATACATAATATAGTTAAAGAGGCGCCTGCACCAAAAAAAGGGAGAATGGGTGAGATGAAATGGAAATGGTAAATAATAAAAAGAACATAATCATTTTAAGTTGCGGCACGGGAGTTGACTCACTGCCTGCGAACTTCGCAGATATTGTTAGTCGCTGCACAACCCTTGTCGGAGGCAAGCGCTTACTAGACCTTTTTCCTAACTATACTGGCGAAAAAATTGTTATAGACAAGCATATAAAAGAGACACTTGCGAAACTCGCAGAAAACCCAAAAGACATCGTAATTCTAGCATCAGGTGATGCCCTGTTTCATGGTATTGCAAAAACTGTTTTACAGATTATACCAAAGGAACAAGTTAAAATAATCCCAAACATTACAGCGGCACAGGCACTTTGTGCGAAAATCGCACTTCCCTGGGACAATGCCGCGCTGCTTTCTCTTCACGGAAAAAATCCCGACGATATAAACTGGCCGCAAATTTCACGAAAACTACCTGTAATAATTTACGGAGATCATAGGTGTAATTCTGCGAATATCGCTAAAAAGCTGATACAAGCAAATCCAAAAAGTGCAGATGAGATTGGCGGCTACAATGCAGCCATAGGCATAAATCTTGGAATGGATGATGAAGAAATTCTAATAGGGACATTGAAAGAGATGTCAGAGAGGTCTTGCACGGGGCTCTCGGTACTTGCGATATTCGCAAACACTTCACGAGATCTGGAGTCTCTGCAGGAGGAGAGTTCTGCAATATTTGGACGTGTAGATTCAGAATTCTCACACCATAATAATATGATAACACATAGTGAAATAAGAGCAGTTGTACTATCAAAACTCCGATTGAAGCCAGGTATCATGTGGGATCTGGGAGCTGGAAGTGGTTCGGTCGGAATTGAGGCCGCACTACTTCAGCCTGCACTGGAGGTTTATTCAGTAGAGAAAGATATTGGAAGAGTTGATGATATAAAAAATAATATGAAAAAATTTGATAGCAATAATGTAAATATAATTTGTGGAAATGCACTGACTCAAATCCAGAATCTACCTGATCCAGATACTGTTTTCATAGGTGGTGGCGGAGATGATGTAGCAGAGATCCTGAAAAACAGCTATGCTCATTTGAAACGAGGCGGGAGAATTATAGCAACTGCAGTACTACTGGAAACGCGCACGGCACTGGCAAACACAATGAAAGAACAGTGCTCCGAAGTTATTTCCATTTCTGTGAGCCGGTCAAAGAAACTCGGTAATTCCCGTATAATGAAAGCCGAGAACAATATAGAAATTTACGTATATATAAAAGAGTGAATATAATACCTAGATTGTGCAAACATAAGTGTGTTAGTTGCGTAAGTGCTTTGTTTTCAGATGCGGACAAATGACTTATGCAAATGGCGTGCTTAGGACTGCACGATTTAGGTAATAACATAAAAAAGGTATTTTAATGAAAAATAAAGTAATATTTGCGGGTGCTGGGCCCGGGGCACCAGATCTGATAACACTGCGATGCTGTGAAGCACTACAAAATGCTGATATGATTCTCTATGCAGGCTCCCTAGTCAATCCAGAGATACTGAAACATGCAAACAGTAAGTGCGAACTGATAGATAGCGCTAATCTTAATCTTGAAGAGATAATCTCAACACTTCAACGCGGAATTGACGAAGAAAAAAATGTAGTGCGTCTTCATACTGGTGATCCGACAATTTACGGAGCAATAACTGAACAGATGAATGAGCTAGATCAATGTAATATTGAATACGAAGTAATCCCCGGAGTAAGCTCTCTTTTTGCTGCAGCGGCTGCACTAAAAACCGAACTAACTCTTCCTGGAATATCCCAGTCAATAATCATCACGCGTCGTGCTGGACGGACCCCTGTACCAGATGGACAGAACATTGCGGACTTCGCAAAACATAATGCCACAATGGGAATATTTTTAAGTATATCTGACATTGAAGGACTGGTTGATGATTTGATATTCGGGGGATATGCCCCGACAACTGCAGTCGGAATAGTCTATAGGGCATCATGGGAGAATGAAAAAATTCTACGGGGAACTCTTGAAGATATCGCAGAGAAAGTGCGAACTTCGCAAATAACCCGTCAGGCGATGATAATTGTGGGCAACGCCATATCAAAAACTGGCGACAAATCTCTCCTCTATGATGCGAACTTCGCACATGGATACCGAGCAAGTGCAAAAAAAATAACTGAGGCGACAAGAAACCGGTGATCCGTGAAGAAACCAGAGTGCTCTGCTTCGCCGAAGGCGGAATAATCATACTGCTTTCTTGTGCTGACTTGCCCACCGAAGCTGAAAGAGTGTAGGTGGGAAGCACAACTTATGATAGGCCAGGGCAACACCTGGGTGATTGTTTGTTACATCACGAAAAAGAGAATGTAATATTGAAATAATTGTAAGATTAAGACAATGAGTAGGACGAAGAGTATGATTAGAGAGAAAATATAAAAATGAGAGAACTTATACCTGAAGATTGGCGGAAGATATTAGAAGACGAGCTCAACTCACCGGAGTTTAAAAACCTTGAGCATTTTCTGGAGAATGAGTGGAGCAGTCAAACCATTTTTCCACCTAAGGAGAAGATATTTACTGCAATGCAACTGACTCCCTTCTCTAAGGTAAAAGTTCTTCTTTTGGGACAGGATCCATATCATGACGACAATCAGGCGCACGGACTTGCATTCTCTGTACAGAATGGTGTAAAAATACCACCATCTCTTCGCAATATCTACAAAGAGCTAGAGTCGGACTTAAAAATTTCTCCTGCCCGCAATGGCAATCTAAAAACATGGGCCGAGCAGGGAGTGCTTCTTATAAATACCGTCCTGACTGTTCGTGCGCACAGTGCAAATTCCCACGCAGGACAAGGCTGGGAATGGTTTACAGATGCAGTACTAAAACATCTAAACCAAAAGGAAGATACAGTGATATTTCTTCTCTGGGGTGCTAATGCTGCAAAAAAAATCCCCCTGATTGATAGTGAGAAGCATATAATCATTACATCACCACACCCCTCCCCGCTCTCCGCATATAGAGGTTTTTTTGGGTCAAAACCATTTTCTAAGATCAATAAGGTACTGGAAGAGCATAAAATTAGACCTATAAACTGGAAACTTCCTGACTATGATAATTACGAAGATATGCCGCTTTTTGAAGAAGTGTAATAATTTTAACAATTTACACTTTGCATATTATGCAATATGATGATAGATTGCTTACTATTAAAAAATAACAAGAGAATTTGCGAATTTCGCATCTATCAAAATAAAGAAGAGATTAAGGGGAGATAACAATGGCTGAATTTATTAATTCTATGAAAGACTTTCTTTTCGGAGATTACAAAGTATATTTTTTCTTTGCTGTCTTAGGTTCTGTTATTGCACTAATTCAACTTGTTCTCTCATTCTTCATCGGTGGTGGCGATTTTGATGTTGATGTTGATGGAGACGGAGATATTGCATTCGGAGAACATACTGATTCTGGATTTGGCGATTTCCATTTTATATCATTCAGGTCTATTGTTGCGTTCTTCGCATTTTTCGGTTGGGGTGGAGTAATTTCATACGAACATGGGATCGCGGCTCTCGGGGCATTCTTTATCGCTCTAGGCTGTGGATTGGCTATGATGCTCTTTACTGCTGCGGCACTCTATTTGATGATGAAAATGCAACATAGCGGAAATATCCTACCAGCAGATTACATTGGTTGCCGCGGCTCTGTCTATCTTACAATTCCAGGCGGACGCTCTGAGATAGGAAAAGTAACGGCAATAGTTAAAGGAACATCACAAGAAATTGTAGTTGTTGCAGATGAAAGGATTGAACGTGGTGCATCTGTAAAAATAATGGAGACCGTTGGTAGTAATCGCTTCCTCGTAGAAAAGAGTTAATCACACGAGCAAATTTAAGTTTATGATCATTGTATTCGAGTAGTAAATTTGAGAATATATAACAGAGGCAATGCCTCACAAAAAAAAGGAGAATTGCTATGCCAGTAATAGCAGGAATTGGAGGAATGAGTTCAACCATTGCAGGAGTAGTAACGCTAGTTATTATTATCTTCGGACTACTTGCATTTTTTGCAACAAGGTATAAAAAATGCCCGTCTGACCGTGTCATGGTTATCTACGGTAAAACTAAAGGAGCACAAGCATCAAGGTGTATCCATGGTGGAGCAGCATTTATATGGCCTGTTATCCAGGATTACGGATTTCTATCACTGCGCCCGATGCAGATCGAAGTAGCACTTGATAATGCACTCTGTTTGCAGAATATCCGTATCAGTGTACCATCTGTATTTACAGTGGGTGTTAGTACTGAAGAAGCAATTATGACAAATGCGGCGAATCGCTTGTTCGGCCAGCATCCTGATGCAGTTGCGGAACTCGCAAAAGATATTATTTTCGGACAGCTCCGTCTTATCATTGCATCTATGAGTATCGAACAGATCAATACTGACCGTGAGATTTTCCTACGTAATGTAGAGAGCAATGTTGCAGAAGAGTTAAACAAAATCGGTCTTATGCTTCTTAACGTTAATATTACTGATATTACAGATGAGAGTGGATATATCGATGCGATCGGACGTAAGGCAGCTGCAGAAGCGATAAACCAAGCGGCAATTGACGTTTCTGAAGAAGAGCGAAAAGGTAAATCAGGTGAAGCTGAAGCTAAAAAGAGTCAGCGTATTGCTGTGGCAAATGCTGATGCAATCGCCCAAAAAGGTGAAGCAGAAGCTGACAGTCAGCGCCGTATCGCCGTAAAACGAGCTGAATCTGCAGCGGTTGACGGAGAAAATATCTCAGGTATTGAGATTGCAAACTCCAATGCAAAACGTTCAGAAGCTGAAGCTGAAGCATACAGAAAAGCAGAAGCTGCAAAACGTATAGCGGAAGCATCAATCGAAAAAACACATTTCGATGCAGAAAAAGAAGCACAGATGGCCCGTGCATTAATGGAAAAAGAGCGCTTGAATGCCGAAACTATTGTTTCAGCTCAAATAACAAAAGAGCAGATTGAGATTGCGGCTGCAGCGGAAGCTGGAAAACGCCGTATAGAAGCACAAGGTCAGGCAGATGCGATATTCGCAACTCTCGATGCCGAAGCCCGTGGTAACTTTGAAATACTAAAAGCAAAAGGTACTGGTTTCAATGAAATCATCAAGGCGTGCGGCAATGATGCTGATGCAGCGTCCAAAATGCTTATGATTGAGAAACTCGAAGAGATCGTTGCTCTTCAGACTGAAGCAATCAAAAATATCAAGATTGACAAAATCACAGTCTGGGATGGAAACGGCGGAACAGATGGTAAAACATCTACAGCCAATTTTCTCAGCGGTATGATGCAAAGTCTGCCACCACTACACGACGTAGCGCAGATGGCTGGAGTAGAACTTCCTGAGTATCTCGGAAAGGTCAAAGCCAATGAGCCAGCAAAAGCAGCTATACCGGCTCCAAAAAAACAGGCGTAAAAGAGCCATAAACATACAATCCCTGTACGGAAAACTCCGTATGGGGATTTTTTGTGTGTATCGCACATATCTCTATTGCGAAGTACGCAAATTGTAATATATTTAGATAAAGAAGAAAAATTCAGAATTGTTCACTGAAAAATAGGAGAATTATTAAAAATGCAAAAAGAGATAGATAAAGCAGCTGTACTTATTGAAGCACTGCCATATATTCAAAAATTCAGAAATGAAATTGTTGTTATAAAATTCGGCGGCAGTGCAATGGAGGACAAGGATCTTATCAAAAAAACAATGAGAGATATTGTTTTTATGGAGTGCGTAGGTATGAAACCTGTTGTCGTGCATGGTGGCGGCAAGGCTATTAGTGCAAAACTTCATCAACTGAATATTCCAACAAAATTCATTAATGGATTGCGCTATACCTGTAAAAAAACAATAAAAGTTGTCGATGAAGTTCTTCATAATGTTGTAAACACATATTTGCTCAATGCTGTTCAAGACGCTGGCGGTAAGGGTCGCCAACTGTCAGGGAAAAAGTTTCTAACTGCTAAAAAAGCAACAACACAATGCAGTGACTCAGGAAAAGAACTCGATCTCGGTTTTGTAGGAAGTATCGTTGACGTTAACACAAAACAGATTTTTGAGGCCCTAGAGGAAGATGTTCTTCCTATTATCCCTCCACTTGCTATCGATAATAAAGGAAACACTTACAATATCAATGCCGACATTGCTGCATGTCAGATTGCAAAAGCTCTCAAGGCACGTAAACTTGTATTCCTTAGTGATGTTCCTGGGATTTTAAGAGATCGAGATGATGAAAATTCTGTAATATCAACCATAACGATTGATGAAGTCGACGAACTAATAAATCGAAAGATCATAAGCGGAGGCATGGCTCCTAAGATTAAAAGTGCAGAAGACGCACTACTTGCAGGAACCAACAAAGTGCATATTATTGATGGACGCATCAAACATTCACTGATGCTTGAGATCTTTACCGACAGAGGAATTGGTACGGAAATAGTAAAACAAAGATGAAAACACCCCTACAGAAGATAGAACATGGGTACGTTGTATCCGATCTGCACATGTGTACCAAGTGGACATCCGTTGAAGAATATATGTGCGATATTCGCAAAGCTGCCGCGAATGCGGATTTTTTTGTCTTCAATGGTGATATTTTCGACTTCAGATGGAGTACCTTAGGGTCAGCGGCAGCAACTGCGAAATTCGCAATAAAGTGGTTTAGTGATATATGTGATGACTTTCCGAACTGCACATTCATCTACATTCTCGGAAATCATGATGCACATAAAAATATACTTAAACCTATTGCTCAATTCGCAAAGAAACAGGATAATTTCATCTGGCATAGTTCTTTTATCAAAATCGGATCATCACTATTTATGCACGGTGATCTGATATTCTCTATGCGTAACAAATCCCCCTTTGAAAGAAAAAAATATAAACATAGAAATCCAGTTCGCTCCATTATCCAAAAAACATATCATCGTGTAATTAAAATGGGGGCACATCGCCTTATTTCTAAAGTACACGCAAAAGAGCGTTGCGCAAAATATGTAATGCAGGTTCTTGAAAAAGATCATAGCCACCAATTAAAAGATATTACCGACATCTACATCGGCCATACGCACGTCGGTTTTTCAGACTACAACTACAACAACTACACATTCCACAACAGCGGCTCCGCAATCCATGACCTACAATGCAATCTAATGAAAGTAAGGTAGGCCCTGCTCAGAAAAAGATAACTTACTCCTGCGTCTCAATCGTTATAGTAGCCATTCCTATTTTATTATCAATGACTAGATCGTTGACACCATGCACCCA
>JAUUYH010000081.1 GCA_030590505.1 Kiritimatiellota bacterium
ATTTTAAGATATGGTCTTTTTACAATCAAAGCTTTTTTCCGTGGAGAACCCTGGGCGGTTGCGTTTGCTATATGGGGAACAGTACTCGTGTGTTCACAAATTCTTGACAGAATGAATCTACCTGAAAATCCTTGGAGACCCAAGCTATTCGAAGAGTATATGGAATTTGCTGCTTCTGTTTACATGCCTGCTGTCGTATTACTTTATAAATTTCGAAACAAAATCACACACACAAAAATATGAATTTATGGGAGCCGCAAGCTACTCCCTCGCAAAGCACCAACACTGCTATGACAGCCTTAGAACAACTCTAAAAAAGGAGCTAATGATGTTTAAGATATGCTATATGCTTATATTTTTGAGCGTTCTTCCGTTAATGATCACTAATTTAAACTCTGCAGAAAAACCTGTAAAACAGAGAGGCAAGCAGATCATAAAATCAGGAGGAATCGACCGTTTTTATTATATCGTAACACCTGATAAAATAAAAAAAGATAGAGCATTACCACTTTTAATTTTTCTCCATGGTGGAGGCGGTCATGATTGGCCAAACACCAAGCGGACAGGAGGAAAAATAGGAAAAGCATTACGGGAAAGATTACTTGGAAAAACCTGTATGGATATTGAGCCGAGCGAGATTATATGGAAGTTCTTTAATAAACATATCAAAACAACGACGAAAACAGACTAACCCGTATTTTTCATAAAAAAATGCGGGCTAAAGTCAAGCTGATGAAAGAATTAATCCAAAGGTAAATAAACTTACATTTTCTCGCAAATACTGATTGAGTAGTGCCAGAAATGTGGTAACTTTAATTATTCGCGTCACTTAATAATAAAATTTTATATACCGCAAGCGGTAGATACCTTGTCTTTCTTTTGCTAGCTAATTAAGTTTAAAGAAAATGCTAGGATTTCATCCGTGCAAAGTATACCGCAAGCGGTAGAGATCTTGTATTTCTCTTATTGACGATTCAACCTTAAGTGAAATGCTAGGATTTCATCCGTGCAAAGTATATAATACCTAAATAATGCAAGTATAAGTGTGTAAGATTGCACGATTTAGGAAATAGAAAAGGATTACTGATGGGCAATGAACTTGCAAAATTAAAATTGAAACAAAATCTGATTCTGATCGGTGTTTTTATCATTCTAGGTACTCTTATTGCTTATAACGCCCTACGCCCCGATCCAGAAGAAGTTAAAATTGCTGAGATGAAAGACATTATCCTCTCTCAAAAAGACAGTGAAATATCTTCTGAAGAGAGATTGCAAATGCGCGAAATGATTGAGAAACTACCTCCTAATACACGCAAAAAGTTAATTACTGAAGTGATGAGGGGGCGTCTCGAGCAGATGCGTGAAGAGAATGTGGACTTAACCGAGATGGAGAAAAAAGATAAAGTTAAGGAAGTTGTCACAAAAATGAGGCAACGTTTTACTAAAATGACTCTGGAACAGAGAAACAAAGCCAAAGAAAGAATGAACTCTCCTGAAGGGAAAAAGATGATGAATGAAGCACTGGGGTTCTTCTATAAAGAGTTCTCTCCGCAAGAACGAGAACTTATGACTCCAATTATTGATGAATTCTCCATTCAAATGGGACAATAATGAAAAAATATGTTTTAAAAACTTATATCCAAGCAACTCCACTTACGTATTTTATAAAAAAAAGGAAAACAGTAAAATTCACCCTAATTGAACTTCTGGTGGTAATTGGAATCATCGGACTGCTTGCTGGAATGCTGCTTCCAGTAATCAACAAGGTAAAAATAAATGCAAAAAAATCTTCATGCATAAATAATCTGCACCAGATAGGAATTGCTGTTGCAAACTATGTAAATAATTATTCCGGACGCCTTCCAACATGCAGTAGAATTCCGAATTCTCCTGAAGACCCAATGTCGGTTGTAAAGATTATTAAAATTGATAAAGGAACCGTCTATCGCTGCCCTGGAGACAGTGAGTCAAAATACAGTGGAAAAACCTACTATCACCTGTATGGTACAAGCTATGAATGGAACACATGGCTAAATGGACGTTTAATTGATAAGACAACGCTCAATTTTGCAGGTAATATTCTACGTACACCTCTTCTGGGAGATGCTATGGAGTTTCATGATAGCCTCGGAAGAAATTATCTCTATCCCGCAGGTAATGTACAAAAATCGTTAAAGCAATTAATAGAATAATGGAAAAACTTAACAGTGAGTGATTATATTATAAAAATAAAAGGTCTGACAAAAAAGTACGGAAACATTACCGCAGTTTCCGACCTTGACCTTAATGTACCTTCTGGAACAATCTTCGGTTTTCTTGGCCCGAATGGAGCGGGAAAAACAACAGTAATCAAATCAATTCTGGGGCTCACAACACCAACCAGAGGCGAAATACAGGTATTCGGGAAAAATCTCTATCTAAAAAAACAAGAGATACTTAGCAATATAGGAGCAGTGGTCGAAGCCCCTGCGCTTTTCGCAGATTTTTCTGCTTACGAAAACCTCTACTACCTAACTCGATTCTCTGGCAAAATATCAAAAAAACGACTTATGGATACTTTGGATCTTGTCGGGCTCGCCTCTACTGAAAAACAGCGCGTTGGAACATTCTCATACGGTATGAAACAGCGCCTCGGCATTGCACAGGCACTGCTTCCAGACAATAAATTAATTTTTCTTGATGAACCGACAAATGGTCTCGACCCCCACGGAATAGTCGGAGTACGCAAACTGATAAAACGCCTCTCGGAAGAATTTAATGTTACAGTATTTCTCTCAAGCCATCTTCTTTCGGAGGTCGAACAACTCTGTGCGAATGTCGCAATTATCGACAAAGGAAAGAAAATTTGCGAATCCAGTGTGTCTGACCTTATAAAGGCACAGGAATATATTGAGATTGTATTGCAGCCAGATGTCCAGTTTGCGAAATTCGCAGAAAAAGAGAAGCTAGAGATCAATAGAGAACAGAGGATTGACTCAACCGGGCATATCATGTACTATATTGAAGGAAAAGAGGATGACATTCCAGAACTTATCCGAAAATTGACTGCAGAAAAAATTGATATCTACCGAATAGCAAAACATCAAAACAGATTGGAGGATATATTTGTTGAACTTACAGGAAAAGATTCTAAATCTTCTGGCTCTGACAGATTTTGAGATAAACAAAATGTTCAGAAGAAAGATTGCGCATGCAGGTATTGCTGTATCGCTATTCCTTACCGTGCTTGGTGCTCTTGGAATGACCGTTCGTATGACAAAGCGTCCAAATAAGGAACTAATCGGTCGCCTTGTTTCAGAGATGATGAACGGACTGGCTTTTTCAGAAACAATTCTTCTACCCGGAATCTATATGCTACTGCCGATGATAATAGGCATTTTTTCCGCAGCATCATTCGCAGGTGAGTACCAGAATGGATATATCAGAACTGTCGCGATAAGACCAGTATCACGCTGGCAGATTTTTATCGGAAAATTTTTATCTCTATCCATCTATTCATACATTCTTCTTGTTATTCTACTTATTATAAGTTATCTAATCGGCTCACTGCTATTCGGTTTTTCTGGTGATATCATAGTATTCGGGCCTGCATTTATGGGAAAAGACGCAAAAATTTTCATTATGCCAGAAGAGATAGCATGGGGGCGCCTTCTGCTCTCCTACCTTTTTGCGGGATTCGCACTTATCTCACTATCCGCAATGTTTCTGATGTTCTCCGCTATCTTCAAAAAAACAGCAATTGCAACCGTTTTCCCGCTAGGAATATATTACACAAGCTACATACTTAGCACCCTCCCATTCATGGAGAACCTGCAACGCTTTCTCCCAACACGATACTTAATGATATGGAAATATACAATGGCGGAGAACATAAAATGGGATTTAATCATGCACGACGGCATCTTCCTTATAGCATATACAGCAGCCTACCTGATAATTGGTTGCGTAATATTTTCCAAATCTGAATTGTGATTTTTCTATGGACAAGTCAAAAAACACCTAAATCAAAGCTTCATTAGTGGAATTTAACGTACACTCTGCAGATAGATTATCCCTCTTTTTCTGACTAATTACCTGAAAAATTCAAGTTAGAGGTTGAATGAATGCACATAAGTGCAAAATTACCCTTATATGCAAGTGTATTCAAAAATAGTAAATTTTGTATACAAATATAATTAAATAAATTTGAGTTTAAATAGGATATTCTATGGCAAGACCTGAAAAAAAGAGAAATGTACTCGCCCCTCCGGCATTTAACAATTTCAAGCCAGCAGGGATACAGATGAGTAAGTTAGGTTCGGTAACTTTAACTCTCGATGAGTATGAGGCACTGAGATTAGCTGATTATGATGGTCTGGAGCATAGCGAAGCAGCAATCAAGATGGAAATTTCGCGTCCGACCTTTACACGACTAATAGCAAAAACACGCTATAAGGTTGCCCAGCTGATTGTTGAGGGAAAAGTCTTGCAGATTGAGGGTGGCTCTGTGCACTTTGCTAACAATAGAATAATCTGCATTGACTGTAAAAAAGTATATCCTGGCAATTTCACAGATAATTACAAATACACCTGTCCCAAATGTGGCTCAGCCAAATTTGAAAATCTCGCCGAAGGATTCGGGCACGGTAGATGCTGCAGTCAGCATAAAAATAAAGGTTCTCGCCAGAATTAATGGGTAACTTTGGGAAAAAAGGATAGAACCTAAATCGTACCTAGCTAGCAAAAAAAAGACAAGAGACCTACCGCTTGCGGTATAATAATCGTCCTGTTAGTAAAAAATCATCACCTATTTTCTTAATTTTCATCTCCTGGAGATTCCGCGCTTCACTTAGCGATGCTGGATCTAAACCTCCTATTACGGGCCTTGAGTTTCTGCCACCTAGAATTTTAGGGGCAATGTAAAATGCTATTTCGTGAATAACTTCTGCGTGAATCGCAGATGCTGCCAGCCCTGAACCGCCTTCAATCAGCAGTGCAGTGATATTTTTTTCTCCTAACTTTTCCATTAGGGTGCGCCACTCTTTTTTTGTATCAGCTTTAACTATTTCTGGTATGCTGCCAGGGCCCATAAGTTGTTGTGCATCATCTAAGCTCATTGTACGTGATGCCACTATGCGAAGTGGTTGTACCCAGTTTTTGAGTGAAGCACCTTGCGAATTACGCACATTTAGCGATGGATTATCAGCCTTAACTGTTCCGCTACCAACCATAATTGCATCAGACCATTTGCGCAATTTCTGTACGCTTTTTCTGGCTTGAGGACCTGTAATCCATTTTGATTTGCCGCTTGCGGTCGCAGTTTTACCATCAAGAGTCATTGCCATTTTAAGAATTACATACGGAGTGCCAGTCTCTATCCAATGAAAAAATGCCCTATTAAGGTCTTCGCAACTTTTCTGTTCAACATTGATCGTTGTCTCGACATTGGCACTCTTTAGTATTTTCAATGCTCTTCCTGCGTGATTCGGGTTAGGATCGAGGCAACCGACTACAACCTTTGCGATATTCGCAGATATAATTGCATCTGTGCATGGAGGGGTTTGTCCTGTTGTAGAGCATGGTTCGAGTGTAACATACATAGTTGTTCCGTCAATTGACTCTTTTGCGGAGTTTATTGCATTAATCTCTGCGTGTGGTGTTCCGCATTTTTTATGATAACCTTCGCCGATGATTATTCCATTTTTAACTATGACAGCACCGACCATAGGGTTTGGTGAGGTTTTTCCAAATCCTTTTTTTGCAAGTGTAATTGCCCGTTTCATATATTGTATATCATCTGTCATGCTGTTAAATTAAGTGTTACCGTAGTATAAATCAATCCGAGCTTCAAAAAAACTTCTAATATTTTTGTAATATCGATTGTGAATTGCGAATAATGTAACTATTATATACTTCGCACGGATAAAATCTTAACATTTTTCTTAAACTTAATTAGCTAGCAAAAGAAAGACAAGATCTCTACCGCTTGCGGTATATACAGAAATCAATTTAAAAAGAGAGTAAACTTTAAATATTGCGAAGTGGGATTTAATAGTAAAGACCATATTCGTGATTACAAATCAATATTATATATTATGAATAAATCAATTTTAGTAGTAGGGCTGAATCCAGCTTGGCAGAAGATTATGATCTTTAAAGAAGACGTAAACAAGGGCGAGGTCAACCGTGCCCGCGATATGCTTACCTTTGCTTCTGGTAAAGGTGCGAACTTCGCAAAAGTAATAAAAAGACAAGAGCATATTGCGATACTCGCACAGTTTGTGGGTGGTGGTACAGGCGATATGTACAGTTCGGATCTCAAGGAAGCTGGCTTGGTATTACTGGATCAGCACGTTAAGGCACCAACACGTACATGCACAACACTTCTCTCATCTGTTTCAGAAGCTACAGAGTTGATTGAGCCTTCTGGAAAAATTACTGATGATGAAATTGCAGAACTGTTAAATAAAATTAAAAAACATGCAAAATCTTGCGATGCTTTTGCTATCTGCGGCACCTATCCTCCTGGTATAACTATTGATTTTTATCTAGAAATTGCGAAACTCGCGCGCGATACTGGTAAACCATTACTTCTTGATTCGTATAAAGGCATTTTGCCAATACTCGAGGTTGGTGTTGACATTCTAAAAATCAATCGTAGAGAACTTGCAGCTTTAAGTGAAGAAGAGGATATCTATAAGGGTGGAATGAAAATTATAGAAAAATACCCTGTAAAAATCCTTGCAATTACTGACGGTTCAAAGAAATCCTATCTCTTCAGTGATGGTAATTCCTGTGAATTCCCTATATCATTTGTCAGCAATGTGGTCAATCCAATAGGTGCCGGGGATACAGTCTCCGCTGTACTATTTTCTGAATATCTGAAAGGTACAGCCATTTGCGATGCATTCAGAAAAGCACTTGATGCAGGTTCAGAGAGTTGCCGCTACCTGATGCTTTCTAAAAGAAAACAATAAGTTATGAATCTCGTACTGGAATGCTGGCATTTTTAAGAAACTCTTTAGTTTCGGGAACAGTAAATGTGCCGAAATGAAATATACTTGCTGCCAAAACTGCATCAGCTTTCCCCTTTTTAAGAACCTCGACAAGGTGCTCAAGTGTTCCCGCACCACCTGAAGCGATTACCGGAACTGATACTGCTTCAGAGACCTTGGAGGTCAGTTCGCAGTCGTATCCATTTTTAGTCCCATCACAATCCATACTTGTAAGGAGGATTTCGCCTGCGCCGAGTTCTACCCCTTTAATTGCCCACTCAATGGCATCTAGTTCGGTTATTTTTCTACCACCATGTGTAAAAACATTCCAGTGTCCAGATTTGTCAGGATTTCGTCTTGCATCAATTGCAAGCACAATACACTGGTTCCCAAAACGTTCTGCTCCTCGTGAGATGAGGTCAGGATCGAGTATTGCGGCAGTATTAAGAGAGATCTTATCAGCACCCGAGCTCAACATCACTCTCATATCCTCAACCGTTCTGATTCCACCGCCTACAGTAAGAGGTATAAAAACCTGTTCGGCAGTTTGCTTAATAACATCGATCATTGATTTGCGATTATCACTGGATGCTGTGATATCAAGGAATACAATCTCATCTGCACCCTGACGATTATACTCAATTGCAGCCTCAACCGGATCTCCAGCGTCTATCAGATCTACAAAATTTACACCTTTAACTACACGACCGTCTGTAACATCTAGACATGGAATTATTCTTTTTGCTAACATTATATTACTCTATTTTTTCCCGTACGGGAGTTATTTCTTTATTATACCGCAAGCGGTAGAGATCTGGTATTTCTTTTATAGCGACTAAACCTTAATCGAAATGCTAAGATTTCACCCGCGTTAAGTATAAACTGTACCACTATTCTATGAAAATGTAAATATTCATTCACAACACCATAGAGTATAGATAATACATCAACAAATCTAAATATCAATTGCAATTATATCGGAAATTACTTTTTCACAAGAGAATAATCAGAATTCAGTACAGATTAAAAATGGAAAAACTCCTTCCTAAAGCAGTTACTCAAACTCATACGAGAATCACAACTGTTACACCTTCTATTCTATTGAAAGAGACAGCACTTTCAATTAATGCATGTTCACGAAGCACTTTCAGTTGATAAATTATTGATGTAACACCTCTTTAATCTTTTGAGTGAGGTCATGAATAGAAAATGGTTTTTGTAGGTAAATATCTCCTTTTTCTATTTCATCACCTTGCTCTATTGTTCGACCAAGAGCCCCTGAAGTAAATATAGTTTTCACATTTGGGAAAATTTCCATTAAATTTTTAGCTAATTTTTTCCCATTCATTTTAGGTAGGGTGACATTGGTTAATAACAAATCAATACTTTTATCATAATTTGAGGCAATCTCTAGGGCATCATGACCATCTCGCGCTTCTAGTACGTTGAACCCTTCTAATTCAATGGCTTTTTTCATCACATGTAATACATTTTTATCATCTTCGAATAGTAGGATCGTTTCGTTGCCAGACACGCACATTTCTTTTACTTGTTGACCTGTATCACTCAAGGTCACGTCCTCTATAACGCGAGGCAAGTAAATTTCAAAAGTCGTCCCTACCCCCTCTTTGGTATGAAGACAGAGGGCCCCTTTGCTATGAGTTACAATCCCAAATACTGCAGCTAAGCCAAGCCCCGTACCTTTTCCTGAGACTTTAGTCGTAAAGAATGGTTCAAATAGGCGATCTTTTACAATACGACTCATACCGCTACCAGTATCAGTGACAGATAATAGAACATAATCACCTGGTTTAGCTTTTATGTAAGATTCAGATACATTTGAACCTAATTTTTTGTTTGAAAGTTCAATTGTTAGCAGCCCCCCTTCAGGCATTGCATCACGAGCATTAACAGCCAGATTCACAATTATCGACTCTGCTTGAGATTGATCAACCTTTACACTCCACAACTCAGGAGGATAAATTGTTTTAATTTTTACCTGTTTTCCAATAATCTGTTCTAACATCTTATCCATATCTGTAACGATCTTGTCAAGGGACAGCACTGTGGGTGCTGTAATCTCTTTTCGACTGAAAGCCAAAAGTTGACGGATCAAACTTGTAGCACGTTTACCAGAAGATAAAATTATATCAAGCATAGATTGAACAGGACTTTCAGAAGGGAGTTCTAGCTTTGATAATTCAGCATAGCCGTTAATCGCAGTCAGTATATTGTTAAAATCATGTGCTACACCACCTGCTAGTAGACCAACCGATTCCATTTTTTGACTTTGATGATACTGTTTTTGGAGTTTCAACTCTTCTGTTATATCTCGTTTTACGCCGATATAATTTATGATAACATTATTTTCATCAAGCACAGGACTAATTGTTGCAGTTTCTGTGTAGAAAGAACCATCTTTACGTTTATTGATCAATCGCCCTAACCATATTTTTTTATCTGTAATAGTCTTCCATAGATCTTTATATAGAGAGAGTGCTTGTTCATTGCTTTTTAGCATATTTGGTTTTTTCCCAATAGCTTCTTTGGTCGAATAGCCTGTTATCTGTTCAAATGCACGATTGACATATATTATAACCCCTTCTGTATCGGTTATTATTATGCTTTCTGCTGCTTGATCAAGGGCTGCGTTTAATATTTTGCGCTCATGGATTTCATCTTCTAATCTGGCATTTGCATTTATTAATTCAGTAGTACGCTCTTTGACCTGTTGCTCTAATTGCTTTTGTAGTTGCTGAAGATTCAAATGAGTTTGAAGCCTCGCCAAAAGCTCTTGCTGTTGTATCGGTTTTGTGATATAATCGACAGCTCCAACAGAAAATCCCTTTACCAGGCTTTCACTGTCTGCCTGGGCGGTTATAAAAATAACGGGTATATCTGTTGTTGCTTCATTTAACTTTAATCGCCGGCATGTTTCAAACCCATCTATATCTGGTAACTGAATATCAAGCAAAATCAAATCAGGGATGATTGTTATTGCTCGTTCAATTCCGGCGATACCTGTTTGAGCTATACTTATTTCTAATTCACAAGCTTGTAAATATTCAAAAACTACTTGTAAATTAATAGGATTATCATCAATAACAAGAATTGTTGCTGAATGTGGTATTGTATTGATATTCATCTACTTCTCCCCGGTTTTATAGGATTCAAGCCACGTTTTAATTTTATCTATTTCAAATTGTTTCACCAGTTTTAATAATTTCAATGCAAACATAACAAGACAAGCGAGACTTGAAATAATAAAATTATTCAAACATAAGTTGATAGCCATTTATATAGTCCTCTTTATAGACGTTATAGCATAATATCAAAAAATCAAACTGATGAAAGGATTATTTTTTACTTAAAAAAAACTCCTCAATACAAGCAACCGATCAATGAGTTCAAGTAAGGCGGAGAAGATAATAATCCGCTTTACTTTTTAAGTTTATGAGCGAAGAGCCAAGAGATAAGATCGGGTTCAGCGTATGCCCAGCTTTGAGCTCTACCAGCGGAAGGCATTTTTTGCGAAATTCGCTGAAATCAAAATCTTCAGGGAGCTTGCTCTTTTGGTAGTAAGCTTTTCCCGTAATTTAGCGAAATCAAACTTCCAAACCTGCGGATCACCTCAGCATCAGAAAGTTCTTCACGAGGAATAGTTATCAGTTCCCCTTGACTGTAACAACCCTCAACGCTTTTATCATTATGAAGAGAAGAGTTGCGGAATACGCAGATTAGGTGTTCGGAGTTGATAACCGACCACCTACCTCTTTCTTAAACAGAACCCCCTTGTTTAAGATTTTTGCGTATTCCGCAAAAAACTTAAACAAAGTTTTATCTTTTTCTCTTCTCTTAATTCGTGAAA
>JAUUYH010000039.1 GCA_030590505.1 Kiritimatiellota bacterium
ATATTATGAAAAAGAATGGAATAATTACACAAGTTTTAGGTCCAGTTGTGGATGTACGTTTTGAGTCGGAGGAGGAGCTACCTTCGATCTACACTGCTCTTAAAACTACCAATAAATCTATCAACGATAAAGAGTTTAATCTTGTGCTTGAGGTTGTGCAGCATATTGGAGATAATACTGTGAGAGCGATTGCTATGGACTCGAGTGAGGGGCTGAGTCGTGGGACAGATGTTTTGAACACTGGAGAGCCGATTATGGTGCCAGTTGGAGATGGAACGCTTGGTCGTATTATGAATGTAACTGGTGATCCGGTTGATGAGCAGGGCGAGATTAAGAGTGATGTCTATTACCCGATTCACAGAAAGGCTCCTAGTTTTTCAGAATTGAGCACATCTGATGAAGTACTTGTAACCGGGATTAAGGTTGTGGATCTTCTGGCTCCGTATATGAAAGGCGGAAAAATTGGGCTCTTTGGCGGTGCAGGTGTCGGTAAGACCGTGCTGATTATGGAACTGATTAATAATATTGCAAAAGTTCATGGTGGTTACTCGGTTTTCTGCGGAGTTGGAGAACGGACAAGAGAGGGGACTCAGCTTTTCGGAGAGATGAAGGAGTCTGGAGTGATTGACAGAACTTCGTTGATTTACGGGCAGATGAATGAACCGCCAGGTGCACGTGCGAGAGTCGCACTTTCAGCACTAAGTGTTGCAGAATATTTCAGAGATGAACAGAATCAAGATGTACTGCTTTTTGTTGACAATATTTTTCGTTTTGTACAGGCTGGAGCTGAAGTTTCGGCACTACTCGGTAGAATCCCGTCGGCGGTTGGTTATCAGCCGACACTAGCATCTGAACTGGGCGAACTTCAGGAACGCATAACTTCGACGAAACGTGGTTCTGTAACATCGGTTCAGGCTGTTTACGTGCCTGCTGATGACTATACTGACCCAGCACCGGCAGCGACGTTTTCGCATCTTGATGCAACAACAAACCTAAGTCGAGCAATTGTTGAAATAGGGATATATCCAGCAGTTGATCCGTTATCATCTTCGTCGCGTATGTTATCTCCAGATATTGTGGGAGAGGCACACTACACGACAGCACGCCGAGTTCAGGAGATTCTGCAAGTCTATAAAAATCTTCAGGATATTATTGCGATTATGGGGATGGATGAGTTGTCTGATGAGGATCGTAAGACTGTTGAACGTGCAAGGAAAATTCAGAAATTTTTGTCACAACCATTTACTGTTGCGGAGCATTTCACTGGAATGAAAGGGGTATTTGTTCCGGTAGAGGACACGATTCGTTCATTTACAGAGATTCTTGAAGGTAAGCACGATGATCTTCCGGAACAGGCATTCTATATGGTTGGCACAGTTGAAGATGCTCGTAAAAAAGCGGAAACACTGAAGTAATGAATACTTTTAACCTTAAAATTGTATCTATTGATAACCTTTTACTTGATGAGGCTGTGAGTTATTGTATCGTAGAAACTGCGAAAGGTAAGCTAGGATTTAAGGCACATCATGAAGCTTTTGTCTCGACCTTAGAGAAAGATTCTAAGGTTGAATACCGGCTTGAATCTGGTGAAATGAAATCGGTAAATATCGCAAACGGACTTTTCTCTTTTAAGAATAACTCCTGTACACTGCTTGTTCTTTTTGATCATTAGGCAAATTACACCTATGACATTTCTCTCTACATACTGGTTTCTTTTATTTTTCTTGCTTCCGGTGATAGCGTTTTATCAATATCGGCAGCGGAGGAAGGATGCTGTGCTTTTTTCTAATGTCTTGCTATTTAAAGGGACAAAGAAAACGTGGCGGCAGCATTTTCTTTTTATTCCTCCACTCTGTTTTTATTTTGGGATGATTCTATTTATTATTGCCCTTGCGAGACCGCAGATGGAGAGGGTTAATCAGCGACAGAACCGGGAGGGCATCGGCATTCAGATGCTGATAGATATTTCTAGTAGTATGGATATGAGTATCCGTTACGGAAATAAGGATGATAGCCGTATGGAGGTCGCAAAAAAGGTTGTTGAAGAGTTTGTGATGGGGAATGGTGAGGAGTTGGAGGGGCGTCCAGATGACTTGATTGGTATTATTACTTTTGCGAGATACGCAGATACGGTTTGCCCGATGACTCTTAGTCATAAAGTACTGGTTAATCTTGTGAGGGAATTGCAGATAAATGACCGTTTAAATGAGGATGGAACAGGTTATGGAGATGCCGCTGTACTTGCCGCCGCGCGTTTGAAAGATCTTGAGAATCGTGATGCTGAAGATAATGTTACGAGTAAGATAATTGTACTTCTTACCGATGGCGAAAATAACTGTGGTTTACACCTGCCGCTTCAGGCTGCGGCATTGGCAAAAGAGTGGGGGATTCGTATCTACACCATAAGTCTGCATAACCCACCAGATGCAAAGATTGTAAAGACGAAAAAGGGTGAATTTCTCACCTCACAGGCGCGCTCAGACAGTGATAAAATTTTAAGTAAGATGGCAGAGATGACAGGTGGGATATTCCGTACTGCCTACGATTTTGATTCACTCCAGGCTGTGTATAAGAAAATTGATTCACTCGAAAAGAGTAAGATGAAGGCAGTTAATTATATCGATAAAGATGAGGCATTTGCGATCTTCGCACTTATCGGTATATTTCTGCTATTGATTCAGAATCTTTTAACCGCAACCATTTTTAGGATGGCACCATGATGAATAGTTTTGTGCTGAATAGTTTTATGCTGAATAGTGTTGTTTTGAATAGGCCGATGATGTTACTGCTGCTGCCACTTGCTGCGATATTCGCAATTCTCTATATCGTGCGGAGCAGGAAAACGGCTGTGGATATTGAAAATTTTGCAGGTAGTGCGGAGCGGGTTCGTGCTAAAAATGGTTTTTTGGAAAGATTAACACTTTACATCCTGGTTTCAGCCGTTCTTCTGATTGTATTTGCACTTAGCAGACCGGCGTGGAATCCGCATCCTGAATTACTGCAGCGTGAGGGGAGGGATGTTGTTTTTATTCTTGATGTTTCAAATAGCATGCTTGCAGATGACATATATCCGAACAGGCTTGAACGTGCGAAAATGGCAATTTGGGACTGTGTTGAAAGCTTTGACGGTAATCGTGTTGGGCTTGTTGTTTTTGCAGGATCTTCGGCCATAAAGTGTCCATTAACACTTGATACAGACTTTTTTCATTATATGCTAGGTAAGGTGGGGATCAACAGCGTGGATCAGGGTGGTACACGTCTTTCGGATGCAATTATAAAAACAGCAGATAAGCTTTTTGCAGATTCAAAGAGAGGGTATAAGGATATTGTGCTGATAACTGATGGCGGAGACCAGGGTGGTGGTTTTCGGAAAGCAGCAGATGTTTTAAATGGGAAAAATGTAAAACTTATAGTTATTGGTATCGGTGATACAGTAAATGGATCAAAAATTCCGACCCTTGATGAAACAGTGAAATATATGCAGTACAATGGGCGTGATGTGGTGACTAGACTTGAAAGTACCAAACTTCGTGAGCTTGTAAAACTTTGCAATGCCGGTGCATACCTGCCTGTCGGTACAAAAAATATGCACCTTGATCTGATTTATCGTCAGCTTAATTCAATGAAACGCAAAGAGCTGATAAGCGATAATACAGTAACCGTATATGATGAGAAATTTCAGATATTTCTTTTTTTAGCACTTGTACTGCTTGTTATTATGATTGTTATGCCACTCCGAAGTCGAGCGAAATTTGCGAATTTAGCAATTTTCTTCTGCATCTTTTCAAACTCCGTGCTCTATGCCGGATCTGCGAATGTCGCAGGTGCAAACGACGCCATAGAACAGGCAATTATCGTAAAAAACGATTATAATACGACAGTGCGTGAATATCAAAAAGCACACAATGCAGATCCATCCCCGAGCCTTTTCTTTAAGCTGGCCAATAGCTGTTTCAAACGCGGCAATTACTCAACGGCACTCGAAGGATACAACAGTGCAATGAAAGAGGGGATTTCAAAAGAGCTTTTGGTTAAAATTCTCTACAATAGAGGTAACTGTTACTTCAAGCTTGCGAATGGTGCAAGCGAGGAGGAGGAAAAATTGCAATTTCTTAATTTTTCAATTGCCTCCTATCGCAAAGTGCTGTTTCAGGAACCAAAAATGAAGGATGCTGGGTTTAATTTTGAACTTGCTCTGATTGAACAAGAGAAAGTGATTGAAGCGATAAAAAAGCGGGATGATCAAAATGAGGCGATGAGGAAGGCACTGCAGATGATTGGGAGAAAACTGACGGCACTGATTAAAGCACAGTCTGACAACCTTGTCGCAACAGAAGATTGCATTAAAAAGAGTAAAAAAAATGATGAACCGCGACAAATAATATTGACGGCAGAGGAAAATATTGAAAAAAAGAGCCTCGAGGTATGTGGAGATACTGAGGAATTTGAAGAGAAGTTTTTCAAGGGTATTCCGGAAGCATTGTTACCAATGGGTGAAACCCTAGAACAGCTTAAAATTGCAATTGTAAATGAAAAACAAGCTATAAAAGAGCTAAAAATTGCTGTGAACCGAACATCCGTTACTGCTGAAAAAAATGCCCTGGATGCTCTAAAAATGGCTCTACGTCTTTTGCCGACTGAGAAGAGTAGTCAACAGGGTGATGAAGATGAAAATAAGAGTTCAGATGATGATGAGAATTCCGATTCAGAGAGCGATGATGCGAGTGAGAGTGCTCAATCATCAACTGAATCGACAGTTGACAGTAAGGTGAAGGAGCTTCCACCTCCGAATGTATCGCCAGAGGATATTCTTAAACGCGATGAGGAGATTCAGAAGAAGAGGGAAGGCAATGGCGTCGGTAAAAAGCGAAAACCTGTAGAAAAGGACTGGTAGAATTGCATTTTAGCCGTATAATATACTTTACGGGGGTGAAATCTTAGCATTTTGATTAAGGTTGAGAAGTTAATAAAAGAAATACAAGACCTCTACCGCTTGCGGTATAATTTGCTTGAATGCGAAGATCGCAAAAATATGAATGTACGCATTCAGTTTCATTGGAGATAGTTTTAATTATGGTATATATAAGAAAATTAAGAGTACGACTGCTAGTAATTTTCTTTTTTATTTGCTGCGTTGTTAATGCGGAAAATCAAAAGGAAATTGCACTTACAAGCAGGATTGATGCAAGCTCTTTCTATACTGGGGTACCTTTTTTATACACTATTCTTATTGATGGATCAGATATTGTTGATAAACCTAATATTCCGGAAATTAAACATATTGCAGTAAAACTACTTAATTCAAAAATACTAATTAAGTATAAACAAAAAGGATTTGAACTTCGCTATTATATGGTTCCTGAAAAGGACGGTGATTTGACGATCCCACCATTTGAAATTATAATTAACCGTAAAGTGTTTATGACACAAGCGCATAAAATAAAGGTTATGAGGCCAGAGTCTATTCCAGGCTTGAAAATATCTGTTGAACTATCTAAAAAACAATGCTATGTTGCGGAACCTATTGAGGTTATATTTACCTGGTATTCGGCTCTTCCATTCTACGGTTACAGAGGTGTAAATATCGATCTGCCACTTTTGAATAATCCTGCTTTTAAGGTTATTCAGGGAGTGAATGATATAACTTCAAGCAGTTCAAACTCTATCGGACTGCCAGTCTCCAATCGTAGAATTATAGCAAAGCGTGGTGAGGTTGATATTGACGGAGATTCGAGTGAGTTTTTACGTTTTACCAGAGTACTTATTCCAATGAAAGCTGGCGACTTTAAGCTCCAGCCGGCAACACTGCTTACATCATATTTAACTCCAAAACAGCCACAGTCATCAAAGAAGCACCGCAGGCCGTATCGCCCAAAGTATCCAAGCTATTTTAATAATAACTTTTTTGATGATATAGGCAATCAACCCTATCAGCGTTTTTATATTACATTCAATTCTCCCACTCTGGAAGTTTTGAATATTCCTCAAGAAAGTGCACCCCTTGATTTCTACGGGATGGTAGGGAAGTGCAATGTTGAGACATCTGTAAAACCCACAAAAATGCGTGTAGGTGATCCATTGACATTAACAATAAGGGTAAAAAACTACAGTTTTCCATCTGCAATCACACTGCCACCTCTATCCTACTCAAAATCCTTCTCCAGCAGTTTTCTTATTCCAGCAAAGCAACCTCTGGGTGCATTAGATGGGCATGATATGGTTTTTCAGCGCATTCTCCGTCCGCTTCGCACGGATGTATCTGAGATTCCGCAAATGCGTATTAGCTATTTTGATCCTGAAACAGGAGCATATTCAGCAACAGTTGCACCGCCAATTAAAATAGAAGTTCTTCCGGCGGAGACTGCCACAACATTTGATGCAGAATTAAGCGGTGATAATAAATTGGTAAATAAAATTGAATCCAATCCCGAAGGAATTAGACACAATGTTTCGGATCCGGACAAGGCATTCAGTAATAATTTTATAACCTTTAGGCTATTATTTGCTATCTTCGCAATAACTCCTCCTTTTTTATTTTTAATAGTCCTGATAGTTACGTCAAATTACAGGTTGCAACGGAATTATCCCATAAAAGCAGTTGCGAAATTCGCAGCACGTCGCTTTTATCGAGATATAAATAAGGTGAAGATTGACAAAAATGCAGACAATGAAAGTCATGAATTTGAAATTACGGTTAACAAAATAGATAATATTTTTAGAAGATATTTTTCTGAGAAATTTAATATCCAGCCGCATGCTCATACCATCGTTGATCTGAAGGATATACTGAAAAATAGTGGTGTGTCATCCCAAACGGTAGATAAGATTAAGCGGATTTATGATGAATGCTCTCTGAACCGATATACCGATAAAAATATTGAAGGAGTGGTATTTGAGCTCAAAGATAGTACTGTAAAATGTGTTAAATATGTGGAGAATCGTCGATTAAATGCTTAGACTTGGTCGTTTGTGCTTACACTTATAGCGTTGATTATACTCTACGTTGGTGAAATCTTAGCATTTCTATTAAGGTTGAGTAGTCAATAAAAGAAATACAAAATATCTACCGCTTGCGGTATAAATAAAAAATATGAAAAAAATTGTAACAATTATACTGTTTGTAATACTGTCAACTGCACTATGTGCGGGTTCAGCAGATACAAAATTACTTTTTGACGAGGCTAATACGCTGTTTCAGGAGGCTAATGATGCTGCATTGAAAGATTCGCTAAAATCGCAAAAACTCTATCAAAATGCAGCACTTAAGTATCAATACCTTATTTGTATGAACAATCGTTTGACTCCAGTGCTTCTAATGAACCTTGGGAATGCATACTACCTTTCTGGTGATAAGGGGAGGGCACTGCTGAACTATTACCGTGCTACGCTAATTGATCCGCTTGACTGCGATATTCAGCATAATTTAAATTTTGTCAGAAGTGAATGCGTGGATGAAATTGAGTACTCATTTTTTGATAAAATTATGGAGAAAATATTCTTCTTTCACTATTTTTCCTTCAGAACCAGGATCATACTGTTTGGTGTGATTTACAGCTTGATGTGGCTCACTCTGGGAACTCTGCTATTTAAAAAGATTAAACATATCAAAGTTACCGCATTTACTCTTCTTGCTATTTCATTGGTTATGGGATTTTCGATTGCAATAACTAATATGCAACTATTTTCCCGGATTGACGGAGTGATCACAGCAAATGAGACACAGGCATATCAGGGAGATGCTTACATATATAACGCCGCATTTATGACACCGCTTCATTCAGGGACTGAGTTTAAGTTGCAGGAGAAGCGCGGGGATTGGTATCATATTTCACTTGCAGATGGAAACAGTTGTTGGATTCCATCCCAAGATGCAGAATTACTAAAGGATTTTTAACAATGACACAACAAGCACAATACTGGGTACACAATCTTGATCCGTTTATATTTAGAATTTACGGAGATATTGGAGTCCGCTACTATGGAGTCGCATATCTTCTCGGCTTTGTAGCTGCAATCTATATTTTAAAACTCTATTATAAAAAAGGACGATCTCCTTTGAGTGCAGATCAGGTGGATAGCTCAATTTTTGTGATTGTCGCAGGTGTATTGCTCGGTGGTCGTATGGGATATGTGTTTTTTTACGCTTGGCCACAGTTCTGCAGTGATCCTCTGACTCTCATAAAGGTATGGCAGGGGGGAATGTCAAGCCACGGCGGTTTTATCGGTGTTATGATTTCAGTATGGTGGATCTCACGTAAACAGAAAATTCCGTTTATGCAGATTGCGGATCTCTTTTCTACGGTTACACCGATAGGACTCTTCTTCGGCCGTATTGCCAATTTTATAAATGGAGAACTTTGGGGGAAGGTTACAAACGTATCATGGGCAGTAGTTTTTCCTAAAAGTGCACCTCCTGGTACACCGATTGAGTACGTGCAGCCAAGGCACCCATCTCAACTTTACGAGGCATCACTAGAAGGCCTTTTTCTGCTAATCTACCTGCAACTGCGTTTTTGGTTCGGTAATCCACTCAAAAGAGCTGGACAACTCAGTGGCGAATTTCTTATTCTTTACGCAATTGTCCGAATCATTGGAGAGCAGTACAGAGAGCCCGATGCAGCTCTTATTCTTGAAGTAAGCAGAGGCATCTTCTATAGTTACTTTATGATCGTATTGGGGATCGGATTTATAATATATTCCCGACGCAAAACGGTGGAGATTGAGACGTAACTCGTAAGAATGAAGGTCTGATTTAGGAGGGATTATGAAATGTTTTTTATTTAAGTTCATTTATTTGTCAACTATTGTTTTTGTATTTTGCTGCTCGTTTACATTATCATGCTTGGCGGGCGAGAAAGATTCCAGCACATTATCCAGGTTGCAACATATTTCTCTGGGTAAGGTCTCTTTAAATAATCTCTCAATGGGTGAAATCTTTGAATATATCAGGAAAAGTAGTCTGCAAAATGACCCTATGCATAAGGGGATTAACTTTGTATTCATACCGCCTGAAGATAAAAATATAATTTCATATTTCGCAGAAGATATTTCTTGCTATGATGCCTTAAAGCAGATTTGTGATGGTTCAAATATGAAATTCCGAATTGATTCTAATGCTGTCGTGATTGCACCCATCGAGTCGAATTTGCAAACGAAGCTGATAGAAGAATTTCCGGTCAACAATATAATGCCATTCACATTTGCGAATAACGCAGATTCTGCGAAGAAATATTTAAGAAATGGTGGAGTCGTCTTTTCTAAAGGTGCTAATGCTGAGTATATCCCTTCCTCTGATACGCTTAAAGTAGTCGCTAACTACAAAAATCTCGCTAAAATAAAGA
The DNA here is from genome assembly GCA_030590505.1 of Kiritimatiellota bacterium. Taxonomy (GTDB): domain Bacteria; phylum Verrucomicrobiota; class Lentisphaeria; order Victivallales; family JAADHT01; genus JAUUYH01. Next base: position 9,342 of record JAUUYH010000039.1, read on the forward strand.
ATTTATTATCCGAGGCTATTCCCCCTCTCTGCTTAGTCGAAGTTAAATATATTGAAATATCCCAAACAAAGTTGGATGAGTTAAAAGAAAAATACTTAATAAAGCATAAAAAAAATATTTTGTGGAAACAAAACAAATGGAATCTGATCGGTAGTCTGTCAAAAACAATTTCAACAGCATCAATCATTGCTCACAGTGGCTATAAAGGCTCCTCATTTCTTGAAATAGATGATAAAATTCGAATATCATTAAATGTCACTCCGACAGTGAATCGGGATTTTTACACAATAAACCTGCACCTTCACTCTACCCTTAAATATAAAAACGGTGATGGGGCATTGAATCCTCTTATTAAAATGTGTGATACTGGGAATAGGAATATAGTTCTTTACGATGGTGAAACAATTCCGCTTGAAAAGCATATTATAGAGAGGATTAATAAAAAAACTGGCAAAAAAGAGACTATTCATCTTATTGCCTTGCTGAAAGCTAGAATGGCCACATCGGCAGGGGAACCTCTTCGTAGAGTTCCAATAACAACAACCTATAATCAAATTATTTATTCAAATACTAAAAGTATGGAATGGGAGATAGTAGAAGAAAACAATGACACATCTACCGTCGCAAGTATGAAGCGAATTATATTTAAGTCTATATCTTTTAAAAACACACCTGTTTCTGAAGCATTAAAAAATATCACTCAAAAAGCAAAAAAAATTGATACATTTGCAGAAGGAATAAATATACTGTTCGCCAATCAATTCCCGCTAAAAGAGCAAGAACCAAAAATTACTCTAGAACTGCGTAATATATCACTTGGTGATACAATCAAATATATCTGTATTTTAGCAGATATGTGCTATGACATTAAAGATAAAGTTGTTGTTTTTTGCCAGGGAACTAATCCGCGAGCAGAATTCCCCATCAAAGAAAAACTTTTAGAAGTTAAGACAAAATTACCTCTTGAAATTTCTATAAGTGGATACATCATTGAATTTCCTGATACATCTTTTCAAAAGTTGTTTGATAAACCGAAAGAAATCAATATCCTCCATGAATTATTGCCAAAAACACAGTATATGGTTGAACAAATAATCCACTCCCCAAAAGCAAAGCTGATTGCACAATGCGATGCTCTGACAGTTAGCGGGAAGAAAATAGATCTTAATTTTTCAAAACAATCTTCTTTTAGAAATAGCAAAACATCACTAACCCCAGGGTTGACTATTTCCGCTACACCAATTTTAACAGCCGATACAGAAAAGGTCATGCTTCAGATAGAGTTGCAAGATCAGGTTGATAAACGAAGTTGCACGGGATTTAAAACAACAACAACACTTTCTGATGGCTATTATATTTTTATCGGAAAAACTTCTTTTCCCGATAAACAAGCAAACCATCTATATTTTTTCATTCGCGCAAGAGTAATGCGCCCTAATGGAACCTTTCTACGAAAAAGAGAAATAAAGATAATCAAACCTCGCCCTATGGGGTTCAGTCACTAAATACGGGGCTTCGGTCAAATTTATGGTTTCTTCCTTACCTAAGGCATCATAAATAAAACTATAGATTTTTGCTCTTTACTCATCTTTTAATCTTTATTTTAGCCACGAAGTCGTCGTTTTATGGTGCGACAGCTACTCATACCACTGAGGGCGACTATCAACCTGTCCCCTTAGGATTCTTGGGCTTCGCACATTTTATGTACTTCTTCTCCTAATTCGTGTAATTCGTGGTTAAAACTCTTTGTCTTAATCTTTGTCTTAATCTAATCTCCTCTTTCTTATTCCTTCTCTTCTCTTCAAGTACGTTAGGCATTCCTGCCTGACATAGCGTAAAAAATAAGCATAAAAACATGCCCTTCTAGAGCCTGTAAGACTTATCAAAGGACTTTTTTTATTCCTCATCAAGTACGTTAGGCATTCCTGCCTGACATAGCGTAAAAAAACAAGCATAAAAACATGCCCTTCTAGAGCCTGTAAGACTTGTCAAAGGACTTTTTTTATTCCTCATCTCTTGCTCTATGTCAGACAGGAATGTCTAACGTACTTCAGAAGCCTTTCAGGCATGATTTCTCTTATCCTTTTATCCATTCTTTCTCACTAACTCCAACGTTCTGTTACTTGACTTCTGTTAAGTAGCGGTTATTTTGAGTGGACTGTTATCACGGATAAAAAATATGCGACTCTATTTGCACTCATAAATTAACTGAGTCGAGACGTATTACATACAACAATAATTAGGAGAAGAAGATAATGAAAAAGATATTTATAAGCGTGTTATTACTCGTATCACTGTTTGGCTCAATTGTCTATGCAAAACCACTGCCAGTGGACCCATCCATCCATCAATTCAAGCTTAAAAATGGATTGACCTGCTGGATAAAACCACATAAAACACCCCCGGGGAAGGTCTCGATCTGGCTACATGTTGGTAGTGGATCTCTTAATGAGGAAGAGAACCAGCGGGGCTTGGCTCATTATTTGGAACACATGGCGTTTAATGGTTCCAAGAACTTTCCGCCTGATGAATTGATTAAATATTTCGAGGCTATGGGCCTGCGGTTTGGCCAGCATCAAAACGCCTTTACCGGCTTTGACCAGACAACCTACCAGCTTGCTATGCCGAATGTCGAAGATGCTACCATTGAGAAGGCTCTCATATGTATGTCCGACTTCGCCTATCGTCTAAGCCTATTTCCAGAAGAGGTAAAAAGTGAGATGGGAGTCATTATTGAGGAAAAACGGGCACGGGCAGGTATACAACAACGTATCAGTGATAAACGGATTTCATTACTCTTCCCCGGTGCACGTATTGGGGAGCGTATGCCGATTGGCACGTTGAAGGTTATTAAGTCTGCAACACATGACTTGCTTAACAGCTACTACAAGACGTGGTACCGTCCTGACCTGTCAACCCTAATTATTGTTGGAGATGTTGACCCTGCTAAGATGAGGAAGCAGATTGAAGCCCAGTTTAATGACTGGAAACTCCCAGCCACGACCGTAACACTAAAGGAAGTGGGTATAGTGCCGTATAGCACTCAACGCTCAGGGATTATAGCTGATCCAGAACTAAAAACAGCATATATCAGCATCTTATCTGTTAGTGGTGGAAGCCGCATGCCGACAACAGACGCCTATCGTGCTGAGCTTGTCCAAGACTTGGGCAATTGGATTCTCAGCCGTCGCCTGCAAACGATGATTCGCGAAGGTAAAGCCTCATTTCAATCCGGTGGTGCCAGTTCTGGCTACCAGTTTAAGGACGCGTTTATATGTACCGCTCAGGTCTCAGGTCATCCCAAGGATACCCGTGCCATGCTGACAGAACTGACGCAGGAAATTCAACGTGGGCGTGTACATGGCTTCCTTCCACAGGAACTTAAGCAGGCGATTGCATCCACCATTTCTGGTTTGGAACGTGCTGTTAAGGCCGAATCGACTCAGGATGGACGTGCTATTGCCAACAAGCTGAACTATAATGTTACTGAGGGATATCTCCCAATGTCTGCCCAGCAGACGTTGAATTTAGTAAAACTTTTAATTTCGAATATCTCACTTGTTGAAGTGAACGAGGCATTTAAGGCCAACTACCCAACCGATAAACGCATGATTCTTGCCGTGCTACCTGAGAATGTCAAGGCCTATGCCGGTGCTAAACCGGTGACAGATAAGGCAGAGTTGCTGACGATTGTTCAGGATACTGAAAAACAGCAGACCACTCAACAGAAAGGCGAGACAGAGATTACAAAGCTTCTCCCTCAACTACCAACTCCGGGTAAATGGATCAAGGCAGGCATCGATGCCGATGTGAATGTATTCTCCGGAACTCTGGATAACGGGACTCGGGTTCACATCCGCGAGATGGATTACAAAAAGAACCAGGTCACCGTACGTTTAACTTTAACGGGTGGGAAGATCATGGAAGATATTGCGACAAAGGGCCTCACGGATGCTGCTGCATTGACTTTTCGCCAGGCTGCGACGACAAATTTTTCCTCCACCCAGATCCGCAACTTCCTAAACGGTAAGAATGTTGGTGTTAGCGCTGCTGTCCACGGCGACAGCGTGAGCATTACCATCAGCGGTTCACCGCAGGATATTGAATATGGCTTCCAACTTGTTCATCTGTTGCTGACAAATCCAAAACTTGAGGCGTCAGCTCTGCAGAACTGGCGTAAGCAGTTCAAGATGGCGTATCAGCAGAAGCAGACAATTGCTGATGCCCGCCTAGGTGAAGAACTGCCGAAGCTTTTGTTCCCCAATACGCCACGCCTTTTCCCGATGACCCCCGCTGAGATTGATACGATTACCGTTGAGAAAGCACAGGCATGGCTAAAGCAGGTTATTGGAAATGCAATGATCGAAATGGCTGTGGTGGGTGATATTAAGCCGGATCGTGCTAAAGAACTTGTAAGTACTTATATAGGCTCTCTTCCAAAACGCCCCAACACAAAAGCTGCTCTAGATGCCCGTCGTAAACTGGAGATCCCACAGAAAGCCGTTTCCAACATTGTTGATATTGAATCAATTGCTAATCGCTCTGTCGTTCTGGTTGGCTGGCGTACCGCTGGTTGGTCCAACAAACGTGAGGTCCAGGCGCTTAAAGTGGCGACAATGGTTCTGGAAAATCATGTGCGCGAAGATATTCGTGAGAAACGTGGCTGGACCTACAGTTCCACTGTTTTTCACAATCCCTCAAAAGTCTATGATAACTCCTCTTTTATGGGCGTTTATTTCACAGCAGACCCGGATAAGGCCGAAAAAGCGATGAAGGTTGCTGCGGATATCGTGATTAATTTCACCAAAGAAGGCCCTTCCGAGAAAGAAATGAGTGTTGTTAAAAAGCAATTGTTCAATGTCTTAGACAAGACCATGAAGGAACCCAGCTTCTGGGTCAGTAAATTGGCAGATCTGGATTACCACGGTTCCAGCTTGGATTACATCAAATCTATTCGAGATACCTATGAAAGCTTCACTCCTGATGAAATAAAAAGTGTGATCAAAAAATATATCACAGACACTAAACGGTTCGAGCTGATCGTTCGCAAGGCGAAGTAGTCGCGCTCCTTCTGTGCGTCCCCAAGTTTTATTTGATTATCGATCATTTGAAAAGCACCCTTCTGCGAAGCAGATGTTTAACATAGCCTAGTCTTGATGCGAAGCATCTAGGCTAGGAAAGTTACCAATCCCACATTTTTCGCTGAAAGCGATATTTAAAATTATCTATTGATGCATCCTTTTAAAGCGATCGTCAACCTCTCCTCTTGGATCCTCTTTGTCTTTAATCTAAATCCCGAACACCTTACATCTCTAATTAAATTTCTGCGAATCTCGCAGATTTGTTTCTCTTCTTCTGCGAATATCGCAGATTATTCGTAGTTGAAAAGGATCAAAAATCCAATATCAGAAAGCAGATATCCACCTATGCAAAAGGCTTCCGCATTCGTTTAGCTACGGCGTGACTAAAGAAAGTATAACGAAGCCTGCCCTAAACGAAGGGCAGGAAATGAAAATTCTATTCCAAATCGAGAAAGAATAGATGGTCTATTTTTTTAAAGGATAGTTGATCGTTGTCCCCATACCCGGTGTGTCAAACAGTTTAATTCCTTTAGGAAGAGTTAGCTCCTCGCTTTCTTTTAAGGATTCAACTTCAGACTCATTCCCTGTCATCACTGTACGAATTAAAAACTTTCCGTTTTGGACGTTGATGAGCTTGAACTGATTGAATTGACCATATGACATGGTCCAGCTGCGTATCTTATCGGGTGCGCGACATGGTACTCCTCATGAACCTTCCCCAATAAACATCGTCCCGTTTATGTCATCGCGGCTAAAACCATCCTCCCCCTTCGCATCGTGAATAAGTGGATAGGTGATTTTATGTAAGTGGGAGTCCCCATCGAAAGAGAGGTTGAGTTTGTATTTTGCAAATAGAGGTGCCCAAGCATTATATGTATCATTTTTATATCCTTTCCTTGATGTGTGTGGGCGCATAGGTTTGTGATACATGGCTAGACGATATTTAAAATTGCTGCTGTTTTTTAGGGTTTCCTCTACCCACTTTGTTTGTACTTCAAACTTCTTTGAAGTATCAGTTACCCTCTTTTTAAGACCCTTTGACAAAAATTGGGTATTTAGAACGAGAATGCGCATAAAATTGTCACAGAAATCGATGTTGTAGTATGTCTTTGGCGTATCAAAAAGATTTTTAAGATCCTTCAGGCCGTTGGGGGATTCATGGTTTCCATGTACGGGAATGATTGGATACATGCGGCCGTCGGTAGAGCAGGTGTCTGCATCCCAATCGTTAAACCACTCAACCCAGCGAGAAGCTACATCTGAGTCACTTGTATAATCCCCCACGAATAGCACAAACAACGGACGTAGTTTTGCCACCATCCTATTAGACATACGCCCAGATATATACGCTGACTTTTTATTGCTACTCTTGGTATCGCCACCAGCAATGAAATTAAAATCTTTGAGTTTGGCTGGCGCTGTTTTGAAAAAATAGCGTTTACTAACCGACTTACCATCTGCAATTATAAAATAATATTTTGTGTCCGCTAAAAGCTGTTTAATATTGCAAAAATGGCTATTAAGCTCAAGGTGATTGTTTTTCTTTGAGGCTTCTTGAGATTTACTATATGCACTATAATCTAAACCGTGGTCGACTACATCATAATAGACCTTTGCCTCGCCATGTATCTGACGCCAGCCTACGGTAATAGTCGTGGCAGGATCATCATTCCAGATTAGGCGATGCATATCTGTGGTGGCATAAGACCTCGCAACAAAAAACATTGTCATAGCAAACAGAATAATCTTACTTATATACATAATATGTCCCTCCATTTCTTGTTATATTATTGTAACGACTCAGGTGCCTAGCACCTATAAATGGGGTTCACTCAAACTGTAGCAAACCCTTGAAACACTTGGGGGCAATTCGAAAAACTTTGGGTCAATCCAATTATCAACCAACAATTTACTATACACTTTAAGGGAGTAAAATTCAAAAAGATAATTGTTTTTTTATAAATCGGATTGGGTGAAGAAAAAAATGACAATATGCATCTCATCAAGTTTTCTTATTTGAGTTCATCTGTG